>NZ_JBTLRM010000001.1:0-214991 GCF_054482755.1 Roseivivax sp. CAU 1761
GAGCGGCCGAATAGCCGTATTGAGGCGGACAGACGGGCAGTTGCCCGAACGGAACGGCGGCGCGCCGACGTTTGGGCTGGCAAAACGGTCGTCCTCGACCGACTTCTTCAACACAATCCGCCCGGTCTGATGCTGCGGTTGCAGCAGACATGGCGGACATTGCGTGTCTCCCTCCCGCCTGCGCCGGCCGACCCTGCCTGGCGGAACCGGCACGGTAATGTCCGGTCCCTCTGCGACCGGAAGCCGAGCGAGGTCATGCGCCAGAGCTTTCGGGCCCAGCGACCGGACGCGACGCGCGCCCGGCGCCTCTGGCGGGACGTGCCCGCGGAAGGGAGCACCTGCGGCCTGCACCGGATCGAACCTCGGACGCAGCCGAACGGCTTGCACTGCCCCGTCGACGCGGCGTTCCGAAGGCCCCGAGGGGCGCACGCCGTCATCGCCGAGACCCGTCTCGACCGGGGTTTCCGCGCGGACGGACCGAACCGGAACTGGCTGGCCGACTTCCCCAATATCCGGACAGTTGAGGGCTGGCGTTACCTCGCCGCCGTCCGCGACCCGTTCTCGCGCCGCCCCCCAAGCCGGTCGATGACGGCGGAGCGCGCTGCCTCGCTCGTCGCGTACGCAGTGATGATCGCCGCTGGGCCGGCCCGGCCCCGGGGAGGTTTCCCCGGCGGCGTCAGTAGATCTCCTCGCTCGGGTGTCCGAGCGCCAGGGCGCCGGCAAAGGCCGCTTGCGTCTCCTTCTGCAGCGGGTGGTAGCGCGCGGCCTGGATGTCGCGGAACAATCGTTCGAGACCGGCGCCGCGGTAGAAGCCCGCGCCGCCCGCGAGTTCGAGCGCCAGCTCGACGGTGCGGATCGCGTTCGCCTCCACCAGATGGCGCCCGATCATCGTCGCGTTGACGGTGTCGGCGCCGGGCGCGTTGCGCTCGGCCGCCGCCACCATGCTCGCATGCGCCATCCGCGCCGCGGCGAGCGCGGTCTCCATCCGACCGGCGCGGTCGCGCAGCAGCGCCGAGGGCGGCCGCGCCTTGGCGAGATCGACGGCGAGATCGCGGGCGCGTTCGGCGATGCCGAGATAGACCGCGTAGATCAGCGGGAAGGCCAAAGGCGCAAGGGTCTGGAACACGGCGTTCCACCGGCCGCGCGGGCGTTTCACCGCGACCTTCTCGGCCGGCACGAACAGGCCCGCGATCTTCACGTCGTGGCTGCCGGTGCCGCGCATGCCCAGCACGTGCCAGGTGTCGAGGACGGTGACCTCCGGCGCCGCCATCGGGCAGGCGAAGTGGATCACCGTGCCGCCGTCCTCGGGCGAGACGGCGCTGGTCATCAGCAGGTCGCCGGCCGGCGCGCCCGAGACGAAGGGCTTGCGCGCCGTCACCCGGTAGCCGCCGGCGACCGGTTCGGCCTCGCCCGAGCCGCCGATCCAGTCGCCGCCGCCCGAGGACAACAGGACGAGGGACTCGGCGGCGACGCGCGCCAGCAGGGGTTCGGTCTTGGGCCGGGTTTCGGGCTGGTGGCGCCAGCGCCAGGCCGGAAAGGCGACCTGGTGGGTGTGCATCGACAGCGCCAGCGCCGTGGCCGGGCAGGCATGGGCCAGCCGCCGCAGCATGTCGCAGAGCGCCCGGACCTCGAGGCCCCCGCCGCCGAGTTCCGCCGGAACGCCGGCGGCCAGGAGCCCGCTGTCCCGCGCGATGTCGTAGCCGTGGGCCACGAAGGTCTCGTCGCGGTCGCAGGCCGCGGCCCGGGCCGCGCAGCGCTCCAGCAGGTGGTCGAGGGCCGGTCCCGCCGCGGCGTGACCCGGCGCGTGCATGGCAAGCAGTTCCGTCATCGGTCTTCCTCCCTGATCGGATGCTGCGAGGATGCGCCGCGCCGCCGGGCCGGACTAGTTCAGGAAATGGAGCGGTCGTGCTACCTTGGCCGGCAGGGGAGGGGTCGATGGCGGAGAAGTCCCTCTACAACCAGTTCTGCCCGGTCTCGATGGCCTCGGAGGTGCTCTGCACGCGCTGGACGCCGCTGGTGCTGCGCGAGCTGCTCTGCGGTTCGACCCGGTTCAACGACATCCGGCGCGGCGTGCCGCGGATGTCGCCCAGCCTGTTGTCGAAGCGGCTCAGGGAGTTGCAGGGCGCCGGGGTGATCACCGCCGAGCCCGCGGCGGGCGGCGGCTCGGAGTACCGCCTGACCCAGGCCGGCGAGGAACTGCGCCCGCTCGTCATGGGGCTCGGCACCTGGGGGCAGCGCTGGGTGGAATCCTCGCTGTCGCTGCGCAACCTCGACCCCTCGCTTTTGATGTGGGACATCCGGCGCAATTTCGTGCCCGATCCCCCGCCCAGCGCGCGCTGCACGATACAGTTTCTGTATCCCGAATTGGCCGAACAGCTGCGCGACTGGTGGCTGGTGGTCGATCCGCACGGCACCGATCTGTGCAAGTTCGATCCGGGCTACGACGTGGACATCCTGGTGACCGCCGACCTGCGGGCGATGACCGCGGTCTGGATGGGCCTGTCGAAACTGTCCGACGAGATCGCCAGCGGCGCGGTGCAGATCGACTCGACCCCCCGCCTGACCCGGCAGCTGGCGGACTGGCTCAAGCTCAGCGTCTTCGCGCCGGTGCCGCGCATGGTCGAGTGACGCGCGGCGCGCCCCGGGCCCGGCGGGACAGGGGGGCGACCCGTGCGCGGCGGGTCCGCCGGGGCTGCGCCACATACTGCCGGCCAACGTGTAGCGCAGCTCAAGAGGGGTCGGCGTGGCATGCCTAAGATGCTCCGAGACGATTGGGGCGCGGATTGGGCCGCGGCGGAGGGCGGGGGCCCCGCCGGCCCCGGCATCATTGACAATTAGCAAACCAAATTCTACAGGGTAGAATGTCTATGGGGGGAGGAGCAGCGTGCGCGTAGTCATTGCCGGCGCCGGTCTCGGCGGTCTCACCGCGGCCATCGCACTGGCACGGCGGCAGATCGATGTCGTGCTCTGCGAGCGCGCCGCCGCATTCGCCCCGATCGGCGCGGGCATCCAGCTCGGGCCGAATGCGACGCGGGTGCTGCGCGTCCTCGGGCTCGAGGAGGCGCTGCGGCCGCTGGTCAGCGAGGCCGCGGGCAAGGAAGTGCGGCTGTGGAACACCGGCGAGGCCTGGCCGCTCTTCGATCTTGGCGAGGATTGCCGGCAGCGCTTCGGCGCGCCGTACTGGATGGTGCACCGCGGCGACCTGCACGGCGTGCTGGTGGACGAGCTCGAGCGTCTGGCCCCGGGGGCGCTGCGCCTCGGCGCGCCGGCGCTGGATGTCAGCCAGAACGCAGCCTCCGCGACGCTGCACCTGGCCGAGGGCACGGTCACCGGCGACGTGGTGATCGCCGCCGACGGCGTGCATTCGCGGCTGCGCGACGCCTTCTCCGCGGCGCCGCGGGCGCGCTTCACCGGTCTTATGGCCTGGCGCGGTCTGGCCGCGACGGAGCGGCTGCCGGCGGAGCTGCGCCGCCCGGTCGGGACCAACTGGGTCGGCCCCGGGGCGCATGTCATCACCTATCCGGTGCGCGGTGGCGCGCTGATGAATTTCGTCGGCGTAGTGGAAAACGCCGAATGGACCGGCGAAAGCTGGTCCGAGGCCGGGGCGCGCAGCGACTGCGCCGCTGATTTCGAGGGCTGGCACCCCCTGGTGCAGGACATCGTGGCGGCCATCGACATTCCCTACCGCTGGGCGCTGGTGGAGCGCGACCCGGTGGAGGCCTGGGTCCACGGGCGCTGTGCCATGCTGGGCGATGCCTGCCACGCCACCCTGCCATTCCTGGCCCAGGGCGCGGGCATGGCGATCGAGGACGGCATCGTGCTGGCGGCGTGCCTGGCCCGGGTCGCCGGCGCGCCGGCGCAGGACGCGTCCGGGGTAACCGCCGCGCTGGAGCGCTACGCGGCGCTGCGCAAGCCGCGCACCGACGCGGTCATCGCCGGCTCCTCCGGCAATACCGGCCGCTTCCACAACCCGGATCTGGCGCGACCCGAGAGCGCGCGGCGCTACGTTGCCGCGCAATGGGCCCCCGACGCGGTGCGCAGGCGCTACGACTGGCTCTTCGACTACGACGCGACCAGGGTCGCGGAACCGGCCTAAGGCGCGCGCGGCCGGCGCGGCCGGGACGCGCCCGGCCAGGCCCGGGGCAGCCCGGGGCGGCGCCGCGCGCAGGAGACTTCGGAGACTTTCCAAAGGGAGGAAAACAATGACGTTCAAGACCACGATCGCCGCCGTTGCGGCCCTCGTCACGCTGGCGCCGGCGGCGCAGGCGCAGCAGCTGGGCATCGGCACGATGGGCCAGGGCACCAGCGGCTATTCGATCGGCTCGGCCATCGCGCGGGTGCTGGCCGATGAGGGCATCAACGCGCTCGTCCAGCCCAGCGCCGGCACCAGCGCCTACCTGCCGCTCATCGACATGGGCGAGCTCGATCTCGGCATCGCCAATGCCATCGAGGTCAACGACGCGGTCAACGGCACCGGCGATTTCGACGGCCGGGCGCTCGAGAACATCGCCCCGGCGGCCCGGCTCTATCCGTTCCGCGTCGGCATCTTCGCGCGCGACGACAGCGGCATCGACAGCGTCGCGGATCTGGCCGGCAAGAGCGTGACCTATGGCTTCACCAGCCAGCTCACCATCAACCGCATCGTCACCGCGATCCTCGCCGCCGGCGGGCTCACCCCCGAGGACATCGAGCAGAACATGGTGCCGAACGTCATCCGCGGCGCCGACGATTTCGTCAGCGGCCGCGCCGACGGCGCCTTCTTCGCCGTCGGGTCGGGCAAGGTGACCGAGGTCGACGCCGCGGTGGGCGGCCTGCACTGGCTGCCGCTGCCCGACACGGCGGAGGCCGAGGCGGCGCTGCAGGAGGTCGTGCCGCAGGCCTATGTCGACACCATCGCGCCGCGCGAGGGCCTGACCGGGGTCGATGCCGAGATGCCGGTGATGGCCTACGATTACATGCTGGTGGTCGGCGCGCATGTCCCCGAGGAGACGGTCGCCGCCGTCGTCACCGCGCTGCGCGACAACAAGGACAAGCTGGTCGAATCCTTCGCCCCTTTCGCCGACATGGATCCCGAGGCGATGTATGTCGACGTGGGCGTGCCCTACCACCCGGGCGCACAGCAGGTCCTGAACCCCGAGGGCTGATCTCTCGCCCCCGTTCCGGCGGGCGTGGCCAGGCGCCACGGCCGCCGGCCGCGTCCCGTACCGGACCCCTGGAGCCGCCATGCCAGATGCCCCGACCGCTCCCCAGATGCGCGGCGCCGCCGCGACGCTGATCGCCACGGCGATGACGCTGGCGGCCATCGCCTATGCGCTCGACGTGCCGCGCAGCCTCGGTCTCAGCCTCTACACCGAGCAGTATCTGGCGGCGATCCTCGCCCTCGCGCTCGGTCTGGCCTTCCTCGTCGCGCCGCGCTTTTCGGGGCGGCTGGCCGTTCTCGACCCGATGCTCGCGCTGGCCGGCTTCGCGGCGGCGGGCTACGTGGCGATCGCCTATCCCGACCTGATCAACGAACTGGTCTACAAGCCCTGGCAGGGCATCGCGGTCAGCCTGGTGATCGGCGCGCTGAGCATCGAGGCGGTGCGGCGGCTGACCGGGCGGGGCCTGACCCTCATCGTCGTGCTGTTCGTGCTCTACGGCCTGTTCGGCCACCTGCTGCCCTTCGGCATGTCGCGCCAGATCCTCTGGGACCGGCTGGCGATCTACGTGGTGATGGACACCAACGGCCTGCTCGGCCTGCCGCTGATGGTCACGGCGACCATGGTCTTCGCCTTCATCCTGCTGGGCCAGGTCCTGGTGGCCTCGGGCGGATCGGCCTTCTTCAACGATCTCGCGCTGGCGCTGGTCGGGCGCACCCGCGGCGGCGCCGCCAAGATCGCGGTGGTCTCCTCCTTCCTGTTCGGCAGCGTCTCGGGCAGCGCGGTGGCCAATGTCGCGGCCTCGGGCGGCGTGACCCTGCCGCTGATGAAACGCGCCGGCTACAAGCCCCACATGGCCGCCGCGGTCGAGGCGCTGGCCTCCACCGGCGGGCAGCTGGCGCCGCCCATCATGGGCGCAGCGGCCTTCCTGATGGCGGAGTTCCTGCAGATCTCCTTCGCCACCGTGGTGCTGGCGGCGGTGATCCCCTCGGCGCTCTACTACCTCGCCATCTTCTTCTACGTCGACGCCCATGCCGCGGCCCATGACATGGTCCTGCCCGACGACGTCGAGATCCGCCCGCTGACGCGCGTCCTCGCCGAGGGCTGGCAATATGTCGTGCCCTTCGTGATCCTGATCTACGGCCTGTTCTGGCTCAGCTGGCGGCCCGAGATCGCGGCGCTGGCGGCGACCGGCGCGCTGGCGCTGCTGGCGTTGATCCTGCCCTATCGCGGCCACCGCACCGGCCCCGTGGCGCTGCTCCGCGCGCTGCCCGAGGCGGGCTTCGGCATGGTCGAGATCGTGATGATCTCGGCCGCAGCGGGCATCGTGATCGGCGTGCTCAACATCTCCGGCCTGTCCTTCGCCCTGACCCTGCAACTGGTGGCGATGGCCGCCGACAGCCTGTTCCTGCTCCTGATCGTCGCGGCGCTGGTCAGCGTGGTGCTGGGCATGGGCATGCCCACCGTCGGGGTCTACGTGCTGCTGGCCAGCCTGATCGGCCCGGCGCTCGTGCGCGCCGGCATCGATCCGATCGCGGCGCACATGTTCCTGCTCTATTTCGGCATGCTGTCGATGATCACCCCGCCGGTGGCGCTGGCCAGCTTTACCGCCGCGACGATGGCCGGCGCCGACGCCATGACGACCGGCTGGGCCGCCGTGCGCATGGGCTGGGTCGCCTATCTCATCCCCTTCGTCATGGTGTTCGAGCCCGGCCTCGTGATGCAGGCGCCGCTGGCCGACATCCTCTGGCAGGTCGCCGGGGCGGTGATCGGCATATGGTTCGCCACCGGGGCGATCTACGGCGTGCTGGCGCGGCCGCTCAACCCGGTCGAGCGTGGCCTGCTCGCCGTGCTGGCGCTGGCCGCCATCCTGCCCGTCTCCGTGGGCATGGGCGGAGCGGCGGTGAACCTGGGCGCCATCCTGCTCGGCCTCGCGCTGGTATTCGCGCCGCGCGTGCTCGGCCGGGCCTGACGCCGATACGAATTCGAACCAACAAGGAGATCCGTGCATGGCACCGGACAAGGACGCGCAGGTCATCATCTCGGGCGGGGGCCCGGTCGGGATCGGCCTCGCCATCGAGCTTGGGCAGCGCGGCATCGACGTGCTGGTGCTGGAGAAATACCCGGCTCCGCAGCGCATTCCCAAGGGCCAGAACCTGACCCCGCGGACCATGGAGCACTTCCAGGCCTGGGGCGCCGAGGCGCAGCTGCGCGCCGCCCGCCCGGTGCCCTCGGAGTTCGGCATCGGCGGGCTGACGGCCTATGGCACGCTTCTGGGCGACTACCATTACGACTGGCTGAAGCGGGAGCTGGTGCGGCCCTATTACGCCGCCGACAACGAGCGGCTGCCGCAATACGAGACCGAGGCCGTGCTGCGCGCGCGCGCCGCCGAGATCGACGCCGTGACGCTCCGGACCGGCGTCGAGGTCGAGGCCGCCGCGCAGGATGCCGACGGCGTCACGGTGACCGCGCGCGACCGCGAGAGCGGCGCCGAGTTCCGCGTCACCGCGGATTACGCCGTGGGCTGCGACGGCGCACGCTCGCCGCTGCGCCGGGCGGCGGGGCTGCCGCAGACGGTGCGCGACCACGACCGGGTGATGGTGCTGCTGGTGTTCCAGTCCGAGGCGCTGCACGCGGCGCTGCTCGACCGGCATCCGGGCAAGAGCTTCTTCAACGTGCTGCATCCCGATCTGGAAGGCTACTGGCTGTTCTTCGGGCGCGTCGATCTCGAGGGCGAGTTCTTCTTTCACGCGCCGCTGCCGGCGGGCACCGATCCCGAGAGCTTCGACTTCCAGGCCTATGTGGAACGGGCCGTTGGCGCCGAGATCGACATGGAGGTGCGGCATCGCGGGCTCTGGGATTGCCGCGTGGCGATCGCCGACGATTACGGCCACGACCGCCTCTTCGTGGCCGGCGACGCGGCGCACAACCACCCGCCCTATGGCGGCTACGGCATCAATACCGGCTTCGAGGATGCGCGCAATCTCGGCTGGAAGCTGGCGGCGGTGCTGCAGGGCTGGGGCGGGGCCGGCCTGCTGGCCTCCTACGATGCCGAGCGCCGGCCGGTCTTCCGCTCGACCGCGGTCGATTTCATCGAGGCCTCGATCCGCACCGACCGCGACTTCCTGGCGCGCCACGATCCGCAGACCGACCGCGCCGGCTTCGAGGCGGCGTGGTCCGAGCGCGCCAACGGCGCCGCCTCGGAGGTGGGGTCCTACCAGCCGAACTACCGCGGCTCGCCGGTCGTCGCGGGCCCCCCCCCCCCCCCCCCCCCCCCGGCGCCGCCGACGCGGTGGCCGAGCACAGTTTCGCGGCGCGTCCCGGCTATCACCTGGCGCCGCGGCCGCTGCCGGAGGGCGGCACCACCTTCGACCGGCTGGGCAGCGGCTTCACCCTGCTGGCCCTCGATGCGGCCGAGGCGGCGGAGGCGTTCGACGCGGCGGCGCGCGATCTCGGGCTGCCGCTCGACATCGTGCCCCTGGCGCGCGACGGCGCGGCCGGGGATTACGCGGCACCGCTGATCCTCGTGCGTCCCGACCACTTCGTGGCCTGGAGCGGCGACGGCGCCGCGGACGCCGCCGGGGTGCTGCGCCTCGCCGCGGGCCGCGCGGACTGAGCGGGCGGGGGGCTAGTCGGGCAGGGCCGCGCCGCTCTGCCGGCTGATCTCGCCGGCCGCGGCGCGCAGCGCGTCCTGCAGGCGGCGGTTCTGCGACGGCTCGCCGAGCGCCACCGATCCGACGGCGGTCAACGTCGCCTGGATGCGCCCGTCGACGCTGAAGACCGGCGCCGAAATGCCGTAGAAGCCGGCCTGCAGCCGGCCCTCGGTCATCGCCAGCCCGGCGCGGCGGATCGCCTCGACGCGGGCCTCGGCCTCGGCCAGGGCGCCGGGCGACAGCTTCTCCTCATAGGCCGCGATCTCGGTCCACTCGCTCCGCGGCAGATGGGCGAGGAAGGTCCGCCCGGTCGCCGTGGTCAGCAGCGGCAGCACCGATCCGACCTTGATCGCGAAGGGGCTGCGGTCGCGGCCGTCGAGCTTGTAGATGATCGTCGGCCCGCGATTGCCCCAGATCGACAGGGTGAAGGCCTGCGCATGATCCTGCGACAGGCGCTCCAGCACCGGCATGGCGGCATCGACCACGTCGAACTGGCTGATCGCCGCGGCGCCCAGCCGCAACGCCGCCGGTCCCAGTCCGTAACGCCCGTTGCGGCCGTCCTGGCGCACCAGGCCCAGGCGCTGGAAGCTCACCATGTAGAGATGCGCCCGGCTGGCTGGCATGCCGGCCTCCTCGGCCAGCTGCTTGAGCGGCAGCGCCCGGCAGGCCCGCTCCAGGACCTCGATCAGCGCCCAGCCGACCTCGACAGACTGGATGCCCCGTTTGCCGGCGAGATGCGCGCCAGGATCGACGACCATGTTCTCGTGTCCGTTTCTCGTCATGTCCCGGGCGCAAGACTATGCGCCGCGTCCCGGGAAGGACAGCCCCCCGGGGCGGGCCCGCCGCCCCCTCGCGGGCGGCCTGCCGCGCCCGCCCGGCAGCGCCGGCGCGGGCTAGAGTTCGTTGCGCCAGTCATGCTCGGGGACGAAGCCCAGCATCTCGCGCGCCTTGTCGATGGCGTAGAAGGTCTCGGTCTCGCCCATCTCGCGCCGCACCGGCACGTCCGGGTAGAAGCGCCGCCGCAGCTCGGCGTTGGACAGGCCCACCGACAGGTTGGCATTGGCGACGTTGAAGACCTGGTAGCCCAGCCCGTCCGTGCGCAGGCAGCGCTCGACCATCTGGCCGAGGTCGCGGGCGTCGATATAGCCGAAGATGTTGCGCCGCCGCAGCGCCGGATCCGCGAGATAGGCCGGGAAATCCCGTGCGTATTCATGGGGTTCGATGACGTTGTTGATCCTCAGGCCGTAGATGTCGGCGCCGGTGCGGGCCTGGAAGCCGCGCGCGGTGACCTCGTTGGCGACCTTCGACAGGGCATAGCTGTCCTGCGGCACGGTGGGATGGTCCTCGTCCACCGGCAGGTAGTGCGGCCGCACCTCGCCATGAGCGAAGCAGATGCCGTAGGTGGTCTCGGACGAGGCGAAGATCACCTTGGGAATGCCCAGCTTCGCCGCGGCTTCGAGGATGTTGTAGGTCGACATCACGTTGACGCGGTAGGTCTCGCTGTCGGGCTCGATCAGGATCCGCGCCAGCGCCGCGAAATGCACCACGGCGTCGTAGCGGGGCACCGCGCGCAGGTCGAGCTCGTCGAGCCCGGCCAGCGCGCTCAGCGCGTTGAAGACCTGGCCGCTGTCGGTCAGCTCGAGGCGGAGATTGTCGACCCCCGGCACGTCGAGCGGGACCCGGTCGGCATTGACCACCCGGTGGCCGCGCTCGCGCAGGTAGGGGATGACGTGGCGCCCGGCCTTGCCCGCGCCGCCGGTGAACAGAATCCGCATGCAGGTCTCCCGTCGATGGCCTGTCGGCGAAGGATAGGCTGCATCCCGGGCGGCTCAAGCGGCGCGGCCGCGGCCCGGTTCCGGCGGTTCCGGCGGGGCATCGCGGCGCGGCGCGGCCCGCGCTCGCGGTGCCGTGCCGCTGCCGCAGGTCCCTTGGACCGGTTCGCCCGCGGCAGAGGCGGCAAGGCGGGATGACGCGACCGCCGCGGGGGTCCGGCCCGGCGGCGGCCAAGAGCCCCGGCGCGGCGGCGCGCCGACAGACGCCCCGGCGCCGGTGTGGGATGCGTCCGCGCCGCCCGCACCGCAGGGCCGGGCCCCCGGCCGGCGGGCGGCGTCCCCGCGCGCGCCGAGAACCGGGATCAGCGCGACTATGTGCGCTACCTCTCGATGCGGCGTCCCCGCGCGCGCCGAGAACCGCCTTGTGGTCGGTCCGGTCCCGGGGCTAAGGCGGCCGAAATACGTGCCGGCCCCGACGTCACCCGGGTCGTTCCAGACAGGCAGGATCGCTTGCTCGACATTTTGTCCATCACCGCCGTGATCTTCGTTCTGATCGGCATCGGCTATGCCTCGGTCGCCTGCCGGTTCTTCAGCGCGGACGAGATGCGCACGCTGGGCAAGTTCGTCGTCAGCATCGCGCTGCCGGCGCTGGTCTTCAGGGCGGTCTCCTCCCGCCCGATCGCCGAGATCTCGAATGTCGGCTACCTGTCGGCGGTGCTCTGCGGCTCGCTGGCCGTGTTCGCCGCCGGCTATCTCTGGGCGCGCCGCATCGCCGGGCACGCCCCGGCCGCCAGCACCTTTCACGCCATGGGCATGTCCTGCGCCAACAGCGGCTTCATCGGCTATCCGGTCCTGCTGATGGCGCTGCCCTCGGTGGCCTCGCCCGCGCTGGCCATGAACATGATCGTCGAGAACCTCGTGATGATCCCGCTGGTCCTGGCGCTGGCCGAGAAATCCCGCCAGGGCGACGGCGCGCCGGGAGCGGCGGCGCTGCGGATCGCCGGGCGGCTGCTGCGCAGCCCGATCGTGATCGCCCTGATCTGCGGCATGGCGGTGTCGGTCGGGGGCCTGACCCTGCCGACGGTGATCACCCGCCCGGTGGAGATCCTCGCCGCGGCGAGCGCGGCCTTGTCGCTGGCCGTCATCGGCGGCACGCTGGCGGGCCTGCCGCTGCGCAGTTTCGATGCCACGGTGGTCGCGGTGATCGTCGGCAAACTCGTCCTGCATCCCCTCGCCGTCCTCCTCGCGCTCGGCCTGCTCTCGGCCATCGGATGGGGGGTCGAAGATGCCGGGCTGCGGGCGGCGGCGGTGATCATGGCGGCCATGCCGGTGATGGGGATCTACCCGATCCTGGCGCAGCGCTTCGGCGAGGAGCAGGGCGCCGCCGCGGCCATGTTCGCCATGACGGTGGTGTCGTTCTTCACCATGAGCGCGGCGCTGATGCTGGTTCTGCCCTAGCCCGCGCCGGCGCTTCCGTAGCGCCCCCCGGGACGCTATCACCGGTCGCATGGCCGGGCGGCGGCCGCAGGGGGCCGGAGCGGCAGGGAGACGGGCAGGGAATGGACGCCGATATCGTCATCGCAGGGGCCGGGATCGTCGGCACCTGCACCGCGCTCTGGGCCCGGATGCGGGGCCATGACGTGCTGCTCGTCGATCCTGCGCCGCCGGGCTCGGGCACCAGTTCCGGCAATGCCTGCACGCTGGCCACCTATGCCTGCCTGCCGGTGAACGACCCGGCGGTGCTGGCGGCGCTGCCGCGGCTACTCTTCGCGCGGGACAGCGCGCTGTCGGTGGCCTGGCCGCATGCCCTGACGCATCCGCGCTGGATGCTGTCCTTCCTGGCCAATTGCCGGAGCGCGCGCTCCCGCGCCATCGCCGGCCATCTGGCGCGGCTGCTGTCGCGCGCCGATGACGGGCTCGACCCCCTGATCCGCGAGGCCGGGGCCGGGGACCTCGTGGTGGCGGGCGGCCAGCTGACGGTCTGGTCGAGCCGGCGCGGCGCCGAGGCCGCCCGCGGCGGGCTCGACCTGCGCCGCCGGCTCGGCGTGGCGGTGGAGCATCTCAGCGCAGCCGAGGCGCAAGCGCTCGAACCCGGCCTCGACCTGCCGGTGGCCGCGGCGGCGTTCTTCCCCGAGGCCCGTCACATCCGCGACCCCGAGGCGCTGGTGCGGCGCCTGCATGCCCGCTTCGCCGACCTGGGCGGCCGGACCCTGGCCGAGCGCGTGCTGTCCTTGCACCCGGAGCCGCGCGGCGTCACGGTGCGCTGCGAGACCCGGAGCCTCGCGGCGGGCCGTGCGGTGATCGCGGCCGGGGCGTTCTCCGGCCGCATCGCGGGCTCCGGGGCGGAGCGGCTGCCGCTCGGGACCGAACGCGGCTACCACCTGCGCTTCGCGGGGTCGGGGGCGCGTCTGAACCGCCCGGTGGGCTGGGCCGAGGGCGGCTTCTACGCGGTGCCGATGGCGCAGGGGCTGCGGCTCGCCGGCACCGTCGAGATCGCCGCGCTGGGCGCCCCGCCCAACCGCGAGCGCCTGGCCTATCTGGCGCGGCGCGGCGGCGAGATGTTCCGCGATCTGCCGGCGCCCGACGCGTCCTGGCTGGGCTTCCGCCCGACGATGCCGGATTCGCTGCCGGTGATCGGGCCGAGCCCGGTCTCCGACCGCATCCTGCACGCCTTCGGCCACCAGCATCTGGGCCTCACCCTGGCCGGCATCACCGGGCGGCTGGTGACCGAAATGGTCGAAGGACGGCCCGCCGACCCGGCGCTCGCGGCCTTCCGCCCGGACCGCAGCTACGCGCCGCTCAGATAGCGCCGGCGCGCCGCGACGCGGCCGGCCGCGCCCCCGCCCGCGGCGTGCGGCGGACGAAAAAGGGGCCGCCCGAGGGCGGCCCGACAGTGGTCTTTCAGGACTAGGCTGTGGAGATCGGTGCAGCCCGGGCCGCACCGTTGCCGGCGCCCGTGTCGCCTTCAAATGCGGTGCGAATGCGGCGCTGCGGCGGAGTCCTTGCGGCCTCCGCCCTGCCGCCGGGTCACTCCTGATCCTCCATCGTGAGCAGCACGATCTCGCCGCGGCCGGCGATGTCGCGGATCGCCGAGACCACCGCGCGCTGCGCCGCCTCCGCCTCCTTGGTCGCGGGCATGGCCCGTTCCGCCACCTCCTCGGACAGGGCGGCGGCGGCGCGCTTGGAGAGGCCCGACAGGAGAAACTCGGCCACCGGTGCCAGTTCGCCGCCGGCGGCGCCGGCCAGCGCGGTGACCATCGTGCCGTTGTTGACCTCCCGGATCACCCGCGGCACGTCCTCCGGGGCGAGGCGCTCGGGAATGTTGGCGAAGGTGAAGATCGCCCTCCGCACCAGCGTGGCAAAGCCGGCATCGCTTTCCGCAAGGCCGCTCAGCACGTCGTCGCGCAGGGCATCGGGCGACTGGTTCAGGATGGCGCCGATCCGCTCCACCGGGGCGGCGGCGAAGGCCCGGTCGGGATCGGCGTCGAGCTGCGCCGAGAGGCTCAGCCCGATCCGGTCCACCGCGTCGGGGGTGATGCCGGCGGTGCGCGACACCGCGAAGGTGATGCGCCGCGCCTGCGGTCCCGGCAGGCGTTCGAGGATCTGCGCGGCCTTCGCGACCTCGATCTTCGACAGGATGACGGCGCTGATCTCGCAGCTTTCGGCATCGACGAATTGCAGCAGCCGCTCCACGCTCTGGGCGCCGATGCGCTGCCAGGGATCGCCGGCCTGGCGCACGCCGGCGGCCTTGCGCAGGCGCCGCGCGGTCTGCGCCGCCAGCCGGCCGTCCAGCATGTCGAGCGCGCCCGCCACGCCGTCGGGAAAGCGCAGCCCGATCTCGGCCAGCTCCTCGCTGAACTCGGTGAGGACCGCGTCGAGGGTGCTGCGGTCGACATAGCGCAGCCCGCCCAGCGCCTGGGTCAGGCGCTCCTGCAGCGGGTCGGGCAGCGATGCCAGCGGCACCTCGGCGCCTTCGTTGACGATGAACTGCACGACGATCGCAGCCTTGTCCCGGCGGGAAAGCCGGGCGCGGCCGGCAGCGGCGGCAGGAGCGGGCAGGGCGGCAAGGGGGGAGGTGACGGACATCGGGCGCTTCTGACTGAACCGGGTGGGGCCAGAGCTAGGCCATGCGGATTAACGCCGCGTTGCCGGACGCGCCGCGGCAGGCCGGCGCGCGCCCCCCTCTCCGGGCGCGCCGCGGCGCTGTGACGGGCCTGCGACCGTGCCGCTGCATCGGGGAACGCTGCGGCAGGCGACGCTTGACCCCGCCCGGCATACCGCGTTGCATGGCGATGCGCCGGCGCGCGCTTGCGATCGGGCCGGGGCCAGATAACCAAGACCGATCCTGGGGAGGAGAGATCATGACACGCACGACCCGCAGACACGCGCTGCGCACGCTGGCGGGGGTGGGGGCTGCAAGCCTCGCCGCCCCGCACATCGCCGGCGCGCAGGCCAACGGCACCACCTGGAAGATCCAGACCTCCTGGCCGGGCGGCGCCGGGTTGCAGATCTTCAAGGATTGGTGCGCCTCGATCCAGGAGAAGTCCGGCGGCGAGCTGACCTTCACGCCCTTCGGCGCCAACGACGTGGTGGGCGACTTCCAGCTCTACGACGCGGTGAAGAACGGCGTGCTCGACGCCATCAACCCGTTCACCATCTACGGCCAGGGCATCGTTCCGGCGGCGACCTTCCTGACGTCCTATCCGCTGGGCCTGCGCAACCCGCATGAATGGGACGTGTTCTATTACGGCCTCGGCGGGCTGGAGATCGCGCGCGAGCTGTTCGCGGCACAGGGCATGCATTTCGTGGGCCCGGTGCACCACGGCCCGAACATCATCCACTCCAAGGTGCCGATCCGCTCGATCGACGATTTCGCCGGCCGCAAGATGCGTCTGCCGGGCGGCATGGTGGCCGACGTGTTCTCCGAGATCGGCGCCGAGACCACGGTTCTGCCGGGCTCGGAGATCTTCCCGGCGCTCGAGAAGGGCACCATCGACGTGGCCGATTACGTGGGCCCGGCGGTGAACTACGCGTTGGGCTTCAGCCAGGTCACCGACTACATCGTCATGGGCCCGCCGGGCTTCATGTCGCTCTACCAGCCGGTCGACCTCATGGACATCACCGTCGGCATGAACGCCTGGAACGCGCTCAGCGACCAGATGAAGCAGTTCGTGGAGATGGAGACGCATGTCTATTCCGACATGCACCACGCGGCGATCCAGAAGGCCGACCAGGAGGCCTGGCAGAAATTCGAGGAGGACGGCACCGAGGTCACCCGCCTCAGCCAGGACGATGTCGAGCTGATGACCGAGGTGGCGGTGCCGATCTGGTTCGACTACGCCAACCGCGACCCCAACGCCGCGCGGGTCTTCAAGATCCAGCTCGACTACATGCAGTCCGGTTCGCTCGGCTATGTCGACCCGGCGCTGACCGAGGGGCTGGAACTCAAGCTCTGATCCATGGCCCCGGACAGGGGCGTTCCGCGAAACCGAGCCGCCCGGAGCCCGTCCGGGCGGCTTGCGCCGTCCGCGCCCGGGCGGCGCCTGTCAGAACCGGACCCGTGACATGCCCGACGTAAGTTACACATTGCCGCACTGGCTCTACTGGGTGGGCCTGATCGTCTTCCCGCTGATCGCGATGGCGCTGGCGCGCCGCCCGCGCACCGGCGAAAACCGCTATTCCATGGCGCTCGGCTACATGATCCTCGTCACCGGCGGCATGCTGGGCCTGCACCGCTTCTACCTGAAGAACCTCTGGGGCTTCGTCTTCATCCCGATCTTCCTCGTCATCCTCTACGCTAACGGGGCGGGGCAGGAGGCGCGGTCGGTGGTGTCGGACTACGCCAACCAGGTCCGGGTGGCACAGCGCACGCTCGACCGCGAGGGGCCGCGGGTCGAGGAGGCCCAGGCCGAGATCGAGCGCTACCGCAACGAGCTGGCCGAGGCCGAGGAGGGATCCTTCGCCCAGAAGGCCGCGGAGCGCCGGCTCAGCCGCGCCGAGACCACCATCCGGCGCGGCGAAGAGCGGGTCCGCGAGGCCCAGGCCACGGTCACCCAGCTCGAACCGACGCTGGCCGCCGCCCGCGCCGACCGCGCCTACTGGAACGACGTAGCGCGCTACGCCTTCTTCCTGCTGCTGATCATGATCCTGATCGACGCGGTGCTGATGAAGCGTCTGGTGCGCAACGCCAACCGCCACCTGCGCCCCGAGGAGGAGAGCGAGGCCGCCAAGCGGCTTGAGGAGGCCGGCGTCACCGAGACCCGGCCCGACGAATCCTATGCCGAGAACTGGATCGACCGGCTCTGTCTCTTCGCCGGCGAATTCGTCGCCTACTGGGCGGTGATCGCGGTCTTCGTCTACTACTTCGAGGTGATCTCGCGCTACGTCTTCAACACGCCGACGAACTGGGCGCATGAATCCATGTACCTGATGTTCGGCATGCAGTACCTGATCGCCGGCGCCTACGCGATGCTCACCGAGCAGCACGTGCGGGTCGACATCTTCTACGCCCCGCTGACCCGCGAGCGGAAGGCCTGGGTCGACATCCTGACCTCGATCTTCTTCTTCATCTTCGCCGGCACGCTGCTGGTCACCAGCTGGATCTTCGCCATGGACGCGCTCGCCGTTCCGACCGGCAACGGCCTGCTGTCGCAATGGGCGCGCGGCGACATCCCCACCACCGAGATGCTCGCCAACTGGTCCTGGGACCAATGGTCGAACTCCAACGTGCGCTGGGGGGAAATCAGCTTCAACGAATGGGAAGTGCCGCTCTGGCCGATGAAATGGGTCATGGTGATCGGCGCGCTTCTTCTCGTCCTGCAGGGAGTGTCGAAGCTCCTCAAGGACATCCGCACGCTTCAGGAGGCCTGACCGGATGGGTTTGGAAATCGAAATCGGCTGGCTCACGCTGATCATGTTCGGCAGCCTTCTGGCGCTGCTGATGGCCGGGCTGCCCCTGGCCTTCGTGACCGGCGGTCTGGCCTGCGTCTTCCTGTTCCTGCTGGGCGACGCGCAGGCGCTGAACATCGTGCCGAGCCGCATCTTCCCCTTGATGACGAACTACCAGCTCTCGGCCATCCCGCTGTTCATTTTCATGGCGGCGATGCTCGAGAGGGCGGGCATCATCAACGACATGTTCGACGTCATCTACAAGGTGCTGGGCGGGCTGAAGGGCGGGCTCGCCGCCGCCACCATCCTCGCCTCCACGGTGCTCGCCGCCATGGTGGGCGTGATCGGCGCGGCGGTGGTGACGATGGGGATCATTGCGCTGCCGGCGATGCTGGCGCGCGACTACGACCCCAAGATTGCCATGGGCTCGATCATGGCCGGCGGCACGCTGGGAATCCTGATCCCGCCCTCGATCCTCGCCATCATCTACGCCGTGGTGGCCGAGCAATCGGTGGGCGAGCTGTTCATCGGCGCGGTGATCCCGGGGCTTCTCCTGTCGGGGATGTACATCCTCTACGTCGTCGGCCGCTCCTACCTGAACCCGCAGCTCGGCCCGCCGATCCCGGTGGCCGAGCGCATCTCGACCCGCGAGAAGGTGGCGCTGGTCTCCAAGATGGCGGCGCCGATCGCGCTCATCGTGGTGGTGCTCGGGGTGATCTTCTCGGGCGTCGCGACCCCGGTGGAGGCCGCCGGCATCGGCACCTTCGGCGCCTTCATCGTCGCTGCCATCCACCGCAAGCTCGACTGGCCGACGGTGCGCGAAGCCTGCCTGACCACGCTCAAGGCCTCGGCCATGGTGATCTGGATCATGTTCGGCGCGACGATCTTCGTCGGGCTCTACGTGCTCGAGGGCGGGCAGCAATTCGTGCAGGAGAGCCTGGCCGCCACCGGCCTCGGGCCCTGGGGCATCCTGATCCTGATGCAGATCCTGCTGGTGGCGCTGGGGATGTTCCTCGACTGGGTGGGCATCCTGCTGCTCTGCGTGCCGATCTTCGTGCCGATCGTGAAGGCGCTGGGCGCCGCGGCCTTCGGGCTCGACGATCCGGGCGACCTGGTGCTGTGGTTCGGCGTGCTCTACCTCGTCAACATGCAGATGAGCTTCCTGTCGCCGCCCTTCGGCTACGCGCTGTTCTACCTGCGCGGGGTGGCGCCGCCGGAGATCCCCATGGGCGACATCTTCCGCTCGGCGCTGCCGTTCCTGGCGCTGCAGGTGGTGGGGCTGGCGCTCTGCATGGTGTTCCCACAGATCATCACCTGGCTGCCCAACGTGGTCTACGGACCCTG
Organism: Roseivivax sp. CAU 1761; assembly: GCF_054482755.1. Taxonomy (NCBI): domain Bacteria; kingdom Pseudomonadati; phylum Pseudomonadota; class Alphaproteobacteria; order Rhodobacterales; family Roseobacteraceae; genus Roseivivax; species Roseivivax sp. CAU 1761. Next base: position 18,796 of record NZ_JBTLRM010000001.1, read on the forward strand.
ACCCGCGCGCAGGCCCGCCCCGGCGGGCCTGTCCTCCCCCCGGTCCGGCGGGACTTGCAGCCCGTTTCGGGCCGGGCTAAAGCCGGAGCCCCGGGGGTCGTTAGCTCAGTTGGTAGAGCGTCTCGTTTACACCGAGAATGTCGGCGGTTCGAGTCCGTCACGACCCACCAGGACCGCACCGGCCCGCGCCGGGCATCGCCTTGTCTCCCAAGTTCGGCGCCAGAAACCCGGCATCGCGATGCGGCGTCCGGGGGCCCAATTCCAGGTCAACAGGGATGCGAATTTCGCCCGCGTGTGCCGCGCGCGGTGGGAATGATCGGCGTCTCGTGGTGCGGGCGCGGGCGGGCCACGCCCGCGCCCCGGTTCGACGGACCGGCGGGGTCAGCGCCCGAGCTGCTCGGCCCCGAAGGTCAGCTGCAGGGCCTGGCCGCGCGCCACCACGCCGCCGCCGCGCAGCGCCATGCAGCTGCCCGAGACCGACATCAGCCGCAACGTCTCGACCGCATTGTTGCCGCCCAGGGTGACGCTGTGGGCGGTGCCCACCAGCTCGCCGCGGGCATCGACCACCGGGAAGCCGTCATAGGCCGCGGTGTTGCCGCCGCTGGCGCAGCGATAGGGCCCGGGCTGCACGGCGGGAAGGGTCGGCGTGGCGCCGCGGGTGACGGTGCCGGCCGCCTCGGCGGCGCTGCCGATGCCGCCGCCGCTGGCCCCGCCCGCGAAGGCGGTGGCGCCGCCGGAGGACGCGGTGCCGGCGCCGCTGCCGCCGGTGGTCGCGGTGTTGCCGCCGGCGGTGGTGGTGCCGCCGCTGGTCCCGCCCGCGGTGCCGCCGCCGGCGCCGACCGTGCCGCCGACCGACCCGGTCGCGCCGGTCCCGGAGGTGCCGCCGGTCCCGACGCTTGCCGATCCGGTGGCGCCGACGCCGCTGCCCGAGCCGCCGCCCGAACCGCTGCCGCCGACCGACACCGACCCGGTCGCCCCGGTGCCGCCGCCCGAGACCGAGACGCCGGCCCCGGTGCCGGATCCGCCGACGGACGCGTCCACATTGGCCGAGACGCCGGAGCCCGATCCGGCGGAGCCGCCGGTCGACCCGCCGCAGCTGCCCACGCAGCCCTCGGCGGTGGCGCCGCCCGCTCCGGCGCCGCCCAGCGCATCCACCTGGGCATCGGCGATGTTGCCCCCGCCGAGGGCGTCGGCCTCGGCGCTCGCAACGCCGCCGACATTGGCATCGGCGCTGACCGACGGGCTGCCATCGGTGCTGATGCCCTGGGCGCCGACCGGCGCGGGGGAGACGAGCGCCGCGAGCGCGAGCGTCGCGACGGTCATGTGCATGAAGGCCTTGGCGTTGGCAGAACGATTTCCATCAATCACGTGTCACATCCTCCAAATTGCCGGGAGCCCCGGCCCTGAAATGCGGGCCGGGTCATCCCCGAAACAACTTTGAGGGTAATTCCGCTATCGAATTATCCAGCAAAGGCGCCGCAATGCCGGGTCGCCGCCAAATGTCCATGCATTCGGAATTCCAAATACGAGCGGCAAATCGCCAAGAATCGCAAAGTCTTGCTCATCAAGGATTTCGGTGTTCACGAACCCGGAACAATGCGTTTCCGAATCCGGTGTGCGACTTTTGTCGCAATCCGGCGGCGCGCGCGATCCGAACCCCGGCGCAGGGCCCGGCATTGGTTGCGTTAGCGGAAACAGAAAGTTTTCTACCGTGGGATGTGACGGAGTGACGTCACGTAATACGTCTGGGATCTCACAGGGAGTATCACCGATGCCCGCAAAAGCTTCGTGCCACCTTCTGAATCTGGCCACCGAAACGCTCGCCGCGCTCGATGCCGCCGAAGCCGAGTTCTGCAATATCGGCGCCGGCGAGACCGGGATAGGCCCGAATGCCCCGATGTCGCGGGTCCGCCTGCGCGCCCTTCAGCAGCACCTGATGCGCGCCCGGCAGGCCCAGGCGGAGGGCATCGCCCTGCTGATCCGCGAAACCGCCGGGCAGGCCGGCCCGCGCACGGGGCGGGGCGGCCGCATCGGCTGATCCGCCGGCGGCGCCCGCCGCCGCCCGGCGCGGTCAGATCGCCGGGCCGACGCTGTGCGCCAGGCGCCGGGCGAGGATCGCCGGGGGCGTGGGCTTGCTGTAGACCGCGAGGTCGGGATGGGCGCGCCGCAGCGGCTCGGGCAGCCCGACCCCGGTATGGACGATGACCGGGATGGCGGGACGCAGCACCGCCAGCACCGGGGCGATGGTGCCGTCCGGCAGGTCGGCATCGACGATGGCGCCGTCCGGGCGGGTCTCGGCGATCAGGCGCAGCGCCTCGGCCACGGTCGGGGCGGGACCCAGGACGATGCCGCCGGCGCGTTCGACGCCCCAGGCGATGTCGAGCGCGATGAAGGGCTCGTCTTCCACCACCAGCACCCGCGCGCCGCGGAGCGGGTCCTCGGAGCTCGCGGACGCCATAGTCACGATGCCAGACGCCCGCGCGCCGCCGCGAGGCGGATCTCCACCCCGTCGGGCCGCCAGTCGTAGACGATGCTCCCGCCGAGCTGGCCCGAGGCGCTGAGCCGCGCCAGCTGGCTGCCGAAGCCGTCGCGCTGCGGCGGTCCGGCAATCGCCGGCCCGGCGCTTTCCCGCCACGTCATCTGCAGGGTGTCGTCGTGCCAGTCCCAGGCGACCTCGACCCGGCCCTCGGCCACCGAGAGCGCGCCGTATTTCGCCGCGTTGGTGGCCAGCTCGTGCAGGATCAACGCGAAGCTGGTGGCCGCCGAGGGGCCGATCTCGACCTCCGGGCCGGACTGCCGGAAGGCCGCGTCGCGCCCCTCCACATGCGGCTCCATCACCGTGGCGATCAGCGCGTCGAGTCGGCTCGGCGCCACGTGGTCGGCGCGCGCCGTCAGGCTCGAGGTGATCAGTTCATGCGCCCGGGCGAGCGACATCAGCCGGCCGCTGAGCGCCGCCGCCATGCCCTCCACCGAGGAGGCGCTGCGCGCGGTCATCTGGATCATCCCCGAGGTGATCGAGAAGAGGTTCTTCACCCGGTGGTTCAGCTCGCGCAGCAGCAATTGCCGCGCCTCCTCGGCGCGCTTGCGTTCGCTGATGTCGACGATGGTGCAGACCGCGCCTTGCAGCTCGCCCTGCCAGATCACCGGGCGGACCCAGTACTCCACCGGAAAGACGCTGCCGTCGGTGCGGAAGAACACCTCGTCGTCGACATGCGCCATCTCGCCGGTCGCCGCGACCCGGTAGATCGGGCACTGGGCGCGCGGGTAATGCGAGCCGTCGGCATGGGAATGGTGGATGATCTCGTGCAGCTGCTTGCCGACCACGTCCTCCTCGCGCTCGAAGCCCAGCATGCGCAGGAAGGCCGCGTTGCAGCGCGTGGTCCGGCCCTCCGGGTCGACGGCGTAGAAGCCGTCCGCGGTGGCGTCGAGCAGCAGCGCCAGGTCGGCCTCGCGGCGGCGCAGGTCGATCTCGATCCGGCGGCGCTGCTCGATGTCGATGAGCACGCCGGGAAAGCGGATGGCGTGGCCCTCGGCGTCGAGGTCGCACCGCCCGCTGGCCTCGATCCAGCGATAGCTGCCGTCGCGCTGCCGCACCCGGTACTCGGCGCGGAACTCGCCGCCGCGGCGTGACGCCTCGGCGATCACCGCATGCGCCCGGTCGCGGTCGTCGGGATGCACCGCGGCGATCGCCTCCGCCACGTCGTAGCCGGAATGGCAGCGCTCGGGATCGAGTCCGAAGGTCCGGGCGAAGCGCTCGTCGGTGGTCATCCGGCCGGTGGGAATGTGCAGCACCCAGGTGCCGACGATGGCGCCGGCAGCGAGCGCCAGTTCGACCCGCTCCTGCGCGTCCTCCAGGTCGGCCTGGGTGCGGCGCAGGTCCTGTTCGGCCTTCCGCCGCACCTCGATCTCGCGCTGCGCGGCCTGGTAGAGCCGGGCATTGTCCACCGCGATGGCGGCCTGGCCGGCGATGCCTTCCATCAGGCGCTCGTGATGGTCCGAGAAGCGGCCCGGCTCGGGATGGCCGAACAGCAGCCCGCCGATGACCTCGCCGGAGCGCGAGATGACCGGAACCGCGAGATAGCTGCGGACCGGAAGATGGCCCTTCGGCATGCCGTGATGCGGCCGGTTGCGGCCGTAGCGGGGATCGCGGGTGATGTCGTCCGAGCGCACGATCCCGGTGCCTTCGAAGGTCGGCTTGAAGATCGCGGTGTTGCGCGGCATCGGGAAAGCCGCGAAGGCCTCGCGCGCCGCCCCCGACAGCGCGTACAGCATGTAGCTCTCGCTGGTCGCGTCGATCACGTTGTAGAAGAAGGCCCCGAACGCGGCGCCGGTCAGCTCGACCCCGGCATCGGTGACCATCTGCACGATGGCATCGTGGTCGAGTTCGGCGGCGATGCCGGCGCCGACGCGGTTCAGCGTTTCCAGCAGGCGCTTCTGGTCGGAGAGCGCGTGCTGCGCGGCGTAGCGCTCGAGAATCAGCGCCGTGGTCTGCGCCACGAACTCGATCAGCCCCTCGAACTCGGCGCCCGGCAGGCCCGGCTCCGCGTCGTAGACCGCGAAAGTGCCGAGCAGTTCGCCGCCCCGGCCGAGGATCGGATGCGACCAGCAGGCGCGCAGACCCTCGCGGAGGGCGAGGTCGCGGTACTCCTGCCAGAGCGGGTCGGTGGCGATGTCGGCGACCTGGACGCCCTGCCGGCGATGCGCCGCGGTGCCGCAGGACCCGGCGCCCTCGGCCACCGGAACGCCGTCGACGGCCCGGCAATAGGCCTCGGAGAGCCCGACCGCGGCGCCGTGGGTCAGCCGGGTGCCGCTGGCGTCGGTCAGCAGGATCGAGCAGGCCGGATCGCGCCCGGTGCTTTCGCAGAGCGCCTGCACGAGTTCGGTCAGCACGGTGTCGAGCGGGGTTTCCTGCAGCGTCAGTTCAAGCAAGCGGCGGTGCAGCGCCTCGAGCCGTTCGCCGGGCATCTCGGCGTTTCGCTCCGCCCCGCCCGGAATGTCGAGAACCACGCCCAGCACGCCGCGGCGGCGGCCGTCCGCGGCGGCCAGCGGCGTCAGGACGGCGCGCGGCCCGGTGACCCCGTCGCGCCTGTTGCCGGGCAGCTCCAGCCCGGCCGCGCGGTTCCTGACCTCGTCCAGCGCGCCGCCGATCCCGGGCCAGAGCCCGGCCAGCGCCCGGTCGGCCGGGACCCCGTGGGCCGGCGCCGTGCCGGGCAGGAGGCTGCGCAGCGCGGCGTTGCAGATCAGCGCATTGTCGTCGCCCCAGGCGAGCCACATCGGCGCCGCCGAGGCCTGGACGGTCTCGACAGCGGACCGGAACCCCGCATCCCAGGACTCGGCTGACCCGAACGGTCCGGTAAGCCCGTGGGCATGGGCAATGTCGTGTTCCAGCAGGCTCTCCGTATCTCCGGGATGGTCCGTACCGCGATCGTCCGCCGACATGATTTCAGGCGTTCCCTGCACCGGAGCGAGCCCGGAAAAGATTCATGACGTTTGCAGGCTTTACAGGATTGGCCCGTCCTGTCGAGCCCTGCGCGCGGTCGGGCGCGTTCCGGTGCTGCGGCGCGCGCTGCCGGGACCCGCTCACTCGGCCGGCGCCGCATCGTAGCCGGTCATCTCCAGGTAGCCCGCGCCGCGATGCGATCCGGAGACCGTGACCGGTCCTTCCCAATAGGCGAAGGAGGTGCCCATCCAGGCGTCCGGGTTGACCGGGCGCGTCTCCACCTCGACGCCTTCGGCGGGCAGGGCGAGCCGCCAGCGCAGCGGCAGCCGCCGCCCGGCCACCCGGCCGTAGTCCAGCGGTGTGAGGCGCAGCGCGCCGTCGCCGTAGCTGCGGCTGACGCCGTCGGGCCCGATCCAGGTGGCGGAGGTGAAATGCGCCCCGCCGGTGCTGCGCAGGCCGAAGCCCATCAGCCGGTCGCCGCTCTCGAAGGTCAGCGAGAACCAGTCCCAGCCGCGCTGGTCGGCGGCCAGCGGCTGCGACGACCATTCCCGGTCGATCCAGGCATGGCCGGTGACGTCGAGGCTGCGTTCGGGCAGGTCGAGCCGCCCCCGGGCGCGCAGGAAGGGCTGGGAATAATAGTAGCTGGCCTGCCCCGCGGCGGACTTGACCGAATAGCCGTCCTCGCCGTGCAGCACCAGCGGGCCCTCGGCGTCGAGGTCCAGCGCGTAGGCGAAATCCGCGCCACGGGCCGCCACGTGCAGCGCCTGCATCGGGTCCTCCGCCCCGTCCGGCGGCAGCCTCGTTGCGAGGCGCCAATCGTCGATGAAGGCCGCGAAGGGGCGCGCCAGCCCGGCCTGGCCCAGACCGCCGCGGGCGCTGCGCTCGGCAAAGAGATGGCGGTCGGGCAGGGTCAGGGCGGCATGGGCGAACCAGATCTGCCCGGGCGATTCGGCGTTGTCGCCGGGGGCGAGGGCGGAGCGGAACAGCGTCCATTGCACGCCGCAGGCAATGCCCTCCGCGGTCTCCAGATTGGCGGTCAGGTACCACCACTCGATGCGGAACCGGGGATGGGCGAAATGATCGCGGGGAAAGGCCAGGGCCCGGCCGCGGCGCGGCACCTCGAAGCCCTCGGCCGCGCTGCCGAGCCCGGCGAAGCCCTGGGCGCGCGCCGCGGGCGCGGGGCCAAGCCCGGCCAGCCCCGCCAGCCCCGAGAGCCCGGCCAGCACGCTGCGCCGGGACGGGCGGGCAGGGGGGCGGCGCTCAGCGGTCATTGGCGAACACGCCCAGAAGGCGCGCCGGCGGCATCCGCGCCAGCCGCAGCACCGGCCAGAGGCTGGCCAGCAGCGCCGCGGCCAGGGCCGCCGCGCCGAGCGCCAGCCAGCCGCCGGGAAACAGCCGCATCGGCAGGCGCCAGCCGAAGGCCTCGACATTCACGATGGCGAGCAGCACCCAGGCCAGGACCAGCCCGACCGGCACCGCCAGCGCCCAGGTCAGCGCCGCCAGCAACGCGCTGCGCGCCAGCTCCAGCCGGCCCAGCGTCGCCGGGCGCAGGCCGAGCGCCCAGAGCGGCGCGAGCTGCGGCAAGCGCAGCGTCGCCAGGGTCAGCAGGCTGGTCAGCATGGCGAAGCCCGCCACCCCCAGGGTCAGCACGTTGAGCGCCCCGGTGACCAGGAAGGTGCGCTCGAAGACCCGCAGCGAGGCCGCCTTGACCCGGGCCTGGTCGATGATGGCGTCGGACGCGATCCCGGCCTCGTCGCGGAGCAGCGCGGTCACCTCCCCGGTCTCGCCCTCCGGCACGCGGAGGGCGAAGCGCAGCGGCACCACCTCTGGGTGGCGCGCGGCCAGGGCGGGGCTCGCCACCATGACCTGGCCCTCGGGGTTGCCGTAATCGGAATAGACCCCGGCCACCGGCAGGCGCCAGCCGGCGCCGAGATCCAGCGCATCGCCAAGCTGCAGGTCGGCGCGGCGCCAGAGCTGTTCGTTGATCAGCGCCGCCTCGCCGGCCGCGACGCTGTCCCAGACCCCAGGCCGGGAGGCGATCAGCGGCCAGTTCTCGCGGTAGGTGACGTGGTCGGCGACGCCGTAGACCGCGGTGGCGCGGCCCAGCACCGGGCGGTCCACCGACCAGATTGGCAGCGCGGGCAGGCCCCGCTCGGCCGCCAGCCGGGCGACGTCCTGCGCCGCGTCCGGGTCGGCGGCGGTGACGTAGAGCTCTGCCGCCAGCCGCTGGTCGAGCCAGCCGGTGAAGGTGGCGCGGAACGACCCCACCATGGTGCCGACGCCGATATTGGCGGCCAGCGCCAAGAGCAGCGCCATCAACGCCAGCGACAGCGCCGGGACCTGCTGGCGGGCATCGGCGAGCAGCCATTCGCCGACCGGTCCCCGGGCCAGCGGCCGCGCCAGCGTGAGGGCGCCCATGAGGAGCGGCGGCAGGGCCAGCGCCGCGGCCAGCATCAGCGCGGCGAGGCAGGCGAAGCCCGCCAGAAGGCCCTCGCCCCAGAGCGCCAGCCCGGCCGCGGCAAGCGCCAGCCCGGCCGCGGCCGCCGCCTGCAGCCGCAGCGTGCGCGCCGAGACCAGCGCCCAGGCCCGCGGCCGGGCCGGGGCCAGAAGCGGCATCCGCGCCACCTGGATCAGCGCCCGGCCCCCGGCCAGCGCGGTGCCGGCATAGGTCATCGCCAGGCCGCCGGCCGCCCAGACCGGATCGAAGCTCAGCGCGCCGGCGATCTCGGCGCCGTAGAGGCTGCGCAGGGTGCCCGCGACCCCGGGCAGCAGCGCCGCCGCCAGGAGGTAGCCCAGGACCAGCCCGGCGAGCCCCGCCAGCGTGGCGATCAGCGCCAGTTCCGCGGCCAGGAGCAGGATCAGCCGGCGCAGGCTCAGCCCCAGCGCGCGCAGGGTGCGGAAGGTGCCGCGGCGCTGCTCGAAGGCGAGCCCGATGCCCGATTGCACGATGAAGAGCCCGACGCCGAAGCTCAGCAGGCCGAAGGCGGTGAGGTTGAGGTGGAAGCTGTCGGTCAGCGCGGCGAGGTCGCCGCCGCTCTCGGGCGGCAGCAGCTGCAGCCCGACGCCGGGGTCCAGCGGCGGCAGGCCGAAGGGCTGGTCCGGCAGGACGAGCAGGTGGCTGTAGCGCGCCCGGTCGAGCAGGCGGGCGGCGGTGGCGATGTCGGTCAGCGCGAGGCCCGGCGCCAGCCCCGCCACCGCCTGGCGCGGCGGCAGGTCGGTCCCGTCGAGCCGGGCGGCGGTCTCCGGCGCCACCAGCAGCAGCCCAGGCGGGGTCAGGAACCGGGTGAGCGTCCCGGTCTCGGCCAGCCCGGCCAGCGCCGGCTCGGGCGGCGCGGTCAGCGGGTCGATGCCGCGCAGCTCCAGCGGACCTGACCCGGTGCCGGGATCGAGGCTCCCGGTGATCACCGGGGTGACGAGATAGCCCTCCCGGCGCAGGGCCGCGAAGGTCTCGGGCGCGATGCCCGCCGCCGCCACCAGCCGGTCGAGCGGCTGCTGGCCCAGGGTTCCGGCGGCCCGCGCATAGCTCGCCCGCGCCTCGGCATTGACCGCCTGCACGCCGGACCAGAGCGCGGTGGCCAGCGCCAGGCCGAGGACCAGCGCCGCGGCCTGCAGCGGGTGGCGCCGCCAATGCGCGAGGAGCGCCGCGAGCCCCGCCCGACTCATCCCAGCCGCCCCGCCTCGAGATGCAGCCGCCGGGTCAGTCGGGACGCCAGGCGCGGCGAATGGGTGACCATGAGAAAGCCGGCCCCGGCCTCGGCCACGAGGTCGAGAAACAACGCCAGCACGGCGTCGGCGGTGGCCTCGTCGAGATTGCCGGTGGGCTCGTCGGCCAGCACCATGTCGGGCCCGGCGGCCAGCGCCCGCCCGATCGCCACGCGCTGCTGCTGGCCGCCGGAGAGCTGTTCGGGGTAGCGCCGCTCCAGGCCGGCGAGGCCCAGCCGCTCGGTCAGACGCGCGGTGCGCTCGGGGTCGTGGCGGCCGGCCAGCCTTGCCTGAAAGGCGAGGTTCTGCGCCACGGTGAGCGACGGGATCAGGTTCAGGCTCTGGAACACGACGCCGATCCGGTGGCGCCGGAGCCGCGCGCGCCCGGCCTCGTCGAGCCCCGTGAGCTCGGCCCCGTCGAGCCGCAGGCTGCCGCCATCGGCGGGCTCCAGGCAGGCCAGGATGTGCAGCAAGGTGGATTTGCCGGACCCGCTCTCCCCGGTCAGCGCGACGCTCTCGCCGCGGGCCAGGCTGAGCGAGGCGCCGCGCAGCACCGGCACCGGGGCATCGGCGCCGTCAAAGCTCTTCACCAGGTCCCGGGCCTCCAGCATGCGGGCCGCTCCGTCGCTGCGATACCGCCTCGAACCTAGCCGCCCGGACCGGCGCTGACAGGGAAATCTGCGGCCCGCCGCACGGCGCCGAAGATGACGCAACGGGCGGCACGATTTTCCCGGCAAATCCGCTTGACGCGGTGCGCCGGCCCGCCTAGAACCCGCCCCACGCCCGGGGCAGCCCGGGCGGGCAGCATGCGGTTGTAGCTCAGTTGGTTAGAGTACCGGCCTGTCACGCCGGGGGTCGCGGGTTCGAGCCCCGTCAACCGCGCCATCGCTGTCCCGCCCGAGAACGCCCTGCGCAAAATGCGCGGTTGTAGCTCAGTTGGTTAGAGTACCGGCCTGTCACGCCGGGGGTCGCGGGTTCGAGCCCCGTCAACCGCGCCACTTTCCATTCCGATCGGACGATGTGATGCCCCTGCATGCTTGGCCTGCGGGGCATCGGCGTATGTGCGCGCCCGACGGCCCGGCCTGCCCGTCCGGCGCGGGCGCCCCGCGCCCCGCGCCCCGCGCCCCGCATAGCCTCAGGCGTGAATCGAAAAGGCGCCCGGTGGGCGCCTTTCACGGCAGGTCGGTCGGTGTCCGGAGCCGGGCTCAGCTGCCCCAGCTGCGCACCGGGCCGCAATCCATATGCACGAAGTTCGAGCTGGAATAGCGTCCGACGCCGCCGGCATTGCAGGCCGCCGCGGCCTTGGCCATCTGGTTGACCGAGCGCGACGACAGCCGCAGGTCGGCCGCTTCGCCCTTCAGGTGGCGGGAATTCTTCGCCACGCCGGAACTGCGCGAGCGCAGCATGGCGTTGGTCTCGGGGCTGCGGTAGCCCGAGATCAGCATGTAGGGCTCCGAACAGTCGAGAAGGTTGCGCGCCGCGGTCATCAGGTCGACGGTGCGCAGGTCGATGTGCTTCACCTTGTCGTTGCGCCAGTCGCGCATGAAGTAGGTGATCTCCTCGACCGCCTCGGGAATGTAGGTGCCTTCGACCCAGTAGATCATGTCGAGCCGTTCGCCGGTGCGACCGGAATACATCTTCAGCCGCCGGATGTCGCCGGCGCCGCGCAGGAACCCTGCGGCGTTGGCGAAGGTGGGCGCGGCCGTGACCGCAGTTGCCGCGAACGCACCAAGAAGGCCACGGCGCGTGATGCTGCCAGAGCGTGCATTGTGCATGGATATGCTGTCCCGTATTGCCTGTCGTGAGTTCCGAGTCGTTGCCGGAACGCTGCTGCCATCTTCCCCCAGATGTCTTAACGCTTATTGCACATCACCGATGGGCCCGAAAGCGGTCCCGCGAAAAGGTTCCCGCGGATAACGATTTTCGGCAAAAATTTGCCAAGTGTCTCATTTCTGTGGCAGCGCTGCCGCAGTCCCGCAGCAATCCCGGCACAGCAGGAACCGAGGCTTTGCGCCAAGCCTTTGTGAATGGACAGGCGTCGGCGAGCGGCGCCAGATGAATGTGCAAGGCGGCGAATTCGTTGACTTTCGGGGGATGCGGAATGCGGGATATCGGGGCGGTCGAAGGCGGCAAACGGGCGGCGACCCTGCGGCGCGGGGCGTTTGCCGGGGCGGCTCTGGCGCTCATGATGCTGGGCGGGCCGGGCGTTGCGGCGGCCCCGGTGGGCCTTGGCGTGACGCCGTTCAAGCAGAGCGTCGCCGAGGCCGCCTCCGAGGTCGACGCGGTCGCCGCCTTCTACCGCGCCCGCGATTTCGCGCCCTACTGGACCGGTCCCGAGGAGACCCATCTGCGTCGCCGCGAGGCGCTGCTCGACGCGATCACCGGGGCCGCCGCGCACGGGCTGCCGGCGGGACGCTACGACCCGCAGCGCCTGATGACCGAGATGCGCGCGGCGCGCAGCGGCCGCGAGCGCGGTCAGCTCGAAGTGCACCTGACCCGCGCCTTCCTCGACTTCGCCAACGACCTGCAATCGGGGATCCTCGATCCCCGCCGCATCGATGCGGGAATCAAGCGCGAGCCGCCGCGGCGTGACCCGCAGGTTCTGCTGGCCCGGCTGCAATCCGAGCCGCCGCGCGCGGTCTTCCGTTCGCTGGTGCCGCAGACCCGCCAGTATGGCGAATTGCTGCGCGCCAAGGTGACGCTTGAGGAGGCCATCGCGCGGGGCGGCTGGGGGCCCGGCGTGTCGGCCGGCGGCCGGCTCGAACAGGGCGCCAGCGGCGCCGCGGTCGTGCCGCTGCGCGACCGGCTGATCGCCATGGGCTATCTCGCGCCGACCGACCTGGCGCGCTTCGACGCCGCGATGGACCAGGCGGTGCGCCGCTTCCAGACCGATCACGGGCTGGCGGTGGACGGCATCGTCGGCGGCCAGACCCTCGAGGCGCTGAACGTGCCCGCCGAGGAGCGGCTGAAATCGGTGCTGGTGGCTATGGAGCGCGAGCGCTGGATGAACCTGCCGGAGGGGCTGGGCGCGCGCCACGTCAAGGTGAACCTCACCGAATACACCGCGCGCATCTACGACGACGAGAAGGTGACCTTCGAGACCCGCGCGGTGATCGGCGCCGAATCCCCCGACCGCCGCACGCCGGAATTCTCCGACGTCATGGAGCACATGGTCATCAACCCGAGCTGGTACGTGCCGCGCTCGATCATCGTCAACGAATACCTGCCGATGCTGCGCCGCAACCCCTACGCGGTGTCGCATCTCAAGATCACCGACAGCCGCGGCCGCGAGGTCAGCCGGGGGCGGGGCTTCTCGCAATATTCCGCCTCGTCCTTCCCGTTCTCCATGCGCCAGCCCCCGGGGCCGGACAATGCGCTGGGGAAGGTGAAGTTCATGTTCCCCAACAAGTACAACATTTACCTGCACGACACGCCGGCGAAGCACCTGTTCAGCCGCGAGGCGCGCGCCTATTCGCATGGCTGCATCCGGCTGAACGACCCGTTCGAGTTCGCCTATGCGCTGCTGGCGCCGCAGACCGAGGACCCGCAGGGCTTCTTCCAGGCCCGGCTGCGCACCGGGTCCGAGGCGCGGGTCAATCTCGACACGCCGGTGCCGGTGCACCTCGTCTACCGCACCGCCTACACGCTGCCCAAGGGCAAGGTGCAGTTCCGCGACGACGTCTATGGCCGCGACGCAAAGATCTGGGACGCGCTGCAGGCCGCGGGGGTGACACTCGGGCGCGGAGACAGCTAAACCCTCCGCCAGATCAGCCGGAGGACAAGATGAGCCACAGCATCGCAGAGATTGCCCGCACCCTCGGCCTGGAGGCGGTGGGCGACACCGGGATCCGGGTGGAGGGCGTGGCCGAACCGGCGGATTGCACGCCGGACCGCCTCGCCATGGCGACCACGCCGGCCTATGCCGAAGGCCTGGCCGGCGGCCAGGCCCGGGCGGCGATGCTCTGGGCCGAGGCCGACTGGCAGGCGCTCGGGCTCGAGGCGGCGATCCTCGCGCCGCGGCCGCGCTATTCGCTGTCGCGGCTGTCGCAGGTGATGGATCCCGGCCAGGGCTATCCCCGCGGCATCCACCCGATGGCCTTCGTGGACCCCTCCGCCAGCGTGCCGCGCGACGCCCATATCGGCCCGTTCACGGTGATCGGCGCCGGGGCCGAGATCGGCGCCGGTGCGGTGATCGGCCCGCAGGTCTCGATCGGCGCCGAGACCCGGATCGGCGCCGACGCGCTGATCCATGCCGGCGCCAAGATCGGCGCCCGGGTGCGCATCGGCGACCGCTTCATCGCCCAGCCCAACGCGGTGATCGGCTCGGACGGCTTCTCCTTCGTGACGCCGGAGCCCTCGGGCGTCGAGAAGGCGCGCGCCTCGCTCGGCGACCAGGGCGAGACCGAGGGCCAGCCCTGGGCGCGCATCCATTCGCTGGGCGGCGTCAGCATCGGCGACGATGTCGAGGTCGGCGCCTCCACCACCATCGACCGCGGCACGGTGCGCGACACGCGGATCGGCGACGGCACCAAGATCGACAACCTCGTGCAGGTCGGCCACAACTGCGTCATCGGCCGCCACACCCTGCTCTGCGGGCAGGTCGGTCTGGCGGGCTCGGTGACGATCGGCGATTTCGCCGTGCTGGCCGGGCAGGTCGGGGTCTCCGACGGGGTGCGCATCGGCGACCGGGCGATCTGCGGCGGCGCCACCGTGGTGCTGTCCTCGATTCCGGCCGGGCGGGTGATGCTGGGCTACCCGGCGATGAAGATGGAAAGCCACATCGAGGCCTACAAGAACCTGCGTCGCCTGCCGCGGCTCTTCCGGGAGGTCGCGGAGCTTCGGAAAGCGGTTCCAAACGCCGGGTCGAGCGACTAGATCTCCGCCCGGAACGAGACAGCTGGAGCAGCCGCGATGCAGATCAGGGACCGGGTGATCGAGATCATCGCCCAGCAGGCGATGCTGGAGCCCGCGGACGTGACGATGGAGATGAGCCTCGAGGCTCTGGGCATCGATTCGCTGGGCCTCGTGGAGGCGATCTTCGCCATCGAGGAGGCCTTCGACATCTCCGTGCCGTTCAACGCCAACGAGCCGTCCGAAAGCGATTTCGACATCTCGTCGGTGGCCTCGATCGTCGCCGGGGTGGAGCGGCTGGTCGCCGAAAAGACGGCGTGAAGCGGGTCGTCATCACCGGCGCCGGCACGATCAACGCGCTGGGCCACGACGTCGCCGCGACGCTGGAGGCGATGCGCGAGGGCCGCTGCGGCATCGGCGAGCTGGCGATCCGCGACGCCGACCGGCTGGCGATCCGGATCGGCGGCCAGGTCCGCGATTTCGACCCCGAGACCGTCTTCAACCGTCAGCAGATCGCGCTCTACGACCGCTACACCCAGTTCACCCTGATCGCCGCCGAGCAGGCGATCGGGCAATCCGGCCTGGTCTTCGACGGCGAACTGGCGGCGCGGTCGGGCGTGGTGCTCGGCACCTCCGGGGGCGGGCTGACCACCCAGGACGAGAATTACCGGGCGGTCTACGAGGAGGGCAAGAACCGCGTCCACCCCTTCGTGGTGCCGAAGCTGATGAACAACGCCGCCTGCTCCCACGTCTCCATGCAATACAACATCAAGGGACCGTCCTTCACCGTGGCCTCGGCCTGCGCCTCGTCGAACCACGCCATGGGCCAGGCCTTCTGGTTCGTGCGCTCCGGCATGGCGCCGGTGATGGTCACCGGCGGCTCCGAATCGATGCTGTGCTTCGGCGGCATCAAGGCCTGGGAGGGGCTGCGGGTGATGTCGAAGGACGGCTGCCGGCCGTTCTCGGCCACCCGCAACGGCATGGTGCAGGGCGAGGGCGCCGGCATCTTCGTGTTCGAGGAATACGAGCATGCCCGGGCGCGGGGCGCCGAGATCCTGGCCGAGGTGGCGGGCTTCGCCATGTCCTCGGACGCCGCCGACATCGTCATGCCCTCGAAGCAGGGCGCGGCGCGGGCGATCTCGGGCGCGCTGGCCGATGCCGGCATCGACCGCAGCCGGGTCGGCTACATCAATGCCCACGGCACCGGCACCGCGGCCAACGACAAGACCGAATGCGCCGCGGTGGCCGATGTCTTCGGCACCCATGCCGACGACCTGCTGATCTCGTCCACCAAGTCGATGCACGGCCACCTGATCGGCGGCACCGGCGCGGTCGAGCTCCTGGCCTGCATCATGGCGGTGCGCGACGGCGTGGTGGCGCCAACCATCGGCTACGAGGAGCCCGATCCCGAATGCGCCCTCGACGTGGTGCCGAACGAGGCCCGCGAGGCGCGGGTCGAGGTGGCGCTGTCGAACGCCTTCGCCTTCGGCGGGCTGAACGCGGTGCTGGCGCTGAAGGCGGCCTGAGGGCGGCCTTGGCGGCAGGTTTGCGCGCGGGCGTGCGCGGGCCGGTCTGGCCGGCCGTCCGCGTTGCGGCCGGCCGGCGGGGCGGGGGCGCTGCCCCCCGGCGCCTTCCGGCGCCGTCCCCCGGGATATTTCGGCTCAGAAGAAGCGGGCGGGGGCGCTGCGCCTGGGTGTCATGTCGGGCCGGGCGGGCGGGGCGGTCAGCGCGCCAGCAGGCGGGCGCCGCGGTCGATGCCGTCCAGCGTCATCGGCACCATGCGGTCCTCGAAGATCTCGCGGATCATGGCGATCGACTGGGTGTAGCCCCAGTACTTTTCCGGCACCGGGTTGATCCAGAGATGGTCGGGCCAATGCGCCCGGGCGCGGGCCAGCCAGGTCTGGCCGGCCTCCTCGTTCCAGTGCTCGTTGGCGCCGCCGGGATAGGCGATCTCGTAGGGGCTCATCGAGGCGTCGCCGACGAAGATGCATTTCCAGTCGGGCCCATAGGTGCGCAGCACCTCCCAGGTCGGGGTCTGGGCGTTCCAGCGCCGGGCATTGTCGCGCCACAGCCCCTCGTAGAGGCAGTTGTGGAAGTAGTAATGCTCGAGATGCTTGAACTCCGCCCGGGCCGCCGAGAACAGCTCCTCCACCACCCGGACATGGTCGTCCATCGAGCCGCCGACATCGAGCAGCAGCAGCACCTTGACGGCGTTGCGCCGCTCCGGCCGGGTCTGCACGTCGAGATAGCCGTGCTCGGCGGTGGCGCGAATCGTGCCCGGCAGGTCGAGCTCCTCGGCGGCGCCGTCGCGGGCCCATCTGCGCAGCCGCTTCAGCGCCACCTTGATGTTGCGGGTGCCGAGCTCCACGCGGTCGTCGAAATCGCGGAACTCGCGGCGGTCCCAGACCTTGACGGCGCGGCGGTGGCGGCTCTCGGCCTGGCCGATGCGCACGCCCTCGGGGTTGTAGCCGTAGGCGCCGAACGGCGAGGTGCCGGCGGTGCCGATCCATTTCGAGCCGCCCTGGTGGCGCTTCTGCTGCTCGCGCAGCCGCTCCTGCAGCGTCTGCATCAGCTTGTCGAAGCCGCCGAGCGCCTCGATCTCGGCCTTTTCCTCGGCGCTGAGATGCTTCTCGGCCATCTTCTCGAGCCAGCCGCGGGGCAGCTCCACCGCGTCGACCAGCGCCTCCATGGGGATCGTCTCGAGGCCGCGGAAGGCCTCGGCGAAGGCGCGGTCGAAGCGGTCCATGTGGCGCTCGTCCTTGACCATGGCTGTGCGGGCGAGGTGGTAGAACTCCTCCACGTCATAGGAGGCGAGCCCGGCCTTCAGGGCCTCGAGAAAGGTCAGGTATTCGCGCAGGGAGACCGGGATCTCGGCCTTGCGCAGGGTCTCGAAGAAGGGAACGAACATGCCGGCCTCCCGCTCAGAGCAGGATTTTCTCGAGTGCGATGGTCAGCACCAGCCCGATCAGCGCGAAGAGGATGCCGTAGACCGCGGCATATTGCGCGATGTCGGCGCCGCTGCCCTTGCGCCGGCGCGCGGTCAGGCCGCCGATCACGGCGCCGAGGAGGGCGAGGAGCACCACGATCATGTCCGGCCGATCCCTTCTGCCTGCGGGTTGAGGGCGCCGATCTCGCGCAGCTTGGCGCGCACCGCCCAGTCGGGGCCGAAGCCGTAGCGCGCCCAGCCCAGACTGTCCAGCCGCTCCTGGCGCGCCGCGCCGGCATCGCCGGCGAGGTCGAGCGCCTCGGCGCGCAGCATCAGCAGGGTCGCCAGCAGCGCCGCGTTCTCGTGCCGCCGCACGGTGTCGAGATGCGGCGCGATGCGCGCCAGCGCCACTTCGGGGCGGTTGCGCGCGATGGCGTGGGCGGCGAGCTGGGCGGCGACATAGGCGCGGTAGAGCCCGCCGCCGGGCGCCGCGGCAAAGACCGTGTCGGCGCGGGCGAACTCGGCCATGCCGGCCTCCGGATCCTCGGCGGTCAGCAGCCGGCCCAGGGCGTAATGGGCGAAGCCCAGCCGGTGGTCGCGCCAGCCCTCGGAAAGCGCGATCTGCTGGGCGCGGCGCGCCGCGGCGCGGCGTTCGGCATGGCTGCCCTCGGTGCCGAGGGCGCGCTGCACCGCCGCCACCCAGGCGGCCGGGGTCGGGCGCAGCGGCGTCGCGGCGCCGCCCCGGCCGGCCGGGTTGAGCCGGTCGAGGATCGCCGGCAGCCGGGCCGCGACCTCGTCGCGGCGCATCCCGGAGCGCAGCGCCGGGTCGTAATGGAGGCGCAGCATCAGCATGTCGAAGCCGGTGAGCACGGTGTGCACGTTGTCGTCGTTGAACACCGAATCCGGCAGGCGGTAGAGGTCGTTGAGCGGGCCCAGGGCCTGCGCCAGCTCCTCGTGCAGGCAGTCGCGCACCTCCTGCGGGCTGGAATCGCCGGGCACGAAGATCGCCACGCGGTCGCGGCTCCGCAGCCCCGACCAGGACACCCGGGCGCTGTGGCGGTGGCGCCGGAACTCGTCGAACGAGGAGACGTTCGGGACCACGAAACAGGCCGCCTGCGGCAGCACCCGGCGGATCGCGTCGCGGCCCACCGCCTGCACGGTGACGCTGGCCCCGGGCGCGCCGCTGCGGGCGATGTCGATGCCGGCCTCGCGCCGCAGCCGGGCCAGCACGCGGTCGAGATCGCCGGTCAGGGTGTCGGGGGCTGGCCCCAGCACGCGCACGCCGATCGGCTCCTCGAAGCGGGTGAAGACCGGCAGCGCCTTGCCCGATTCCAGCGTGAAGGCGAGGTCGAGGAAGTCGCGCGCCAGATCGGCGTTGGAGCCCGCCACCGGGTCGCTGGGCTGCGGTGCGAAGGCCTTCATCGCCGGCAGCACCGCGGGCTCGCCGATTACCGGCGCGGCGCGGCTGGCGCGCTCCTCCGGCGCGGCCGGCATGCAGGCGCCCAGGAGCAGGGCCAGAAGCAGCAGGGGACGGCGCATCAGCGGCGCGTGAGCAACCGCCGGCGCGGCGCGTCACATCCGGGGCGGCGGGGCGGTGGCATGACTCTCCTGCATCTGGCGGAAGCGCGGCGCGCGGCGCCGCGGGACGGGTCGCCGACAACCTAGCCGCATTTGCCGGCCGCCGGAACGCCACCCGCGCGATGCGCGGAACTTTGCCGGCGGGTGTGACGCGCGCGGCGCGGATGCCGCGCCGGCGCCCCGCTCAGCGCTGCCGGCGGGCCATGAAGGCCAGCCGTTCGAACAGGTGCACGTCCTGCTCGTTCTTGAGCAGCGCGCCGTGCAGCTTGGGCAGCGCGTCGGCGCCGTCGCGGCGCAGATCCTCGGGCGCCAGATCCTCGGCCAGGAGCAGCTTCAGCCAGTCCAGCATCTCCGAGGTCGAGGGCTTCTTCTTCAGCCCCGGCTGGTCGCGCAGCTCGTAGAACTGGGTCAGCGCCTCGGTCAGCAGCGCCGGCTTGATGCCGGGATGGTGGACCTCGACGATGCGGCGCAGCGTGTCCGGGTCGGGGAAGCGGATGTAGTGGAAGAAGCAGCGCCGCAGGAAGGCGTCGGGCAGCTCCTTCTCGTTGTTCGAGGTGATGATGACGATCGGGCGCTGGCGGGCGCGCACCGTCTCGCCGGTTTCGTAGACGTGGAACTCCATGCGGTCGAGTTCCTGCAGCAGGTCGTTGGGGAACTCGATGTCGGCCTTGTCGATCTCGTCGATCAGCAGCACCACCCGCTCCTCGGCGGTGAAGGCCTGCCAGAGCTTGCCGCGGCGGATGTAGTTGGCGACGTTGGAAACCCGCGGATCGCCGAGCTGGCTGTCGCGCAGGCGGCTCACCGCGTCGTATTCGTAGAGCCCCTGCTGGGCCCGGGTGGTCGACTTGATCGACCATTCCAGCATCGGCACGCCGAGGCTCTGCGCGACCTGCCGGGCGAGCTCGGTCTTGCCGGTGCCGGGCTCGCCCTTGACGAGCAGCGGACGCTCGAGCGTCACCGCGGCGTTGACCGCGAGCGTCAGGTCGTCGGTCGCGACATATTCGGCGGTGCCTTTGAATTTCACGGCAAAACGCTCCGTTTCCAATTGGTGACGGATGGTGGGAAATGTCTTCCTACACACACACTTGAGTAGTGACAACGGTGGGGGGTTGGTTTAAGCCGGGCCACGCAGGGGTTCCAGATATCTGGGGAAACAAATATGGCAGATATCATTGCGGCCAGGGGAACGATTATGAAACCAGAATCCTTTCTACCCGACGATTACCGGCCCGCGGAAGACGAGCCGTTCATGAACGATCGGCAGCTCGAGTATTTTCGCCGCAAGCTGATCACCTGGAAGAACGATCTGCTGGCCGAGAGCCGCGAGACGATCGAGGGGCTGCAGGGCTCGACCCGCAACATTCCCGACGTCACCGACCGCGCCAGCGAAGAGACCGACCGCGCCATCGAACTGCGCACCCGCGACCGGCAGCGCAAGCTGGTGGCCAAGATCGACGCCGCGCTCCGCCGCATCGACGAGGGCGAGTACGGCTATTGCGAAGTGACCGGGGAGCCGATCTCGCTGAAGCGGCTGGATGCCCGCCCGATCGCCACCATGAGCCTCGAGGCGCAGGAACGCCACGAGCGCCGCGAGAAGGTGCATCGCGACGACTGAACGCCGCACCACCGGGACAGGCGGATGCGCCGGGATCGCCGATCCCGGCGCTTCGCGTTTCGGGGGGGGGGGGCGCAGGAGGAACGGCATGGAGCTGAGTGGACGGCGCATCGCGGTGGTCGGGGCCGGCATCGGCGGCGTGGCGGCGGCGCTGGCGCTGGCGCAGCGCGGCGCCGCTGTCACGGTCTACGAGCGCGCCGAGGCGCTGCGCGAGGTCGGGGCCGGGCTGCAGATCTCGCCCAACGGATTCCGGGTGCTGCGCGCGCTGGGGCTCGAGGCCGAGCTGGCCGCGGCCCCCGGGGCGCAGGCGGTGCGGCTCCGCGACGGGCCCTCGGGGCGCGATGTGCTGCGGCTGCCGATCGCGCCGGCGGCGGACGGGGCGGGCTACCGCTTCCTGCACCGTGCCGACCTCCTGGCCGGGCTGATCGGCGCCGCTGAAGGGTCCGGGGTGGCGCTGCGACTGGGCTGCCCGGTGACCGCGATCCATGACGATGCGCGGCCCCGGCTGACCTGCCCCGGCGCCGCCGAGGAGGCGGATCTGGTGATCGGCGCCGACGGGCTGCATTCGGTGCTGCGCCCGCTCCTCAACGGGCCGCAGGCGGCGCGCTTCACCGGCCAGGTGGCGTGGCGCGCGGTGGTGCCGAACCGGATCGGCCACCCCGACGAGGCGCAGGTCCATATGGGGCCGGGCCGCCACATCGTGAGCTATCCGCTGCGCGACCGGCGGGCGGTCAACCTCGTCGCCGTCGAGGAGCGCAATACCTGGACCGCCGAGGGGTGGCAGCACGAGGACGCGGCCGACAACCTGCGCGCCGCCTTCGCGGGCTTCGGCGGAGCGGTGCCCGAACTGCTGGCCGCGGTCGAGCGGCCCGGCCTCTGGGGGCTGTTCCGCCACCCGGTGGCGGCACGCTGGACCGGGCGCGCCAGCGCGCTTCTGGGCGATGCTGCGCATCCGATGCTGCCGTTCCTGGCCCAGGGCGCCAACATGGCGCTCGAGGATGCCTGGGTCCTGGCGCAAGAGCTGGAGCGGGCGCCCGATCTCGCCGCCGGGCTCGCCGCCTACGAGGCGCGGCGCCGGGCGCGGGTGGTGCAGGTGGCGCGCGCCGCCGCCGGCAATGCCTGGAAGTTCCACCTGCGCCAGCCGCTGCTGCGCGGCGCGGCGCATGCCATGCTGGGCCTGGCCGGGCGGCTGGCGCCGCAACGGGTGGCGGGGCAGTTCGACTGGCTCTACGGTCACGACGTGACGCGGGCCTGAGACCGCAGGCCCACGGGCGCGGACCCGACCTTTCGAGGGGGCGACAGCGCCGCGGGGCCGGCCTATGCAGGGAGGGAAGGCGCATGGAGGCAGGATTGGACCGCTTTGATCAGGTTCCCGAAACCGCGCTGGCCTGGCACCGGGCCGGGCGCGGCGCGGCGCTGGCCACGGTGATCGAGACATGGGGCTCGGCGCCGCGGCGCATCGGGGCGCAGCTGGCGATCTCCGGCGATGCCGAGATCGAGGGTTCGGTCTCCGGCGGCTGCGTCGAGGGCGCGGTGATCGTCGAGGCGCTCGAGGCGCTCGAGGAGGGCGGGGCGCGCGAACTGGAATTCGGGGTCTCCGACGACGACGCCTTCGCCGTCGGGCTGGCCTGCGGCGGCCGCATCCGGGTGCTGGTGGAGCCGGTGGGCGCGGCGCTGCCCGAGGACATGCTGGAGAAGCTGGTGGCGGCCCGCGCCGAGCGCCGGCCGGTGGCCTACAGCGTCGATCTCGACAGCGGCGCGCGGCGGCTCGACCCGGCGGGCGCGGCCGGCCATGCCGAGCGCTTCCGCATGGACCGCTCGGGCTTCGAGCCCGACGGCCGCACCTTCGTGGCGATCCACAACCCGCCGCTGCGGCTGGTGGTGGTGGGCGCCGTGCACATCGCCCAGGCGCTGGTGCCGATGGCCCGGCTGGCGGGCTACGACCCGGTGCTGGTCGACCCGCGCGAGACCTTCGGCTCGGCGGCGCGGTTTCCCGGCGAGCGCATCGTCAACGACTGGCCCGACGCCGCGCTCGACGCCATCGGGCTCGACCAGCGCACCGCGCTGGTGCTCCTGACGCACGACCCCAAGCTCGACGATCCGGCGTTGCTCAAGGGGCTCGCCTCGGAGTGCTTCTACATCGGCGCGCTGGGCTCCACCCGGACCCATGCCAAGCGCGTCGAGCGGTTGCAGGCGGCGGGGCTCGACGCCGACCGGATCGCGCGCATCCACGGGCCGGTCGGGCTCGATCTCGGCGCTGCCGGCCCGGCCGAGATCGCCGTCTCGATCCTGGCCGAGATGACCCGGGTGCTGCGCCGGGGCGCCGCATGAGGTTCGGCCCGGTCCCGGTCGGCGCGGCGGCGGGCGCGATCCTCGCGCATTCGCTGCAGCTCGAGGACGGGCGGCTGCGCAAGGGTCGGGTGCTGGAGGCCGGCGACCTCGCGCGTCTCGCCGCGGCCGGCGTGGCCGAGGTCGTGGTGGCGCGGCTCGAGCCCGGCGACCTGCACGAGGATGCCGCCGCCGCCCGGCTCGCGGCGGCGCTGGTCACCGATCCCGGGGCGGCCGGGCTGCGCGTCGGGCCGGCCACCACCGGCCGGGTCAACCTGTTTGCCACCGCGCCCGGCGTGGTGGAGATCGACGCGCCCAAGATCGACGCGGTGAACGCGGTGCATCCGATGATCACCGTGGCCACCGTGCCGCGCTGGCAGCGCACCCGCGACCGCACCATGGTCGCCACCGTCAAGATCATCTCCTACGCGGTGCCGGAGACGGCGCTGCAGCGCGCCGCCGCGCTGGGCCGCGACGCGCTGCGGCTGCGCCCGGTGCGGATGCGCAGCGCCGAGCTGATCCAGACCGTGGTCGCCGGGGCAGAGGAGGACGGCCGCAAGGGACAGGCGGCGATCGGCGAACGGCTGGAGCGGCTGGGCGTGGCGCTGGCGCCGCCGCACCTGGTGCCGCACGACACCGCGGCGCTGGCCGGCGCGCTGGCGGCGTCGCAGGCCGAGGCGCTGTTCATCCTGACCGGATCGGCCACCTCGGACGTCGCCGACGTGGCGCCCGAGGCGGTGCGCCGGGCCGGCGGCCAGGTGCACCATTACGGCATGCCGGTCGATCCAGGGAACCTACTGTTTCTGGGCGAACTCGGGGGGCGGCCGGTGGTCGGCCTGCCGGGCTGCGCCCGCTCGCCGGCGCTGAACGGCGCCGACTGGGTGATGGAGCGGCTGCTCTGCGGCGTCGAGGTCGGCCCGCGCGACATCGCCGGTATGGGCGTCGGCGGCCTGCTCAAGGAGGTGCCGCAGCGCGGCCGGCCGCGGGACGCCTGAGCACCCTGCGCCCCGGACGGGCGCGGCCGGTTCCGGAACGCAAACAGCCGCCGGCGGGGCGGCGGCTGCGGCAGCGTCGCGCTGCGCCGGCCGGGATGGCCGGCGGCGCTTGGGTCAGCGCGTCAGCGGTCCGATCATCATGACCATCTGGCGACCTTCCATCTTCGGCATGTTCTCGACCTTGCCGAGTTCCTTCACGTCCTCGGCCACCCGTTCGAGCAGTTCGCGCCCGAGGTTCTGGTGCGCCATCTCGCGGCCGCGGAAGCGCAGCGTCACCTTGACCTTGTCGCCGGCCTCGAGGAAGCGGACCACGTTGCGCATCTTGACGTCGTAGTCGTGAACATCGGTGTTGGGCCGGAACTTGACTTCCTTGACCTCGATGATCTTCTGCTTCTTCCGGGCCTCGGCCTCGCGCTTCTGCTGTTCGTACTTGAACTTGCCGAAGTCCATGATCTTGCAGACCGGCGGCGAGGCGTTTGGCGAGATTTCCACCAGGTCGAGCCCGGCCTGCTCGGCCAGCTCCAGACCACGGGAGGGCGGCACGACGCCGATATTTTCGCCATCTGCGCCGATCAGGCGGATCTCGGCGACGCGAATGCGGTCATTGACGCGGGGGCCGGTGTCGCGCGTGGGAGGCGCGTTGTGAGGTCTGCGGGCTATGGCCGGGCTCCTTTTCGAACGTTTTTGTCAGGGCGCCAAGGTAATGTTTGGCCGGATGCGATTCAAGCGGCAAAACGGGCTGTTGGGGCCGCTGAGGGGGCGATTTCGCCTTATCGGCGGCAAGCTCCCGGGCCCGGGCGGCCGGCCCCGCGCGCCGGCACCCGGTCGGCCCGGAGGCCGGAACGGTCGACGGCCCGCGCGGCGAAGCGGCGGGCCGTGACGGGTCGTGTCGGGTCGGCGGCGCGATCAGTCGAGAAACGCCTTTTCGACCACGTAATGCTTGGGGTCCGAATTGGCGCCCTCCTCGAGCCCGTAGCCTTCGAGCAGTTCCTTGATCTCGAGGTTGAAGGCGAGGTTGCCGCAGACCATGGCGCGGTCGCGTTCGGGCGCCAGCGGCTCCACGCCGAGATCGGCGAAGACCTCGCCCGACCGCATCAGGTCGGTGATGCGGCCCATCTTCGGGCTCTCCTCGCGGGTGGTGGTCGGGTAGTAGCGCAGCTTCGCGAGGTTCTCGGCGCCGATCAGTTCGTTCAGCAGCTCGTCGCTGCGGATCGCCTCGATGGTCTCGGCGCCATAGGCCAGCTCGCCCAGCTCGCGGCAGGTATGGGTGACGATGACCTCGTCGTAATCCTCGAAGGTCTGCGGGTCGCGCAGCAGCGAGGCGAAGGGCGCGAAGCCGGTGCCGGTGGCGAACAGCCAGAGCCGCTTGCCGGGCAGCAAGGCGTCATGCACCAGCGTGCCCACGGGCTTGGGCCGCAGGATGATCTCGTCGCCGGGCTGGATGTGTTGCAGCCGCGAGGTCAGCGGACCGTCCTGCACCTTGATCGAGTAGAATTCCAGCTCCTCGTCCCAGGACGGCGAGGCGATGGAATAGGCGCGCAGCAGCGGCTTGGCCTTGCCGGTCTTGGCGTCCGGCTCGCCCATCAGGCCGATCATCACGAATTCGCCGGAGCGGAAGCGCAGCGAGGCCGGCCGGGTCACCCGGAACGAGAACAGCTTGTCGGTCCAGTGCCGCACGGCGGTGACCTTCTGCGCATCCGGCAGGGTCGGCGCCTTCACGGGCTTGGCCTGGGCTTGGGTCACGGTGCTCTGCTCCGTCATGTCACATCCTTTCGCGAGCGGAAGGGGTCGCGCGTCTTTTTGTTAGCATACAAACATTCAAAAGGGAAGGGGCGGGCTCAGCCCCGGACCCGTGCCTGGTAATCGTGGGCCTGCCAGCCGGCGCGGAAGCGCCATTGCTCCTCGGGCTGGCGGGCGGCCAGTTCGTCGGAGATCTCGACATCGTCGAAGCCCGACCGCCGCGCCATCGCGTATTGATCCGCGATGACGTGGCCGGTGGCGCGCAGATGGCCGGCATAGCCGCGCAGCCGCAGCAGCCGCGCCAGGGTGAAGCCGCGGCCGTCCGAGAAGCTGGGAAACTCGACCCGGACCAGCGGCGCGGCGTCGAGACCCTCGATGGCGTCGAGGTCGGCATCGGGCGCCAGGGTCAGGGCCCCGGCGCCGTCCGGCCCGGCGGCGGGGGCGAAGCCCGCATCGGTGACGATCACGCTCATGCGTTCTCTCCTTGTGTCTGGTCGCCGCGCGCGGCGCGTCCGTTGACGAAATGGATGCCGCATTCGTCCTTGTCCCGGCCGCGCCAGCGTCCGGCGCGCGGATCCTCGCCCGGCGCCACCTTCGAGGTGCACGGCCAGCAGCCGATCGACGGGTAGCCCTCGCGGATCAGCGGGTGCCGCGGCAGGCGGTTCTCGTCCATGTAGGCCGCGACATCGTCGGGGGCCCAATGGGCCAGCGGATTGACCTTGATGCGCCCCGTCGCCTCCTCGAGCTCGAAGAACTCCATGGCGGCGCGGGCCGAGGTCTGGAACCGCTTGCGGCCGGTGATCCAGCCGTCGAACCCGTCCAGCGCCTGCTCCAGCGGCAGCGTCTTGCGCAGGTCGCAGCAGGAATCGGGGTCGGAAAACCGCAGCGCGCCGTAGGGGTCGCGGGCCTGCAGCTCGGCCTCGGAGGCGCGGATCACCCGCACGTCCTTCAGCCCCAGCCGTTCGGCCACATCCTCCTGGTAGACCAGCGTTTCGGCGAACAGCAGGCGGGTGTCGATGAACAGCACCGGGGTGGTGTTGTCGACCATCGCCACGAGATGCAGCAGCGCCACCGATTCGGCGCCGAAGCTCGACACCATGGCGATGCGCCCGGCCTCCGGGTCGCGCAGCGCGCCCTCGAGCACCGCGGTGGCGCCGTGATGGCGGTAGCGCGCGTTCAGCGCCGCGACGCGCCCGCGCAGATCCGCGAGTTCGGCCGCGGTCGGGCCGGCGGGCGCCGGATCGACCTCGGTCTCGGGTTTGATCGGATCAAGCCGCATCGGCACGGGCCTCTTGCTTGGTCTTGTCCTTGGCCGGGTAGAGCGCCGCCTTGAAGGGCGCCATGCCGACGCGGCGGAAGGTGTCGAGGAACCGTTCCTCGCGGTCCCGACGCTCGGCCAGGTAGGTCTCGACGATGGTCTCGATGGCGGGCACGATCTCCTCGGCCGAGAAGCCCGGTCCGGTGCGCTCGCCCAGGCTCGCGGTCTCGGTGTGGTCGCCGCCCAGCGTGATCTGGTAATTCTCCACGCCGGCGCGGTCGAGCCCGAGAATGCCGATATGGCCCACATGGTGGTGGCCGCAGGCATTGATGCAGCCCGAGATCTTGATCTTCATTTCGCCGATCTCGTGCTCGATCTTCAGCTCGTCGAAGCGCGTGGCGATCTGCTGCGCGATCGGGATCGAGCGCGCGGTCGCGAGGGCGCAGTAATCCATGCCCGGGCAGGCGATGATGTCCGAGATCAGGCCGATATTGGCGGTGGCCAGCCCGTGCGCCTTGAGGATCTTGTGGACCTCCGGCAGGTCGGACTTGTGGACATGCGGCAGCACCACGTTCTGTTCGTGGCTGATGCGCAGCTCGTCATGGCCGAAGCGCTGCGCCAGATCGGCCATCACGCGCATCTGCTCGGCGCTGGCATCGCCCGGCGTCGCGCCATGCGCCTTGAGCGAGATCTCGGCAATGGCGTAGCCCGGCGCGCGGTGCGCCGACAGGTTGGTGTCGGCCCAGGCGCGGAACGTCGGGTCGGCCGCGTAGGCGGCGTCGAAGGCGTCGGTGGGCGCGTTGCGCCAGGCGGGGGCGGCGAACTGCGCCTCGATGGCGGCCAGCATCTCCTGGTCGACGCCGGAGAAGGACGGGCGCAGCTCGGCAAAGCGCGCCTCGACCCGGCGGGCGATCTCCTCGAGCCCGAGCTCGTGGACGGTGATCTTGATGCGCGCCTTGTACTTGTTGTCGCGCCGCCCGGCCAGGTTCCAGACCGAGACGATGGCCTCGAGATAGGGCAGCAGGTCGGCCTTGGGCAGGAAGTCGCGGACCACCTTGCCGATCATCGGGGTGCGGCCGAGGCCGCCGCCGACCAGCACCTGGTAGCCGATGGCGCCGTCCTTCTCGACGATCCGGAGCCCGATATCGTGCGAGGCGATGACCGCGCGGTCATGCGCCGAGCCGGTCACCGCGATCTTGAACTTGCGCGGCAGGAACTGGAATTCCGGGTGGTCGGTGGACCATTGCCGGATCAGCTCCGCGGTCGGGCGCGGATCGGCGATCTCGTCCTCGGCGGCGCCGGCGAAATGGTCCGCGGTGACGTTGCGGATGGTGTTGCCGGAGGTCTGGATGGCGTGCATCTCGACCTCGGCCAGGGCATCGAGGATGTCCGGCACGTCGGTCAGCTTGGGCCAGTTGTACTGGATGTTCTGGCGCGTGGTGAAATGGCCGTAGCCCTTGTCCCAGCGCTCGGCGATATAGGCCAGCTGACGCATCTTGGCGCTGTCCAGCGTGCCGTAGGGGATCGCCACGCGCAGCATGTAGGCGTGCAGCTGCAGGTACAGCCCGTTCATCAGCCGCAGCGGGCGGAACTCGTCCTCGGTCAGGCTGCCGTCGATGCGGCGCGCGACCTGGGCGCGGAACTGGCGGTTTCTCTCGGCGACGAAGGCCGCGTCGAAATCGTCGTAGCGGTACATGGCGGGATCCTTTCGGGTGGGGCAGGGTGCGGCGAGGCGGACCGCGGGGGTCCGCCGGGCGCCGCTCAGCCCGCGTCCTGCTGCTTGCCGTGGAAATAGTTGGAGGGACCGGTGCGGCGGAAGGCCTCGCGGAAATGCGTGGGCTCCGGCCCGCGCGCCCCCGGGGCCACGTCGGCCAGGTAAGCGCCGACCACCGCGTCGCGCTGGCGCTGCGCCTCGAGCAGGCGCAGATCGGCATCGGCCTCGTCGGTGAGGATCTCGGCCTCGGCGAGGCTGCGGGTCCAGCCGCCATCGGCGGCGAGGTAGATCACGTCGCCCTCGATCAGCGCGTTTCCGGTGACGACCTTGGGGGTGAAGGCGCGGGGCATCAGAGGGCCTCCTGGTGTGCAATCTGGGATGCGAGTTCGGGGAGCGCGGCCTCGGCCGCACGCGGGGCGAGCCCGTAGAGAACGAGCGCGGGGCCGGACAGGTCGGCCTCGGCCAGCGCCGCGGGCAGGCCGCCCAGCGTCGCGGCGAGGATGCGCTGCTCGGGCCGCGAGGCGTTCTCGACCACGCTGACCGGGGTCTCGCCGGCGGCGCCGTGCATCAGCAGGCGGCCCTGGATGAAGCGCGCCGCCTTCTTGCCCATGTAGATCGCCGCGACCTCGCCGGAGCGGGCCAGCGTCTTCCAGTCGTGATCGGCGAAGCCGCGCATGTCGTGCCCGGTCAGCAGGCGCACCGAGGCGTTGCGCCCGCGCTTGGTGAGGCTCTGGCCGATCGCCGCGACGGCGGCCGAGGCGGCGGTGATTCCGGGCACCACCGACCAGGCGATGCCGGCGGCGTCGCAGGCCTCGATCTCCTCGTCGAGCCGGGCGAAGACGGTCGGATCGCCGCCCTTGAGCCGCACCACCTGGGCGCCGGCGCGGCCATGTGCGACGATCGCCGCGTTGATGTCCTCCTGGCGCATCGAGGCGCCGAAGCCTTCCTTGCCGGCATCGATCAGCAGCGCCTCGCGGCGGGCCAGTTCGAGGATCTCGGGGGCCACGAGGCGGTCGTGGATGACCACGTCGGCGGCGTCGAGCGCCTTGCGGGCCTTCAGCGTCAGAAGGTCCGGGTCGCCCGGGCCGGCGCCCACGAACTGCACATGGCCGGGCCGCGCCTCGGTGGCGAGGTGGCGCGCCAGCAGATCGTCGAGACCGGCGCGGATGCCGTCCTCGCCGCGCTCGGCCAGCGTCCGGGGGCCGGCCTCGAAGTAGTAATCCGCCCAGAAGTCGCGCCGCGGCCGGCCGAAGGGCAGCGCCTCGACGGCCTTGCGGAAGGTCTTGCCGATGCGCGCCAGCGGTCCCAGCGCCTGCGGCAGCCGGGCCTCGAGATCGGCCTTGATGGCGCGCGCCAGGACCGGCGCGGCGCCCTCGGTGCCGATCGCCACGGTGACCGGGTCGCGGTCGACGATGGCGGGGGTGATGAACTGGCTGTCCTCGAGGTTGTCGACGATGTTGGTCAGCGCGCCGTCGGCGCGGGCCAGCGCCACGGTGCGGGCATCCTCGACAGCGTCCTCGTCGGCGGCGTAGAAGAGGACCGCGCAGGTGGCGTCGCCGGGCTCCATCGGGCGGCGTTCGAGACGCAGCCTGCCGGCCTCGGCCCAGGCGGCGATCTCGGGGGCCGGGTCGGGCGCGAAGACGGTCAGGCGGGCCTCGGTCTTGAGCAGCAGCCGCAGCTTGGCCAGCGCCGCCTCGCCGCCGCCGGAGAGCACGACGCGGCGGCCGGCAAGGGCCACGAAGATCGGGAAATGTTGCATTCGGCCAGGCCTCCGCACACGGATCGGGTTAGCGAGAGATATAGAATTTTGTCCCGCTTTCTTGCTAGCCGTATGGAAAAACAAGAACTCTCGTTCTACACAGGTGGAAAATCCGGTCCGCACGTTTCGTCATGGGCCTTGGGAGAGAACGCTGATGCGGCTGGACGAGACGGATCGGAAAATCCTTCAGGAATTGCAGCGCGACGCCTCGCGGTCGCTGGAGGAGATCGCCCGCGCCGTGGGATCCTCCAAGACCCCGGTCTGGTCGCGCATCCGCAAGCTGCGCGAGGCCGGGGTGATCGGCGCGCAGACGGTTCGGCTCGATGCCGAGGCGCTGGGCTTCGAGGCCTGCTTCTTCGTGCTGATCCGCACCTCCGAGCACGAGGCCGACTGGCAGCGCCGCTTCCTCAAGGCGCTGAAGGAGCGCCCCGAGGTGCAGGAGGCGCACCGGCTGGCCGGCGACATCGACTACATCCTCAAGGTGCGGGTCAAGAACGCCCGCGCCTACGACGCCTTTTACCAGGCGCTGATCGCCGAAGTGAAGGTGCACAACGTCACCGCGCTGCTGTCGATGGAGGAGATCAAGTCGACCACCGAACTGCCGCTCTGACGCCGCCGCGACGGCAGCTGGCCTTGGCGCCGCGGGGCGGGGTAGAAGCGTCGCCATGACCGGTCCGCTGATCTCCCGCCTCCTGCTGCTCGCGCTGCTCGCCGCGACCACGCTCGGCACCACCGCGGCGGTCTGGTCCTACGGCTACGACCAGGCGCTCGGCCCGGTCGCGGCGCGCGGCCGGTCGGACCTGGCGCTGGCCTCGGACCGGCTGGTGGCGCAGCTGCGGCGCTACCGCGAATTCGCCGTGCTGCTGGCCGATCACCCGGCCCTGGCGGCGCTGCACGCCGCGCCCGAACGCCGCGCCGAGGCCGAGCGGGTGCTGCTGGCCGCGGCCGACAAGACCGGCGCCTACCGCGCGCTCTACGCCGCCCCGGACGGGCGCATCCTCGCCGCGTCGGACGGGCGGCGCGGCCGGATCGCGGCGGCGCCGATCGTCGCGCGGGCCGCCCAGGGGGCGCTCGGCGCCGAACTCGCGGTGCTGGGCGAGGACGCGGCCGGGCAGCGGCTCTTTTCCTTCGCAGCGCCCGATTTCGGCCCCGGGGGCGGGGTGCGCGGCATGCTCGTCGTCTCCGTCGATCTGGGAGAGCTGGAGCAGGATTGGCGCGGCGACCTGCCCACGGTGTTCTTCACCGATGCCGCGGACCGGGTGGTGGCGACCAACCGCTCGGAACTGCTCTACTGGCGGCGCGACGGCGCCGCCGCGATGGTGTCGCCGCGCGGCAACCGCTACGAGGCGGAGCCGCTCAGACGCGCCGGCCACCTGCTCTGGCACCAGGATTTCAGCCCCTACGTGCCGCGGCGCGCGCTCTACCTGACCGAGGATCTGCCGGTCATCGGCCTGACCGGCGCGGCGCTGGTCGACATCGCCCCGGCGCGCCGGCTCGCGACGCTGCAGGCGGCGGCCACGGCGGCGCTCTGCCTGTTCTTCGGGGCGCTGCTGTTCCTGGCGATGGAGCGCCGCCGCACCCTCGCCGCGGCCAATCTCCGGCTCGAGGAGCGGGTCGCCGAGCGGACCCGCGAGCTGTCGGGTGCCAACGCCGCGCTGCGCCGCGAAGTGACCGAGCGCGAGGAGGCCGAGGCGGCGCTGACCCGCGCCCAGGCCGAACTGGTCCAGGCCGGCAAGCTCTCCGCGCTGGGCCAGATGTCGGCCGGGATCAGCCACGAGCTGAACCAGCCGCTGATGGCGATCCGCTCCTTCGCCGAGAACGGCGCGGCCTTTCTCGAGCGCGGCCGCACCGACCGCGCCGGCGAGGCGCTGCAGCGCATCGGCGACATGGCGGCGCGGATGGCGCGGATCATCCGCAACCTGCGCGCCTTCGCCCGCCAGGAGGCCGAGCCGGTGAAGCGGGTCGGCGTCGCCGCGGCGGTGGAACAGGCGCTGGAGATGCTGGAGACCCGCATCGCCCAGACCGGCGCGGAGATCGACTGGCAGCGCCCCGAGATCACCACCGTGGTGCTGGCCGGCGAGGTCCGACTGACCCAGGTGGTGGTCAACCTGGTCTCCAACGCGCTCGACGCGATGGCGGCGAGCCCCGAGAAACGCGTCACCATCCGGGTGCTGCGCGATCCCGGCGGCCGGGTCCTGCTCTCGGTGCGCGACACCGGCCCCGGCATCGCCGAGCCGGACCGCATCTTCGACCCGTTCTACACCACCAAGGAGGTGACCGGCGAGGAGGGGATGGGACTCGGCCTGTCGATCTCCTACGGGCTGGTGCAGGGCTTCGGCGGCCGCCTGCACGGCGCCACCCATCCCGAGGGCGGCGCCGTCTTCACCGTGGAACTGGACGAGGCGAGGGCGGCGGCATGATCCGCAAGGTGCTCCTGGTGGACGACGACGCCGCGGTGCGCGAGGCGCTGGGCCAGAGCCTCGAGCTGGCCGATCTCGAACCGATCACCGCCGGCAGCTTCGTCGAGGCCAAGGACCGCATCGGCCCGCGCTTCGAGGGTGTGGTGGTCTCGGACATCCGCATGCCCGGGCGCGACGGCTTCCACCTGCTCGACTTCGCGCGCAAGGCCGATCCCGACCTGCCGGTGATCCTGCTGACCGGCGAGGGCGACATTCCCATGGCGGTGCGGGCGATGGGGCAGGGCGCCTTCGACTTCCTCGAAAAGCCCTGCGCGCCGGCAGATCTGGTGGCGGCGATCCGGCGGGCCCTGCAGACCCGGGCGCTGGTGCTCGAGAACCGCCGCCTGAAGGCCGAGCTGGAGGCCGGCGACCCGGCCGCGCGGCTGATCTTCGGCACCTCGGCCGCGGCCGAGGGGCTGCGCCGGGCGGTGCGGCAGGCGGCCCGGGCCGGCACCGCGGTGCTGGTCACCGGCGCCCCGGGCACCGGCATCTCCAAGGTCGCCGAGGTGGTGCATCTGTGCGCGCCCGAGGCCAAGCGCCCCTTCGAGAAGCGCGCGGCCGGCAGCCTCGACCGCGCCGGTCTCGCCGCGCTCTGGGACAGTTGCGCCGGCGGGTCGGTGTTCCTCGACCAGATCGCGCAGCTCGAGGCCGACGCCCAGGTGGCGCTGGTCGACGCGCTCGATGCCGGCGGCACCCGGCTGATCGCCGGCAGCACCGCGCCGCTGGCGCCCGAGGTCGAGGCCGGGCGGCTGTCGGCGGAGCTGTTCTGGCGCCTCGACGTGGCTCCGGTGCACATTCCGTCTCTGTCCGAGCGGCCCGAGGACATCCCGGTGCTGTTCCGCCATTATGTCGCGCAGGCCAGCGAACATGCCGGGCTGACCCCGCCCGAGATCACCCCCGACGTCATTGCCGGCCTGATGGCGCGCGACTGGCCCGGCAATGCCCGCGCCCTGATGAGCGCCGCCATGCGCTTCGCGCTGGGCCTCGCCGAGGCGCCGGGCATCGCCGCGGATCTGGGACTGGCCGAGCAGATGGCGCAGGTCGAACGCTCGCTGCTCGAGGAGGCGCTGCGCCGCGCCGACGGCCAGGCCTCGGTCGCCGCCGCGGCGCTCAAGCTGCCGCGCAAGACCTTTTACGACAAGCTGGCGAAATACGGGCTGCGGCCGCAGGCCTACCGGAGCTGACGCCGGCGCTGTGCGGTTTTTCGCACGATTTTCGCAGCCGCTGTGTGGATTTCCGCACAGCCGCCTCGGGGCCTGGCTGCGGAGACTTCCCTAACGTGTTGTTCAAAAACGTCTTTCCCGTGCTGCATGCCCGCTATGCAAAATCGTTTGCGACACGGGCGCTTGCGCGGTTTGCTGCCGGCATGGCGCGTCCCGGATCCCGGGCCGCGTTGTCCTGAAAGACGATCTGGGAGGATCTCATGAAGACGCTTCTGACCACCGCGGCCACCCTGACCGCGCTGTCGCTGAGCGCCGGCGCCGCGGTCGCGGCCTGCGACGACGGCGAGATGGTGATCAAGTTCAGCCATGTCACCAACACCGACAAGCATCCCAAGGGCATTGCCGCGAACCTGCTGATGGAGCGCGTCAACGAGGAAATGGACGGCACCGCCTGCATGGAGGTCTACCCGAACTCGACGCTCTACAACGACGACCAGGTGCTCGAGGCGATGCTGCAGGGCGACGTCCAGCTGGCCGCGCCGTCGCTGTCGAAGTTCGAGCAGTTCACCAAGGTGTTCCGCATCTACGACCTGCCGTTCATGTTCAAGAACATCGAGGCGGTCGATGCCTTCCAGGCCTCCGAGGCCGGCCAGGAGATGAAGGAATCGATGGTCCGCCGCGGCCTGCTCGGGCTCGAGTTCTGGCACAACGGCATGAAGCAGCTCTCGGCCAACAAGCCGCTGATGGCGCCCGAGGACGCTCAGGGCCTGAAGTTCCGCGTGCAGCAATCCGAGGTGCTCAAGGCGCAGTTCGAGGCGCTCGGCGCCAGCCCGCAGCCGATGGCCTTCTCCGAGGTCTACGGCGCGCTGCAGACCGGCGTCGTCGACGGGCAGGAGAACACCTGGTCGAACATCTACGGCCAGAAGTTCTTCGAGGTGCAGGACGGCACCACCGAGACCAACCACGGCGCGCTCGACTACCTCGTGGTGACCTCGACCGATTGGTGGGACGGCCTCGATGAGGGCGTGCGCGAGCAGCTCGCCACCATCCTCAGCGAGGTGACCGAGGAGCGCAACGCCGCGGTCGGCGAAGTCGATGCCGAGGCGCGCCAGGCGATCCTCGATGCCGGCGGCGAGATCCGCGAACTCTCCGAGGAGCAGCGCCAGGCCTGGGTCGACGCGATGATGCCGGTCTGGGAGCAGTTCACCGACGATGTCGGCCAGGAGAACATCGACGCCGCGCAGTCGATCAACCAGAACTTCTGATCCCGCCCCGTGCGTGACACCGCCCCCGGCCGCCGGCCGGGGGCGGAGCCGCGCCACGCCCTGTTCCACCCTGCCAAGCGGAGACATGTCATGTCCGCCAGCCCCCGGCCGTCCGGCCTATTCGGGCGTTTCGTCGACGAGTTGGAGGAGACCTGCATCGCCATTCTCCTCGGCGCGATGACGATCATCACCTTCATCAACGTGGTCCTGCGCTACGGCTTCAACACTGGACTGATCTGGGGTCTCGAGGCGACGTCGTTCCTGTTCGCCTGGCTGGTGCTGTTCGGCGTGAGCTACGGCGTCAAGAAGACCGCGCATCTCGGCGTCGACGCGCTGGTCAACGTGTTCTCCGCGCCGGTGCGCCGGGTCCTGGCGCTGATCGCCGCGACGGTCTGCATCGCCTATGCCTTCCTGCTGACCAAGGGCGCCTGGGATTACTGGTCGAACTTCGCCAACCTGCCGCAGACCACCGGGCGCTGGTTCCCGACCGGGTTCGAGGAGATGGGCCGCACCTCCTACCGCGGCTGGTACGAGGTGGTGGACATCCCGTTCCCGGAATGGCTGCGGTGGATCCAGCCGATCATGAACGAGGGCGAAAGCTACGACAAGCTGCCCCGCTTCATCCCCTATTTCATCCTGCCCTTCGGCGCGGCGCTGCTGCTGTTCCGCTTCGTGCAGGCAATGGTGCGGATCTGGACCGGCACGCAGCCCGGCCTGATCGTCAGCCACGAGGTCGAGGACGCGCTCGCCGACATGGCCCACGTGGACCGGAAGGACTGACCCGATGGACGTCGTTATCCTGTTTGCCCTGATCATCGGGCTGATGCTGATCGGCGTGCCGATCGCCGTGGCGCTGGGCTTCGCCTCCACGGTGTTCCTGCTGGTGCTGTCCGACACCTCGCTGGGCTCCATCGCCCAGACCTTCTTCCAGGCCATGGCCGGGCATTACACGCTGCTCGCCATCCCGTTCTTCATCCTGGCCTCGGCCTTCATGTCGACGGGCGGCGTGGCGCAGCGCATCATCCGCTTCTCGATCGCCATCGTCGGGCATTTCCACGGCGGCCTGGCCATCGCCGGCGTCTTCGCCTGCATGCTCTTCGCGGCGCTTTCGGGCTCCTCGCCGGCGACCGTGGTGGCCATCGGCTCGATCGTCATCGCCGGCATGCGGCAGGTCGGCTATACCCGCGACTTCGCCGCCGGCGTGATCGCCAATGCCGGCACGCTGGGCATCCTGATCCCGCCCTCGATCGTCATGGTGGTCTATGCCTCGGCGACCGACGTCTCGGTCGGGCGGATGTTCCTCGGCGGGGTGATCCCCGGCATCCTCGCCGGCACCATGCTGATGGTGACGATCTACGTCATCGCCCGGATGCGCAACCTGCCCAAGGGCGACTGGCTGGGCTGGGGCGAGATCTTCGCCTCGGGCCGCGAGGCCTCCTGGGGTCTGTTCCTGATCGTCATCATCCTCGGCGGCATCTATGGCGGCATCTTCACGCCCACCGAGGCGGCGGCGGTGGCGGCGGTCTACGCCTTCCTGATCGCCAACTTCGTCTATGCCGATATGGGGCCGCTGAAGCGTCCGGAGGGCGAACGCAACCTGCCGCTGTGGCGCAAGCCCATCGCGCTGATCACGGTGTTCTTCCACCGCGACACCCGCGACACGCTGTTCGAGGCCGGCAAGCTCACCATCGTGCTGATGTTCATCATCGCCAACGCGCTGATCCTCAAGCACGTGCTGACCGATGAGCAGATCCCGCAATCGATCGCCGCGGCGATGCTGGGCTCCGGGGTCGGGCCGGTGATGTTCCTGATCATCGTCAACGTGATCCTGCTGATCGGCGGCCAGTTCATGGAGCCGTCGGGCCTGCTGGTCATCGTCGCGCCGCTGGTCTTCCCGATCGCCATCGAGCTCGGCATCGACCCGATCCATCTCGGCATCATCATGGTGGTCAACATGGAGATCGGCATGATCACCCCGCCGGTCGGCCTGAACCTCTTCGTGACCTCGGGCGTGGCCGGCATGTCGGTGATGGGCGTGGTGCGCGCGGCGCTGCCGTTCCTCGCGGTGCTCTTCGTGTTCCTGATCCTGGTGACCTACGTGCCGATCCTGTCGACATGGCTGCCGACCCTGCTGATGGGTCCGGAGCTGATCACCCGCTGACCCAAGGCCCGTTTCCGGCTCCGGCCGGGAACGGGCGCCGCCGCCGCCCCGTTCAATGGTGAACCCAGGGAACGCGGAGCGGATCGACGATGCAGTGGCTTCAGGAGAATTCGGAGTTTCTAAACCTCGTGGCGAACCTTGCCATGATGTTCGTCTGGATCGCCTACCTGAACCTCTTCCTCGTCAGCTTCCATCGCCAGAACCGCTCGATCCTGCACATCAGCAGCGCCGCCTCGTCCGACAGCCGGGCGCGCTGTCTGGTGACCAACATGGGCTCGCAGCATGTCTACCTGCTGGCGGTGATCGTCGACATCGAGACCGAGGACGGCTCCAGCCGGGCGCATGTCACCGATCTCGTGGAGATCGGCGTCGAGGACGTTCAGAACATGCTCGACCGGACCCTGCAGGGCCCGATGGAGCCCGGCGAGGTGCGCGATGTCGGGTCCTTCGCCGACCTCGCGGAGCGCGCCACGGCGCAGCTCGGGGAGAAATTCGAGGCGCCGCGGGCCTCCTCGATGACGGTGACGGCGGTGGCCGCGGCCAACCAGGCCAAGGAACTGGTCGGCGGCTACAAGGTCTTCAAGGTCAAGGACCACAAGGGCGACGACGTCACGCGGTTCCGGGAGGAAAGCACGCTGACGCCGCAATATGGCGGGCTGTTCCGCTCGCGCCGTCTGGCGCGCCTGATCGAGACCTGAGGCTCAGGCCGCGTTCAACGCCTCGATGATGGGCAGGAAATCCGCCGCCGTCAGGCTGGCGCCGCCGACCAGCGCGCCGTCGACATTGCCGACCGCGAAGATCTCGGCGGCGTTGGCGGCCTTGACGCTGCCGCCGTAGAGCAGCGGGATTGCGCCGCCGGCCTCGGCGCCGAGCCGGTCCTCGAGATGGCGGCGCAGCGCGTCGTGGACCTCGCCGATCTCGGCGGGGGAGGCGACCTTGCCGGTGCCGATGGCCCAGATCGGCTCATAGGCGATGACGAGGTTCCCGGCCTCGGCGCCGTCGGGCACCGAACCCGCGAGCTGGGCGTCGACCACGTCGAGGGTGCGACCGGCCTCACGCTCTTCCAGGCTTTCGCCCAGGCAAAGGATCACCGAGAGCCCGGCCTGCCAGGCCGCCTGCACCTTGGCCGCCACCGCCTCGTCGCTTTCGCCGTGATCGGTGCGCCGCTCGGAATGGCCCAGGATGACGTAGCGCGCGCCGGCATCCTTCAGCATCGCCGCCGAGACGTCGCCGGTATGCGCGCCGTTCTCCGCGGCATGGCAATCCTGCCCGCCGATCGCCACGCTGCTGGCCCGTGCGACCGCGGC
Source organism: Roseivivax sp. CAU 1761 (assembly GCF_054482755.1). Taxonomy (NCBI): domain Bacteria; kingdom Pseudomonadati; phylum Pseudomonadota; class Alphaproteobacteria; order Rhodobacterales; family Roseobacteraceae; genus Roseivivax; species Roseivivax sp. CAU 1761. The sequence goes on from NZ_JBTLRM010000001.1 coordinate 57,057, forward strand.
GGCCACCAGCGTGAAGGGCGGACAGAGCGCGATCTCGGCGTCGCCGCCATCCAGCGCCGCCTCGATGGCGTCGATCTCGGAGAGCTGGGCCGCGAGGCCGTTCATCTTCCAGTTTCCGGCGGCGAGCTTGCGAGCCATGGAATCTCCCTTTCTGCGCGGGACCGACATGGAAAACGCGCCCGGAGGCGCGTCGGTCACTTCCGCGACATCATGGGCCCCGGCGGGCCGAGGTCAAGGCCGTGCCGATCCGGCGGTCAGCCGCGCCCGGCGCTCAGTTCCTCGACATCCTTGAACTTGATCGACTCGCCGCAGCCGCAGGCATCGGCCACGTTCGGGTTGCGGAACTTGAAGCCGCTTTCCAGCAGCGAGGTCTCGTAGTCGATCTCGGTGCCGAACAGGAACATCTGCGCCATCGGCGCGATCAGCACCCGGGCGCCGTCGCGCTCCACCACCTCGTCGTTGGCCTCCGCGGCGTCGACGTAGTCCATGGTGTATTCCATGCCCGCGCAGCCGCCCTTCTTGACGCCGATCTTCAGGCCGAAACGGCCGTCGCGGGCCATCAGCTTCGAGATCTGTTTCACCGCGGCATCGGTCATGGTGACGGGGGCCTGGCCGGGAATGCCGAACATGCGGAACCTCCATTGGCGTTGGATACAGGATCTAGTCGCCTCGCCGGCCCGAAACAAGGGGGCGCGGCGGGCGGCGGGGCAGGGCGGGCGGTGGCCCTTTCGCCCGTGCGGCGCCAGAGAGCGGTGCAGCGCTTGGTTCGGCCCGGGCAGGCGCCGGCGAGCGCGGCGGTCCTGGGACGGCCGCACGCCGCGCCGCGGTCGGGGCCATGACACGCCGCGCTACCCCCCAGCCTCGCCGGGGCCGGCGAGCGGGCGCGCCGGGTTGCCGGCGACCGTCGTGCCCGCCGCCACGTCGCGGGTGACCACCGCGCCGGCGCCGATCACCGCATCGTCGCCGACGCTGATCCCGGGCAGCAGGATGGCGCCGCCGCCGATCCAGACATTGCGCCCGAGGGTGATCGGGCGGCCGAATTCGAGCCCGCGGTCGCGGGTTTCGGCGTCGCGCGGGTGGTCGGCGGTCAGAATCTGCACGTAGGGGCCGATATCGCACTTGTCGCCGATCACGATCGGGCAGACGTCGAGCAGCACGCAGCCGTAATTGATGAAGACCCGGCGCCCGAGCACCACGTTGGTGCCGTAATCGACATAGACCGGAGAACGGATGGCGTTCTCGGCGCTGCCCGAGAACAGCTCCTCCTTGAGCAGCCGGCGCAGGGCGGAATCGTGGTAGGTGGTGGCGTTGTAGGCCGCCATGAGCTCCTGCGCGCGCTTGCGCCGCGCCACGAGGTCGGGATCGCCCGGATCATAGAGCCGCCCCGCGATCATGTCGTCCCATGCGCTCATCCGCTGCCCTCCCGACGGTCCTTCGGACGGAGCCAACGCGCAAACGCGGCGGGGCGCAACCCCGCCGCGCCCTGGGCCTCAGAGGCCCATGCAGTTGGCGTAGTAGGTGACCGTCGCCGGCCAGTCCGAGAACACGCCCTCGACGCCCACGTCTTGGGCAAGCACGTCCAGCGCCTCGAAATAGTCGCCGTCACGGTCGATCGCCTCGCTCACCGACTGGAAGTACCAGCCGCCGCCCTCGTGCAGGGGGCCCGAGCGCTCCAGCGTCCAGGCGATGAGCCTGAGCCCAGCCTCCTTCGCCGCCTTGGCGTAGGCCGACGCCGCCAGCGCGCCGTCCTCGCCCACCGTCAGCAGCATGTTGAGCGACGGCGCGAGGTAGTTGACCCCCTGGTCGCGGAGCGCCGCGAAATCCTCCGCCCAGGTTCCGGGCTCCTGCTCGTCGAACCCGTCGGTCCATTCCACGAGGTAGACCGCCTGGGCGCCAAACTCGGGCTCGGCCTCGATCCAGTAGAGCACGTCGTCGAGGTTGAAGCTCTGCGGCCAGATGCGTTCCGGCGCGATGCCGGCGGCCTTGTATTCATCGATCAGCTTCTGGGCGTAATCCTCCTGGCTGAACCCGTCGAACGGCATCTCGACCGAGGGCGCCTTCAGCTCGGGCGTGAAATCGGCGCCGAGCGCGTCGAAGAGCGCGATGGATTCGGCATGGGTCATCAGCGTGGCGCCGTGCGCAAAGAGGTCGGTGCGCCAGTCGGCGGTGCCGCCGAGATAGGCCTCGGCGCTGTCGGCCGCGGGGTCGGAGGCGTCCATCTTCGGCCGCAGGCTGCGGAACTCCTCGAGCGTGAGATCGGAGGTCCGGCACTCGGCGCTGGCCTCGGCGCCCTCGGCCGCCGGGGAGAAGGGCGTGGTGCATTTCGCGCCCAGCTCGGTGGCGACGATGTCGGTGGTGGTGTGCAGGTCGTTCTGGGCGTGCCGGCAGACCAGTTCCTTGTCGGCGGTGAAGGTCACGTCGCATTCGAGGATGCCGGCGCCCTGACGCGCCGCGGCGCGGTTCGATTCGACCGTGTGCTCCGGGAACATCAGCGGCGCGCCGCGATGGCCGATGGAGAAGGCGCTGCGCTCGGGCGTCTGCGCGGCGCATTCCGCCAGCGCCGTCTTGAGCGGCCCGTCCTCCATCGTGTCGATCAGGTAATGCGGGCGGACGCCGTAGCTCAGCCCGCCGGCGCCGGTGGCCGCGGTCTCGGCCTGGGCGGCGAGACCCCCGGGAATGAGCGCCAGAGCGGCGCCGAGAAGCAGGAAACGGGACATCGTGAACCTCCTTGTCGATCCGATGGAACGGCATGTGCCGGTCCGGCGTGACCAAGGGGTGACGCCCCGGTAACGCCGGCATGACGCCGCGCCATCGTCTCACAGAAGAGGATTACATGAAGCCCAATTCGAGCCGCGCCTCGTCCGACATCATGTCCATGCCCCAGGGCGGATCCCAGGTGATCTCGACATCGACCTGCTTGACCCCGGCGATCGGCTCGACCGCGTCGGCCAGCCAGCCCGGCATCTCGCCGGCCACCGGGCAGCCCGGCGCGGTCAGCGTCATGATGATCTTCACGGCGTTCTCGGCATCGATGTCGATGGTGTAGACGAGGCCGAGATCGTAGATGTTGACGGGAATTTCCGGGTCGTAGACGCCCCGGCAGGCCTCGACCACCTGATCGTAGAGCGGGTGATCGGTGGAGGAGGGCGCGATCAGCGGCGCGCCTTCGAGCTTGGGGCCGGCTTCGGACATCGTTCGTCCCTTCTGACTTGCTGTTCTGGGTGGTGAACCTGAGCGAAGATATAGGAAAAGCCGGTGCCGGGGTAAAGGCCGCCGCTGGACGCGGGCGCCGGCGCCGCTAGCTCGCCGGCCATGGGCCGGCCGGTGCGGCCCGCCGCCGAGGGCCCCCGACACGATGCGCGATCCCCATGCCAACGACCTGACGATCTATGACGGCCACGCCGACAGCTGGTGGTCGGACGAGGTGCGCTGGCTGCGCACGCTGCGCAACATGGTGCCGGGCCGGCTGCGCTGGTTCGACCGTCACGTCGTCTGGCCGGGGCGGCGCGTGCTTGACCTTGGGTGTGGCGGCGGCTTCATGGCCGAGGCCCTGGCCGCGCGCGGCGCCCGCGTGACCGGGCTCGACCCGGCGGCCAAGGCGGTGGCCGCAGCGGCCCGCCATGCCGCGCAGGAGGGTCTCGACATCGCCTATCTGGCCGGGCGCGGCGAGGCGCTGCCCTTTGCCGACGCGGCGTTCGACATCGTGGTCTGCGTCGACGTGCTCGAACACGTGGACGACCCGGCGCGGGTGCTGGCCGAGGCGGCGCGGGTGCTGGCGCCGGGCGGCAGCTTCCTCTTCGACACGATCAACCGCACCGCGCTGGCCCGGTTCGGGGCGGTGACCATGGCGGAGCGGGTGATCCGGCTGCTGCCGCGCGGCGCCCACGACCCGGCGATGTTCCTGACCCCCGACGAGATGCGCGCGCATCTCGACGCCGCCGGGCTGGCGCCGGGGCGTTTCGCCGGGCTCGGCCCGCGCGGCGTCGACCGCCGCGGCGATCTGCGCTTCGGTCCCTGGCCGAGCCTCGCGGTGCAGTATATGGGCCTCGCCCGCAAGCCGCGGGGCTGAGCCGGGCCCCCGGGGCGCGTCCCGGCGGCCCGCGCGCCCGCGACGGCTGCCGTTGCGGCAGCATCCCCGTTGACACCCCGGGCGTCACCGGCAAGACAGGCCGGGCCGCAATGCCGCAGCCCCAAGCCTCAGGAGTTCGCCCCGTGACCGTCCGTCCCACCGCCCCGCTCCGCCACCCGCGCTGCCGCGGAGCCCGCGCGGCATGAGCGGCGGGGTTCTCACGGTCGGCGAATGCATGGTCGAACTGGCCGAGGCCGGCGACGGGCTCTACCGCCGCGGCTTCGCCGGCGACACCTTCAACACCGCCTGGTATGCCCGGCGCCTGCTCGGCCCCGACATGCCGGTGGCCTTCGGCAGCGTCATCGGCAGCGACGCGATCTCCGACGAGATGGCAGCCTTCCTCGCCGCCGAGGGCATCGCCACGGACGCGCTGAGGCGCGACCCGGAGCGCACGCTCGGCCTCTACATGATCGCGCTCCGCGACGGCGAGCGCAGCTTCTCCTACTGGCGCGGCCAGTCAGCGGCGCGGCGGCTGGCCGAGGATGGCGACTGGCTCGACGCGATCTGCGCCGGGCGGTCGCTGATCCACGTCTCGGGCATCACCCTGGCGATCCTGTCGCCGGAGGGCCGGGCCCGGCTGATCGCGGCGCTGGGCCGGGCGAGGCGCGCCGGCACGCGGATCTCCTTCGACACCAACCTGCGGCCGCGGCTCTGGGAGGACGAGGCGGCGATGCGGGCCGGGCTTGAGGCCGGGGCCGGGGCCGCCGACATCGTGCTGCCGAGCTTCGACGAGGAACAGGGCCTGTTCGGCGACGAGACCCCCGGCGAGACGGTGGCGCGCTACCGCGATTGCGGCGCCGCCGAGGTGGTGGTGAAGAACGGCGCCGGGGCGGTGACGCTCTGGGACGCCGCGGGCGGGGAGCGCGAGATCGCCCCGGAGCCGGTGGACCGGATCGTCGACACCACCGCTGCCGGCGACAGTTTCGCGGCCGGCTACCTGGCGGCCCTTTTCCAGGGCGCGGCGCCCGATGCGGGGGTACGCCGCGGCGCCCGGCTGGCGGGCCGGGTGATCGGGGCGCGCGGCGCGCTGGTGGCCGAGGCGCTCGACGACTGAGCCCGCCGGCACGCACGACCGGAAGCCCGCCGGAGCCGCCCCTCAGGCGTCGTCGGCGCGCGGGCGCGGCCGCGCCGGGCGGGTGAAGCGGTCGGGGCCCTCCAGCATTTCCTCCAGCACGTCCGGGGCCAAGAGTTTCAGCGCCCCGGCGATGGTGGCGGCCAGGCCCAGCGTCATCACCGCCGCGGCGAACATCGTGGTCACCCGTTCGGCGGCCAGGCGGTCGACCTCGGAGACCAGCGCCAGCGCCTCGAGGATCACGAAGGTCAGCAGCGCGGTGAAGACCAGATAGGAGCGCGGCAGCATCCGGAAGGCGAAGGGCAGGGCGAGAACGGCCAGCACGGTCCCGGCCGCGCCCTCGCCGCTGGCCCAGGCCAGCGCCAGCGCCGCCGCGGTGCCGAGGAGCGTGCCCAGCGTGCGCTTCATGGTGCGTGAGAAGAGCTGCCCGAAGGGCGGCAGCCAAAGCACCGCGAAGGTCAGCGGGAACCAGAAGCCGTGCTCGCCGAAATAGCGCCCGCCGACCCAGACCGAGACCACCAGCCCGATCCCCAGCGCCAGCCCGAAGATCAGGCTGTAGGCCGGGGTCGAGCGCCCGCCGCGGCCATCCTCGGCGGCGTCGCCGAAGGCCCTGGTGACCCCCAGGCTCCAGACCATGGCGGTGACGTAGAGCACCAGCAGCAGCGGCTTGTCCTCGGCCGGCAGGATCGGCCCGGTGAACACCGCCCAGGTGAAGAGCGCGCGCAGGCAGGGCCGGGCGAAACCGTGATGGCAGGCGATCGCGGTCATCGCCGCGAGGCAGGCCGCCACCAGCAGCGCCATGTCGGGATCGCCCAGCGCCAGCACGCCGCCGATCCCGGTCACCAGCGTCACCAGCACCGCCACCTGGATGCCCGATTCCTTGGCCGCCAGATGCGCCGGCATCGCCGCGATGAAGGCCACCGCGCCCGCCGGCCCGAAGGCCGCCACCGCCACCACCGGCGGCAGCACCGCCGCCAGCAGCACGCCCGCAACCTTGCGCCACGGCATCGGCGCCGCGCCGTCGGCCAGCATGTTGCCCAAGCCTGTCGCCATCCCCATTCCCGCTGCCTGCGATCAGGGCCCAGAGATTAGGCCGATGGCCGGCAAAGGGGAGGGGCACGTCTTTGCATCGCCGCCGGACCGTGCCAAACGTTGGCGCAACGGCACCGGGCAAGCCGGTGACCGCGAGCGGACAGCGAAGAGGGAGGTGTCATGAAACTGATCAGAACCGGCGCGCCGGGGCAGGAACGCCCGGGCATTCTGGATGCCGAAGGCCGGGTGCGCGACCTGTCGGGCCGGGTCGAGGACTTCGCCGGCAAGGGCGTGAGCCTCGAGGCGCTGGAGGCGATCCGCGCCATCGACGTCGAGACGCTGCCGGTGATCGAGGCGCCGGGGCGCATCGGCGCCTGCCTGGCCTGGGTGCCGAACTTCTACTGCGTCGGGCTGAACTACGCCAAGCACGCTGCCGAGACCGGCGCAAAGAACCCGCCCGAGCCGATCCTGTTCTCCAAGGCGGCCTCGGCGCTGTCCGGGCCGAACGATCCGGTGATCATTCCGCGCAAGTCGCAGAAGACCGACTGGGAGGTCGAGCTCGGCGTGGTGATCGGCCGCGAGGCGCTCTACATCTCCGAGGAGGAGGCGCTGGACCACGTCGCCGGCTATTGCGTCATCAACGACGTCTCCGAGCGCGAGTTTCAGATCGAGCGCAACGGCCAGTGGATCAAGGGCAAGTCGGCGCCGAGCTTCGGCCCCACCGGGCCCTGGCTGGTGACCGCCGACGAGATCGCCGATCCGCAGGCGCTCGACCTGTCGCTCAGCCTGAACGGCGAGGCCGTGCAATCCTCCAGCACCTCGGACATGATCTTCGGCGTCGCCACCGTCATCGCCTACATGAGCCAGTTCATGAAGCTGATGCCCGGCGACGTGATCGCCACCGGCACGCCCGAAGGCGTCGGCATGGGCATGAAGCCGCAGCGCTTCCTGAAGCCCGGCGACGTGATGGAGTTGACCGTGGCCGGGCTCGGCCAGCAGCGCCAGGAGGTGGTCGCGGCCTGACCGCGGCCCGGGCGGGCGGGGCGGCGGCCGCCGTCCCGGCATTCCCGCTTGCAATCGCGCGCGCAATATTGTTGCGTCCGCGCGGGAACAATTCAGGGGGGCGGCCATGCGAACCGGTCTCTATCCGGGCACTTTCGACCCGATCACGCTGGGCCATGTGGACATCATCCGCCGCGCCGCCCTTCTCGTCGACCGGCTGGTCATCGGCGTCGCGATCAACCGCGACAAGGGACCGCTCTTCGATCTCGACCAGCGCGTGGCGATGATCCGCCACGAATGCGCGCAGCTCGCCGCCGAGACCGGCATCGAGATCGTCGTGCACCCGTTCGAGAATCTGCTCATCGACTGCGCCCGCGAGGTCGGCGCGCAGGTCATCGTGCGCGGCCTGCGCGCGGTGGCGGATTTCGAGTACGAGTTCCAGATGGTCGGCATGAACCGCGCGCTCGACGCCTCGATCGAGACGGTGTTCCTGATGGCCGAGGCGCGGCACCAGGCCATCGCCTCGAAGCTGGTGAAGGAGATCGCGCGGCTCGGCGGCGATGTCAGCAAGTTCGTGACGCCCGAGGTGCGCGACGCGCTGCAGGCGAAATTCGCGCAAGGCGCGGGGTCGCGCTAGGGCGCTGTTAACCGCGATGCGCCAGTCTCGGTCCGGGACCGGTCAGGCGGAGACACGGATGGACAGCATCGCGCGGATCGCGCCGGCGCAGAACGCGCCCATGACACACGCGGGGCCGAAGGCCCCGCCCCCCGCCCCGAACCGGGCGGACTTCGCCGCGGCGCTCGCCGCGGCGGCCCGCAGCGGCATGACCATGGCGGCGCCCTTCGCGGCGCCTCCCCGGGTCGAGGCCGTGCCGCTTGCCCCGGCAAAGCCGGGATACGAGGCCGCCCGGGCGACGATGCGCCCGGGCGGCTGATCCGACCGCCCCGCGCGCCGCAACCGGTGCCCGGCGCGTCGCAACCGGCGCCCGTCGCGCCGCCCGCCCTGTGCGATTCCGGGCCGGGGGCGAGTGCCCAGGACCGCAAGGGCCGGGGCCCGCCTGTGCCGACTATGCTATGGCGCGGTGCGTCAAAGCCTGGATTTGGGCGGCCTTGGCGGCGCGCGGCTCGTGCGGGCCCCTGGCGGTGCGCGGCGCGGTGCGGTCAAAGCCCGCCCGAGGGAGCGGCGGGGCCGCCCGAAAGGCCGGCTCCGCGGCGCTCGGCAAGCGCGCTGCGCGCGCTTCGGGCGCCGCCGATCCCGAGCCTAGCGGCCGACCCCGAGCCCAACGGCCGGCCCCGAGCTAGCGGCCGGGCCCAGAGCCCAACGGCCGGCCCCGTGCCCAGCGTCCGGCCCAGAGCCCGGGTGCGCGGCCGGAGGGAAATCCGCCCGCCTCCGGGCGCGGCGGACGGTTGCCCGATGCGCGGCGGCCGGGCGCGCGGCGGCGCGCCAGGACCGGGTGTGCGCCGCGGCTCGGCAGGGGCAACAGCCCCCATGCCCGGTGCGTCGATCGCTCCGCACCCGGCGGCGCGCCGCGCCCCGGGGCGGCCCGAGCCTCTGCGCTCAGAGCAGCTTGCCCATCGCCACGGCGGTGTCGGCCATGCGGTTCGAGAAGCCCCATTCGTTGTCGTACCAGCTCAGCACGCGGACGAAATTGCCGTCCATCACCTTGGTCTGGTCGGTGGCGAAGATCGACGAATGCGCATCGTGGTTGAAGTCCGAGCTCACCAGCTTGCGGTCGGTGACGTCGAGGATGCCCTTGAGCGCGCCGCCGGCGGCCTTGCGGATGGCGTCGTTGATCTCCTCGGCCGAGGTGTCGCGCGCCGCCTCGAAGGTGAAGTCGACCACCGAGACGTTGGGCGTCGGCACCCGGATCGCCACGCCGTCGAGCTTGCCGTTGAGCTCGGGCAGCACCAGGCCCACCGCCTTGGCGGCGCCGGTCGAGGTCGGGATCATCGACAGCGCCGCGGCGCGGGCGCGGTAGAGATCCTTGTGCATGGTGTCGAGCGTCGGCTGGTCGCCGGTATAGGAGTGGATCGTCGTCATGAAGCCGCGGGTGATGCCGATGGCGTCGTTCAGCACCTTGGCCACCGGGGCCAGGCAATTTGTGGTGCAGGAGGCGTTCGAGACCACCGTGTCCTCGGCCGTCAGGCTCTCGTGGTTGACGCCGTAGACGATGGTCTTGTGCGCCTCCGAGCAGGGCGCCGAGACCAGCACGCGCTTGGACCCGTTCTCGAGATGCAGCGCCGCCTTCTCGCGCGAGGTGAAGATGCCGGTGCATTCCAGCACGATGTCGACATCCGACCAGGGCAGTTCCTTGGGGTCGCGGATGGCGCTGACGCGGATCGGGCCGCGGCCGACATCGATGCTGTCCTCGCCGGTCGTCACCTCGGCCGGGAAACGGCCGTGCACGCTGTCGAACATCAGCAGATGCGCGTTGGTCTCCACGGGGCCGAGATCGTTGATCGCCACGACCTCGATATCCGTGCGCCCCGATTCCACGATCGAACGCAGCACGTTCCGCCCGATGCGGCCGAAGCCGTTGATGGCAACCCTGGTCGTCATGCGTGTTCTCCTCCGGTGAATGTCCGGTGTGTCTGTTACCGCTAACAACCAAACCGGCCCTAGAGTGTCAAGGTGCCCGAAACTGCCGCCCGGTCAACCGCTCCGGAAGGGGGCGGGTCAGCGCCAGAAGGCGACGTGGTGGAGAAGCGCGAAACCGCGCCGGGCGAGAAACAGCAGCGTCTCGCCGTCCGACAGGGCGAGATCGGCGGTGATCAGCGCCAGCAGGACGGCGGCGAGAAGGAGGGCGAGACGGTTGGTCATGACGGTCCCCGGACGCGCGGCGATCGGGCAGGGCGGGCGGCGTCGGAAGCCGCACCGCCGGTCATTCGTCCTGCCCGGCGACCGCGTCCCGCGCGAAGGCGAAGCGCGTCAGGCTCTCGTAGCGCTCTCCCGGCGCCAGGTCCACCTGCGCGCGCCAGGCCCGGTTGGGCGCGTCGATCCAGGCCTGGGGCTCGAGCGCCAGCCCGCCCCGGCCGCCATAGCCGCGCCCGTCGAGCCCGCGCCCCGGCGCGACGGCGAGCGGCCCGGCATCGTAGACCTGGATCCCGGTTTCGGTGGTGGTGATGCGCATGGTCACGCCGCCCGCCGCGAGCGCCCCCACCGCGACCGGGGCGCGGCGCGCCGCGGCGAGACAGAGATTGTGGTCGATGCGCCGCGGCACCGCGCCGGCGCGGAAGTCGAAGCGGGTGGCCGCGACCGGCTCCGGGTCGCCCAGCGGAATGCCCGCGGCGTCGGTCGGCTGGTAGCGATTGGCCGCCAGGGTCAGGACGTGGTCGTCGATCGCCGGGCCGCCCGAGAGGTTGAAATAGATGTGCGGCGCGAAGTTGCAGAATGTCGGCGCGTCGGTCTCGGCCCCGAGCGCGATCTCCAGCGCCGCGCCGTCGAGCCGGTAGGTCGCGCCGACCCGCAGGCGGCCGGGAAAGCCCATATGGCCGTCGGGCAGGTCGTCGGCGAAGGTCACCCGGTCGGACCGCAGATCGGCGATCCGCCAGTTGCGGTCGGCGCTGCCCGCGCGCCCGCCATGCAGCGTGGCGCCGCGCTCGTTGGCGTCGAAGCGGTGGCGCCGCCCGGCGATCTCGGCGCTCGCCCCGGCGATGCGGTTGGCGACACGTCCGACGATGCTGCCGAAATAGGGCGCCACCGCGGCGGCGTAATCGGCCGGATCGGCGAGGCCCAGGACCAGCGGATGCGGCACGCCGGCGAGCCGCAGATCCTGCACCGCCGCGCCCCAGCTCACCGCGCGAAAGGTGAGATGGCGGTTGCGCAGCGTGACCCGGGTCACGGTCCCGCGCGGCGTCTCGAAACGTTCGGTCTGCATGTCGGACGAATCCTCCGGCGGGCCGTGGCGGCGGGCGGCCGCCGTTACACGATGCCGTAGAAGCACAGCGCCTCGGCCACCTTGCGGTAGGCCGCGAGATTGGCGCCGCGGCGGTAGTCGATGCGGCCGCCGCGGCTTTCGCGCGCCACCTTGCGGTGGATGCCACGCATGATGCCGTGCAGCCCGGCATCGACCTCCTCGGCGGAGAGGAAGCGGCCCTGCGCGTTCTGGCTCATTTCCAGCCCCGAGACCGCGACGCCGCCGGCATTGGCCGCCTTGCCCGGCGCGTGCGGGATGCCGGCGGCGGCGATGACCTCGACCGCCCCGGCGGTGAGCGGCATGTTGGCGCCCTCGGCGATGAGCGTCACCCCGGCATCGAGCGCGGCCCGGGCGGCGTCGTCATCCATCTCGTTCTGGGTGGCGCAGGGCAGGGCGATATCGGCCTCGAAGCGCCAGGGCTGCGCGCCCTCGCACCAGGTCAGGCCGAAATCGCGCGGCGGGTCGGCGATGTCGTCGCCGGCGGCCTTGCGGGTGCGGACCCATTCCACCGCCTCCTGGCTGAAGCCGTCGGGCGCGTGCAGCGTCCCCGACGTGTCCGAGAGCGTGACCACCACGGCGCCCTGCTGGATCGCCTTCTCGGCGGCATGGGTGGAGACATTGCCCTTGCCCGAGATCGCCACGCGCCGGCGCTCGAGCGACAGGTCGCGCTCGGCCAGCATGCAGTCGACGAAGTAGATCAGCCCGTAGCCCGTCGCCTCGACCCGGAGCGCGCTGCCGCCGAACACCTCGCCCTTGCCGGTCAGGGCGCCGTGGAATTCGCCGTGATGGCGCTTGTAGGCGCCGAAGAGCCAGCCGATCTCGCGCGGGCCGACATTGATGTCGCCGGCCGGGACGTCGTAATCGGGGCCGATATGATGCGCGAGCTCGGCCATGAAGGCCTGGCAGAAGCGCATGATCTCGCGGTCCGAGCGGCCGCGCGGGTCGAAATCCGCGCCGCCCTTGCCGCCGCCCAGCGGCAGCCCTGTCAGGGCGTTCTTGAAGACCTGCTCGAAGGCCAGGAACTTCAGCACCGAGGTGGTCACGGTGGGATGGAAGCGCAGCCCGCCCTTGTAGGGGCCGATGGCGTTGCAATGCTGCACCCGCCAGCCGCGGTTGATCTGCGGGCTGCCGTCATCGGCCTCCCAGAGCACTCGGAACTGGATGATCCGGTCGGGCTCGGCCAGCCGGTCGAGCACCCGGGCGGCGGACCAGGAGGCATGCGCCTTCTCCACGGTCAGGACGTCGCGGGCGACCTCCTCGACCGCCTGCAGGAATTCCGGCTGGTGGGCGTTGCGCGCCTCGACGCGCGCCATGAAGCTTTCCACCAGGTCGTCGCGTCGGCTCATTTCGGGCTCCTTCGCTGTGCATTCCGGCCCATCTAGCCCGTTCGCCGCGGCGAACAGCCGGTTCGCGCCCCGCGGCCCTCCGCCGGGGCAGCGCGGCGCCGCTCCCGGGCGCCATCCCGCGCTTGCGGAGGCGCCGCGAGGAGTCTATCTACGCCGAGATTCCGTTGCGGGGCGGGCTGCCGGTGGCACTCGGCCCTTTCAGCGCGATTGCGGGGGTGGTGGAACTGGTAGACACGCAGGGTTTAGGTTCCTGTGCCGTAACTGGCTTACGGGTTCGAGTCCCGTCTCCCGCACCATCGGATTGGAACGTCGGTCCGGCAAGGGGGCATGCAATGACCCCGCCCGACCAAGAGACGAGATGAGAAGGACGAACGCAAGATGCAGGTCACCGAGACCCTCAACGAAGGCCTGAAGCGGGGCTACGCGATCACGCTGACCGCCGACGAGCTGGACGCGAAGGTCAACGAGAAGCTCGCCGAGGCGCAGCCCTCGATCGAGATGAAGGGCTTCCGCAAGGGCAAGGTGCCGATGGCGCTGCTGAAGAAGCAGTACGGGCAGCGTCTGCTCGGCGAATCCATGCAGGAAGCCATCGACGGCGCGATGTCCAAGCATTTCGAGGATTCCGGCGATCGCCCGGCGCTCCAGCCCGAGGTCAAGATGACCAATGACGACTGGCAGGAAGGCGACGACGTCCAGGTCGAGATGAAATACGAGAAGCTGCCCGAGATCCCCGAGGTCGACTTCTCCGGTCTCGAGCTCGAGAAGCTGGTGGTCAAGGCGTCCGACAGCGATGTCGACGACGCGCTGAAGAACCTCGCCGAGAGCGCCCAGAGCTTCGAGGCCGAGGACGGCCGCGCGGCGGAAGACGGCGACCAGGTGGTGATCGACTTCGTCGGCAAGGTCGACGGCGAGGCCTTCGAGGGCGGCGCCGCCGAGGATTACCCGCTGGTGCTGGGCTCGAACTCCTTCATCCCGGGCTTCGAAGAGCAGCTCAAGGGCGTGAAGGCCGGCGAGGAGAAGGCCGTCGAGGTCAACTTCCCCGAGGAATACGGCGCCGAGCACCTGGCCGGCAAGGCCGCGACCTTCGACGTCACCGTCAAGGAGGTGAAGAAGCCGGTCGCCGCCGAGATCGACGACGAGCTGGCCAAGAAGTTCGGTGCCGAGGATCTCGAGGCGCTGAAGGGCCAGATCCGCGAGCGTCTCGAGGCCGAGTATACCGGCGCCGCGCGCCAGGTGATGAAGCGCCAGCTGCTCGACAAGCTCGACGATCTGGTGAGCTTCGATCTGCCGCCGAGCCTCGTCGAGGCCGAGGCCAAGCAGATCGCCCACCAGCTGTATCACGACGAGCATCCCGAGGACAAAGGCCACGATCACGGCGAGATCGAGCCCACCGAGGAGCACACCAAGCTGGCCGAGCGCCGCGTGCGCCTGGGCCTGCTGCTGGCCGAGGTCGGCAACAAGGCCGAGGTCCAGGTCTCCGACGCCGAGATGACCCAGGCGATCATGGCGCAGGCGCGCCAGTATCCGGGTCAGGAGCGGGCCTTCTTCGACTTCGTGCGTCAGAACCCGCAGATGCAGCAGCAGATGCGCGCGCCGATCTTCGAGGACAAGGTCGTCGACCACATCGCCGAGCAGGCCAAGGTCTCCGAGAAGGAGGTCGACAAGGACGAGCTGCAGAAGGCCGTCGACGCGCTCGACGAGACCGAGGAAAGCGCCGCCGCCTGATCGGCGCGGCACCGCTAAAACACAAAAGGGGCGGACCTTCGGGTCCGCCCCTTTTGCGTTCGGCACGTCGCGGTCCGTGCGGCACAAGCAGGGGCGCCCGCGCGCCGGACGCGCCTGCGATGGCCGGCTTCCGGGGCCGGCGCGGCCCGGCGCCGGGAAATGACCCCTGATCCTTCGGCCCGCTCCCGCGCCGAAGCGCGACAAACGGAAAGGCCCGCCGCGGCATCGCGGCGGGCCTCCTGGTCAGGCGGGGCCGGGGCGCGGCGCGCGCGCCCGGCGGCGCGTGCGGGCGATCAGCCCTCGGAGCAGGCGCGCAGCTCGTCGGCCGACGGGCCGTCCGGCGTGCGGCCGAGGTTGAACGGCGCCGAGGCCTCGCGCCACTGCGCGTAATCGCCGAGATACTCGACCATCGACAGGTAGACCTTGGCGGCGGACGGGTTCTCGCAGGAGACCTCGACGATCACCTCGTTGGCGACCTTCTGCACCTCGGCCAGCGCCTCGTCGGAATAGCGGTCGATCTGCACCGCCTCGTCCCACTTGGCATAGGCCTCGGTGGCGCGCTTCTCGGTGAAGGCCAGCGACCACATCATGGTGGCGTCGGCGGCGATCTCCAGCTTCTCCTGGGCCTCGGGGCTCAGCGCGTCCCAGGCCTGCTTGTTGATGGCGACGCCGAAGACCGAGGCGGACTGGTGCCAGCCCGGGGTCGACCAGTTGGTGGTCACCTGCTGGAAGCCCGCCGACCAGTCGACGTTCGGGGTCGAGAACTCGCCGCCGTCGATGACGCCACGCTCGAGCGCCTGGTAGACCTCGCCGCCGGCCATCGAGACCTGGCTGCCGCCCAGACGCTCCAGGATGCGGCCCTGCTCGTTGCCCGAGACGCGCAGCCGCATGCCCTCGAGATCCTCGAGCGTCACCAGCTGCTTGTTGGTGTGGAAGCCGCTTTCGTTGTTGGTCACGCCGTAGGGCAGGTAGACCATGCCGAACTGGCCGTAGACCTCGTCATAGAGCGCGTCGCCGCCCCATTCGTTGATCCAGTTGACGTAGTCCACGGCGTTGAACAGCGACGGCGTGGTGGCCAGCGGGGTGAAGGCGGCGTCGCGGCCGGCCCAGTAGCCCGGCCAGTCGGCGCCGGCCTGCACGGTGCCGGACTGCACCGCGCCGAAGACCTCGCCGGCGGGGACCAGGCTGCCGCCCTCGAAGAACTCGATGGTCAGCTCGTCGCCGACCAGCTTGTTGGCGAGCTCGACGAACTTCTTGTCGAACTCGATGAGCTCCAGCGACGACGGCCAGGTGGTGGTCATGGTCCAGGTCTGCTGGGCCTCGGCGGCGACGCCGAAGCCGGTGGCCAGGGCCGTCGCGGCGGCCAGAGTCTTGAACGTGTCAGTCATCCGTATCTCCCTTTTTGGATTACTGCGTGTAGAGAAGTTCGGGCAGCCAGGTCACCGTCTCGGGGACCAGCGCCACGACGATGCACATCAGCACGATGAGCGCGATGAAGGGCATCACGCCGGCGATGATGTGGGTGGTCTTGACCTCCTTCGGCGCGATGGCGCGCAGGTAGAACAGCGCGTAGCCGAAGGGTGGCGTCAGGAACGAGGTCTGCAGCACCACCGCCATCAGCACCACGAACCACAGGAGGTTCACGCCCTCCATCTCCTGCACGATGGGCAGGAAGATCGGGAAGCTCAGCAGCACGATGCCGGTCCAGTCGAGGAAGGCGCCGAGGATGAAGACGATCAGCATCATCACGGTGAGCAGCATCCACGGCTCCATGTCGAGCCCGCGGATGATCTCCTGCGTGGCGCGCAGGCCGCCGGTGATGTTGAAGACCCCGGTGAAGGCGGTGGCGCCCACCACGATGAAGAGGATCATCGCGCTGGTCTTACCGGTCTCCTTCAGCGCGTCGTAGAAGGAGGGCAGGGTGAAGCGGCCGCGGGCGATGACAATGACCAGCGCCAGCGCGGCGCCGATCGCCGAGGCCTCGGTGGCGGTGGCGATGCCGGCCAGCAGCGAGCCCAGGATGCCGAAGATCAGGAGCAGCGGCGGCACCGCCTCCTTCATCAGCATCAGGTAGAGGTCGCGGCGCGGCGGCATGTCGTCGGGATGCACCGACGGCGCCATGTCGGGCCGGATCACCGCCAGGATCGCCACCCAGACCGCGTAGAGGATGCCGAGCGCCACGCCCGGGATCATCGCCCCGGCAAAGAGCTCGCCCACCGAGAGCGGCGAATAGGAGGCCATCAGGATCAGCATGATCGAGGGCGGGATCAGGATGCCGAGGCAGCCCGAGGCGGCGATCACCCCGGTCGTGAGCGTCGGCGAATAGCCGTTCGACAGCATCGGGCGCAGCGCCATCACCCCCATCACGGTGATCGAGGCGCCGATGATGCCGGTGGTCGCGGCGAGCAGGATGGAGATGAACACCACCGCCAGCGCCAGGCCGCCGCGGACGTTCGACATCAACAGCCGCAGGCTCTCGAACATCTTATCGGTGACGCCCGAATTGGACAGGAACTGCGCCATCAGCACGAAGAGCGGGATGGCGATCAGGGTGTAATTGTCGAGCACGTCGCCGAAGATGCGGTTGATGACGATGCCCAGCACCATGGTCTTGCCGGCGATCACCGCGCCCAGCACCGCGGTGCCGCCCAGCACGAAGGCCAGCGGGTGGCCCATCATCAGGCCCACCACCAGCAGGCCGAACATCACCAGCGCGATCGTTTCACCGCCCATGGGCCAGCTCCTCTTTGCGGGGGCCGAGCACGACCTTGAGCACCTCGCTGACGCCCTGGATCAGCAGCAGCGCGGCGCCCAGGCAGAGCGCCGCCTTGAGCGGGTAGACCGGCACCGCCACGGCGCCGTAGGTGACCTCGCCCTGGGCCCAGGAGGTGCGGGCGAATTCGAAGGACCGCATGGTGAAGACCCAGGTGAAGGGAAAGAAGAAGATCAGGTAGCCGGCGATGTCGACGATCCGCGCCAGCATCGGCCCGAAGCGTTCGGTCAGCAGGTCGACCCGGACATGCGCCTGGTGGCGCAGCGCGTAGCCGCCGAGCAGGATGAAGTAGAAGCCGAAGATCTGTTTCGACACGTCGAAGGCCCAGCGGGTGGGCGCGTTGAAGACGTATCGCATGATCACGTCGTAGATGATGATTCCGGCGAACACGATCGCCAGGATGACGACGACACGTCCGACAACCTCGTTGATCGCGTCGATGGCGCGAATGAGCACGGTCCCGCTCTCCTCCCTTGAGCCGCGCGGCCGAACGGCCGCGAATTCGGCGGCAAGCTGTCACCAAAGCCAAGCATCTGCAACTGCATGCAAGCCACACCTGACGCAAGGGCAGGGTTCGGTTTTGGCGGCCTTCGCCGTCCGCGCAGGCGCCGCGGGGCAGGGCTGGCGGATTCCGCCGCGGTTTCGGCAACCGGGGCGCCCGGGCGCGGCGGGCGCGCGCCGGGTCCGGGGCAGCGCGATTCGGGGCGCGGCCGCCCGGACGGTTGGGCGGGACGGCCCGCCGCGTCCGGCCGCTCCGGGTCGCGTCCCGGTCTCTGCCGGGACAATCGCGCCGCCCCGCGGCCATTGTTTTCGATCCCCGCCCAATCCGCCGGGTTTCCGACACGTCTTCGCTTTCGCATCTCCCCTTTCCGGCGGTTCCGCCTAGACTGCCCCGACCCCCCTCCGGCCCGGCCCGGATCGTGGCGCCGCCGAGGGGACAAGCGCAGTTCATCAGCGGGATCGGAGCGGCATGGCGAGGGATTGGACGTCGAAGAGCAAGGCCACCGCCGGCGGCACGGGCGGCACCGGCGGCGTAGGCCGGTCGGGAGACGGCGGCGGCAAGAGCTACCACAATGGCGGGATCGAGGGGCCGGGCCTGTCGGCCTGGTACGACGCGCATCTCGCGGAGGCGATGGCGGGCACGGACGGTTCGGCGGGCGCCGGGACCGCCGAGGCGCTGACGGTGCTCGATCTCAGCGATGCCGGGGCGGTCTCCGTGATCAACCTGACGACCGACCCGGTGACCGGCGCGCAGTCGGGCACCGTGGAGTTTCTCGGCGCCGGTGGCAGCCCGGTGGGCTGGGGCCATTTCGAGGGCATCGACGAGATCCTGCTGCCCGAGGACCCGAATGCGGTCTTCTACACCGAGGCCGATCTCGAGGTCATCGGCGCGCATGGCCCGGGCCAGCCGGTCAAGGTCGCGCTCACCAGCTTCATCCGCTCCGAGACGCCGGAGACCGGCGGCACGAGGGGCTCCGGCTCGGGCGGCACGAAGGGCTCGGGTTCGGGCGGCACCAAGGGCTCCGGTTCGGGTGGCACCCGGGGCTCCGGTTCGGGTGGCACAAGGGGCTCCGGGTCGGGTGGCACGAAGGGCTCCGGCTCGGGCGGCACCAAGGGCTCGGGCTCCGGCGGCACCCGAGGCTCCGGGTCGGGTGGCACCAAGGGCTCGGGTTCCGGCGGCACCAAGGGCTCCGGGTCGGGCGGCACCAAGGGCTCGGGGTCCGGCGGCACCAGGGGCTCGGGCTCGGGCGGCACCAAGGGCTCCGGGTCGGGTGGCACGAAGGGCTCCGCTTCGGGTGGCACGAAGGGCTCCGCTTCGGGTAGCACCAGGGGCTCCGGGTCCAGTGGCACCAAGAGCTCCGGGTCGGGTGGCACGAAAGGCTCCGGTTCCGGCGGCACGAAAGGGACGGGCGGCGCGGACGAGGGCGGCGGCAAGGCCTGGAGCCTGCCGGCCTTCCGCCATCACCCGGACGACCTGACCGCCGAGGATGTCGAGGGTCTCCTGATCGCCTGCGACGACGGCGAGGATGGATCGCGGGGCACCGGCTGGGACGACGGGATGGGCGATCCGGGCGCCTGACCTGCGGCCCGGCGCTGTCGCGACGGCCCGCCTCCGGTGCGGGCCGCCGGCATATCCGCACCATGAAAACTTGCGCTTTTCACCGCCAATCCGCCGCACTCGCCGGGCATCCTGGCCGCCCGCCCGGGCCCCCGTCCGGGCCCGGAACGGAGCCCGGACGTGAGCCCTGACAGCCGCCCAGACATGCCCGCAGACGCGCGGCCCCGCCCGCGCCGCCGGAAAGGCCGCCGGCTGGCCGCGATCGTCGCTGCGGCGGAGGCGCAGTTCGGCGCCAGGGTGACCCGGGTGGAGACGCCGGGCGGCGAGGGCCGGGCGAGCTGCCGGCTGTATCTCGGCGACCGGGCGGTGATCGCGACCCGGCGGCCGAACTTCCGCCGCGCCCATCTCGAGGCGCATGTGCTCGACCGCCTCTCCGGGCGCTGTGCCGACGTGCCCGAGTGCCTCGGCGTGGCGGGCGAGGTGGTGTTTCAGTCCGATGTCGGCACCCGCCGCCTGAACCAGGAGATCGCCCGCGCCCCCGCTTCGCGGCGCCGCGCCCTGGCCGAGCAGGCGGTGGCGGCGATCTTGCGCATTCAGGCCGCGGCCGGGCAGGCCGGGCTGGACCGGACGCTGCCGCATCTCGGGGCGAATCGCGCCTGGATCGAGAATTTCGTCGATGCCCGCGCGGCGCTTGCGCCGTTCTCGGACGGTCGCGCGGCCGGCATCGATCGCGCCCGGCTCTGCGAGGCGGTGGCGGCGGGGCCGCAGCGCTTCGTGAAGTGGGATTGCCGCGCCGGCAACGCCGCGCTCGGTGCCGACGGACGCCTGCGCTGGTTCGATTTCGAGTATTGCGGCCTGCGCCACGGCGCCGAGGATCTGGCCTGGCTGATCGGCGACGAGGCCTGGCCGCTGCCGCCGGAGGTCATGCAGGAGGTGGTCGGGGACGCGCTCGACGCCGGCGGCGTCGCGGACCGCGACGCCTATCTCGACTACCTGTCGGTCTATCTGACGCTGCATTGCGTTCAGCGCCTCAAGCTGATCGTCAAGGAGGTGGGCAAGCGCGGCTGGTTGTCGAAGGCCCGGATCCGCCGCTACGACGATGCCGGGCTGCACCCGGAATTCGCGGCGCAGCTCTGCCGGACGGCGGCGCATTTCGGGGACCGCAGGGCGCTGACCCGGCCCCTGGCGCGGGATTTCGAGCAGGCCGCGCAGATGTTCGAGACGATCCTACGGGAGGCGGCGTGAGCGCCGGAGCGGGACGATGAACCAGATGAGCGTGCAGGGCCGTGACGACGAGGACCGGATCGCGGTGGAGGTCGTCGATACCGGGGCCGGCCTCGCGGAGCTGCGCCGCGACTGGGAGGCGCTGTACCGGCAGGACCCGGACGCCAATGCCTTCCTGTCCTGGAGCTGGCTCAGCGCGGCCTTCCGCGCCCATCCGCTGCGGTGGACGGTGCTGGCGGCGCGCGACCGGGAGAGCGGCCGGCTGCTCGGACTTTTGCCCTTGAAGAACCGCGTGCACTGGAGCGGCTCGCGGCAGCGTTTCGAGACCGAGCTCGAGGGCGGCGGGCGGCTGGTGCTGAGCCCCAGAACTGGCCTGCTCTGCGATCCGGTGGCCGAACGCGGCGCGGTGCGGGCGCTGGCCCGCGAGGCCCTGGGCCTGCCCTGGACCCGCCTGACGCTGGCCTATGTCGCGCCCACGCCGCGCATGGCGCTCCTGGCCGAGATGCTGGCGGCCGGCGGCGCGGAGATCAGCTGGTCCGGCGGCACGGACGCGGACGCGCCGGCGAAATACACCGATCTCGTGGTGTCGCTGCCCGAGGATGCACGCAGCCTCGCCGCCGCGGCCCCGGCGCTGCCCGAGGGGATCGCGCTCCGCCGGCTCAAGGGCGGTGCGGCCGAATCCGCCTTCGATGCGCTGATCGCCGCCGCCGGGGCCGAGGGCGACCGGCGCGCCCTGCGCCGGCTCTCGGGCTACCGCGCCGCGCTGGCGACGGCGCGGGCCAGCGACCGGCTGATGGCGATGGCGGCTTTGCGCGGCGACGCGGTGGTCGCCATGGCGGTGCACGTCACCGACGACCTGTTCGGCGAGGTGGTGCGCCTGACCTCGCACGCGCCGCGGGACGATTTGCGCGACGCGCTGACCTTCGCGACCCTGGTCCGGGCCGCCGAGCAGGGCTTTCTGGCCTACGATTTCGGCCGCGACCAGGCCGCGCGGCCGGCGCATCTGCTGGTCGATGCGGAGCCCGCCGTCGATCTGTCCGCCCGCCGCGACCCGGCGGATCCGGGCCTCGTGCTCGACATCCAGACCACCGGACTGGCGCTGGAGCGGATGCAGCGCTTCCTGCGCGACGGCAAGATCGCGGCGGCCGAGGCCGGCTGCGCGCAGCTCCGCGCGCTCTTTGCCTGACGCCGGGCCGGCGCGGCGGCCGGACTCAGCCGAGATAGGATTTCAGCGTCGCCTCGGTGCCGTCGCGCCAGAGCCGCGTCAGCCAGCCCGCGAAGGCGTCGGCGAAGATCCTGTCGCGCGCCAGGTCGCCGTAGACGTCGCGCTGCTCGAGCCAGGTGTGCGGCGCCTCGCGCGCCGCCGCCGCGCGCGCGGTCAGCCGGTCCCAGGCGGGATCGTTGGCCGCGATCTCGGCGCCGCTCTCGGTGCGGCCGGCGCAGTAGCGGCACCACAGCGCCGAGAGCAGCGCCAGGCCGCTGACCGGCACCCCGCCGGCGCGGCTGTCGCGGATCGACGGCACGATGAATTTCGGCTGCCGGTTCGAGCCGTCGAAGCAGAGCCGGCGCACCGTGTCCTCGACCGCCGGGTTGCTGACCCGGGTCTCGATCAGGTCGAGATAGGCCTCCGGCGTGTAGCCCGGCACCGGCGCGACATGCGGCAGCACCTCCTCGGTCTCGACCTTGCGGAAGAACGCCCCGATCAGCGGGTGGCGCATCGCGTCGTGCACCATCTCCACGTCGAGAAGCCCGCCGGGATAGGCGATGATGGCGTGGCCGCCGTTCAGGATGCGGATCTTCATGCGCTCGAAGGCGTGCACGTCCGAGGTCAGGGTCACCCCGGCCTCCTCGAAGCGCGGCCGGCCGGCGGTAAAGGCATCCTCGAGCACCCATTGCCGGAACGGCTCGCAGGTCACCGGCACCGGGTCGTCGAGGCCGAGCCGCCGGGCCAGGGCGCGCTCGCGGTCGCCGGTGGCCGGGGTGATGCGGTCGACCATGGCGTTAGGGAAGGCGACCGTCTCGGCGATCCAGGCGGCGAGGCGGTCGTCGCTCTGGCCGGCCGTGCCGACCACCGCGTCGCGGGTCACCGCGCCGTTGCCGGGCAGGTTGTCGCAGGACATCACGGTGAAGGGCGCGTGCCCGGCCTCCCGCCGCGCCCGGAGCGCCGCCACGATGGCGCCGAACACCGTGGCCGGGGTCTCGGGGGTCGCCGCATCGGCGCGGATGTCGGGATGGTCGGGGTCGAAGGTGCCGGTATCGGCATCGACGTAATAGCCGCCCTCGGTCACGGTGAGCGACACGATGCGGGTCGCGGGATCGGCCATGCGGGCGATCAACGGCGCGTTGTCGGCGGCCACCGGCGCGAAATCGGTCATCGCGCCGACGATCCGCGGCCGGGCCGTCCCGGCCTCGAGCTCGATCACCGTCGAGAGGCAGTCCTGGTCCAGCAGCAGGGCGCGCATCCGGGCATCCGGCGCCCGCACCCCGGCGCCGCAGATCGCCCAGTCATGGTCGAGCCCGCGGCCGAACAGGTCGTCCAGATAGACCGCCTGGTGGGCGCGGTGGAAATTGCCCAGCCCGACATGCACGATCCCCGGCGTGAGGCGGGCGCGGTCATAGGCGGGGCCGGTGACGCCTTCGGGCAGGGCCCCGAGCGCGGCGTTGGACAGACGAAGAGCCATGGTCGAACCTTTCGGGCGAACAGGGGGGCCGGGCCGCGGCGGGCCGCGTCCGGTCGGGGGGCTGCGGCGGCGCTCCCGGCCGGTGCGGCGGCCGGGGCGGGGCCCGGGGTCAGGCGACCCGCAGGCCCTGCGCGTCGAAGCGATGGATGCAGTCGGGATCGGGGGTGAGCCAGATCGTGTCGCCGTGATGCAGGCCGACTTCGCCGCTGGCGCGCACCGTCATCGGCTCCTCGCGGCCGTCGAGATGGACGTGGAAGAAGGTGTCCGATCCCAGATGCTCGGCGACCCCGACGGTGCCCTTCCAGGCGCCCTCGGTGGCGGAATGGCGGATGTGCTCGGGGCGGATGCCGATGGTCTGGGCGCCGTGCCCGGCGGCCGCGGCGCCGTCGAGGAAGTTCATCCTGGGCGATCCGATGAAGCCCGCCACGAACAGGTTGCGCGGCTGGCGGTAGAGCTCCAGCGGACTGCCCACCTGCTCGATATGGCCGGCGCGCAGCACCACGATCTTGTCGGCCATGGTCATCGCCTCGACCTGGTCGTGGGTGACGTAGACCATGGTCGTGTCGAGCCGCGTGTGCAGCTCCGAGATCTCCAGCCGCATCCCCACCCGGAGCGCCGCGTCGAGGTTGGAGAGCGGCTCGTCGAAGAGGAAGGCGGCCGGTTCGCGGACGATGGCGCGGCCGATCGCGACGCGCTGGCGCTGGCCGCCCGAGAGCTGGCCGGGGCGGCGGTCGAGGTAGTCGGTGAGGTTGAGGGCGCGCGCCGCCGCCTCGATGCGGCGGGTCTGCTCGTCCTGCGGCACGCCGGCCATCTTCATCGGGAAGGCGATGTTCTTGCGCACGCTCATATGCGGGTAGAGCGCGTAGGACTGGAACACCATGGCCAGGCGGCGCTTGGCCGGGGGCAGGTCGGTGGCCTCGGTGCCGTCGATCCGGATGGTGCCGGAGGTGACGTCCTCGAGCCCGGCGATCAGCCGCAGCAGGGTCGACTTGCCGCAGCCCGAGGGGCCGACGAAGACCACGAACTCGCCATCTTCGATCTCGAGGTTGAGGGGCGGGATGACCTCGACCTCGCCGAAGGCCTTGGTGACGTTTTCGAGCGTGATGCGTCCCATTGTCCGGAACTCCTTATTTGACCGCGCCGAAGGTGAGACCGCGCACCAGCTGCTTCTGGCTGAACCAGCCCATGATCAGGATGGGCGCGATGGCCATCGTCGAGGCGGCGGAGAGCTTGGCGTAGAAGAGGCCTTCGGGGCTCGAATACGACGCGATGAAGGCGGTGAGGGGGGCCGCCGTGGCGGCGGTGAGGTTGAGCGTCCAGAACGCCTCGTTCCAGGCCAGGATGATGTTCAGCAGCATCGTCGAGGCGATGCCCGGCACCGCCATCGGCAGCAGCACGTAGAGCACCTCGGAGCGCAGCGAGGCCCCGTCCATGCGCGCCGCCTCGAGGATGTCGCCGGGGATCTCGCGGAAGTAGGTGTAGAGCATCCAGACGATGATCGGCAGGTTGATCAGGGTCAGCACGATGATCAGCCCGATGCGGCTGTCGAGCAGGCCGACATCGCGGAAGATCAGGTAGATCGGCACCAGCACGCCGACCGGCGGCAGCATCTTGGTGCTGAGCATCCACATCAGCACGTCCTTGGTGCGCCGCCCCGGCACGAAGGCCATCGCCCAGGCCGCCGGGATGGCGATGATCAGGCCGATCACCGTGGAGCCCACCGAGATGATCACCGAGTTCCAGAAATGCCGGAAATAGTCCGAGCGCTCCTGCACCGCGGCATAGTTCTCCAGCGTCCAGTCGAAGTTCAGAAACAGCGGCGGATCGGCGATGGCCTGCGCCTCGGTCTTGAAGCTGGTCAGCACGGTCCAGAGGATCGGGAAGAAGATCAGCAGCCCGAGGCTCCAGGCGATGGCGGTGTTGACGGCCTTGCGGCTCGGTTTGACGGCACGGGCCATGTCGGTCCCCTTCTGGCGGATGCGGACCGGGCGCGGTCCGCGCGGTTCCAATGCGTGCCCGCGTTCAGGCGTCGAGGTTCTTGCCGATCATCCGCATCAGGAAGATCGCGACGATGTTGGCGAGGATGATGGCGACCACGCCGCCGGCCGAGCCGGTGCCGACATCGAAGCGCAGCAGGCTCTCGGCGTAGACGAGGTAGGTCAGGTTTGTGGACGCGGTGCCGGGCCCGCCATTGGTGGTCACCAGGATCTCCGCGAAGATCGACAGGTGGAAGATGGTCTGGATCAGGATCACCACGGTGATCGACCGAGCGAGGTGCGGCAGGGCGATGTAGAAGAAGCGGGAGAACGGGCCGGCGCCGTCCATCTCGGCCGCCTCGAGCTGTTCGCTGTCGAGCGATTGCAGCGCGGTCAGCAGGATCAGCGTGGCAAAGGGCAGCCAAGTCCAGCTCACCATGCCGATGATCGACATCAGCGGCGCCTGGCTCAGGAAGTCGTAGGGCTGCAGGCCGAGCAGGTCGGCGATCCAGGCGAAGAGCCCGTTCACCGGGTTCATGAACATGTTCTTCCAGACCAGCGCCGAGACCGTGGGCATGACGAAGAACGGCGCGATCACCAGGATGCGCACGATGCCCTGGCCCCACATCGGCTGGTCGAGGAGCAGCGCGAAGAGGATGCCGCCGACGGTGGTGATCAGGAGCACGCCGCCGACCAGAAGCAGGGTGTTCACCAGGGCCGACTGGAACGTCGGGTCGGAGAGGAAATAGGCGTAGTTCTCGAAGCCCACGAAGGGGTTGGCGCCCGGCATCAGCAGGTTGTAGCGCAGCAGCGAGAAGTACAGGGTGAGGCCGAGCGGGATCAGCATCCAGCCCAGGAGCAGGATCACCGCCGGAGAGATCATCACGCGGGCCGCCGCGCGGGAATGCTGGGTCGCCATGGCGCACCTCGTCGGAACCGATCAGCGTTGCAAGGGGTCCGGCCCGTCACGGGCCGGACCGCGGGCGGCGGAAGGGGGCGCCGCCCGGGGAGGACCTACTTGAGGTAGCCGGCGCGGCTCATCTCGCGTTCGGTCAGCGACTGCGCCTGGGCCAGCGCCTGTTCGGCGTCGGTCTGCCCGGCCAGCGCCGCGGAGAAGGCCTGGCCGACGGCGGTGCCGATGCCCTGGAATTCCGGGATCGCGACGAACTGCACGCCGGTATAGGGCACCGGATCGACCGTCGGGTTGGTCGGGTCGGCGGCGTCGATCGACTGCATGGTCCTCTCGGCGAAGGGCGCCGCGGCGAGGTATTCCTCGTTCTCGTAGAGCGAGGTGCGGGTGCCCGGCGGAACGTTCGCCCAGCCCTCGTTCTCGGCCACCAGTTCGGTGTAGCCCTGGCCCGTCGCCCAGGAGATGAAGGTCTTGGCGGCCTCCTCGGCGTCGGTGCCAGACGGGATCGCCAGCGACCAGGCCCAGAGCCAGTTGGCGCGCTTCTCGACGCCTTCCTTGTTGGGCGCCATGGCGAAGCCGACCTTGTCGGCCACCGTGCTCTCGTCGGGGTTGGTGACGAAGGAGGCGGCCACCGTGGCGTCGATCCACATGCCGCACTTGCCCTGCTGGAACAGCGCCAGGTTCTCGTTGAAGCCGTTCGAGGCGGCGCCCGGCGGGCCGTAATTGTTCATCAGATCGAGATAGGTGGTCAGGGTCTCCTTCCACGCCTCGCTGTCGAATTGCGGCTGCCAGTTCTCGTCGAACCAGCGCGCGCCGAAGCTGTTCGACATGGCG
Source organism: Roseivivax sp. CAU 1761 (assembly GCF_054482755.1). NCBI lineage: Bacteria > Pseudomonadati > Pseudomonadota > Alphaproteobacteria > Rhodobacterales > Roseobacteraceae > Roseivivax > Roseivivax sp. CAU 1761. Next base: position 83,737 of record NZ_JBTLRM010000001.1, read on the forward strand.
GTCAGGAAGGCCGCGTTCTCGCCCCAGCCGGGCTTGCCGCGCAGGCAGATGCCGTAGATGCCGGCATCCTTGTCGGTCATCGCCTCGGCGGCCTTCTGGATGTCGGCCCAGGTCGGCTCGTCCGGCATCTCCATGCCGGCGGCTTCCATCAGGTCGGTGCGGTACATGACCATGGAGCTCTCGCCGTAGAACGGCGCGGCATAGAGCTTGCCGTCGACCGACAGGCCGGCCGCGATGGCGGGCAGGAAATCGTCCGGGTTCCAGTCCTCGGCCATGTCCTCGAGCGGCACCAGCCAGCCCTGGGCCGCCCAGATCGGAACCTCGTAAGTGCCGATGGTCATGACGTCGAACTGACCGCCCTTGGTGGCCACGTCCTGGGTCACGCGCTGGCGCAGCACGTTCTCCTCGAGCGTCACCCATTCCAGCGCGATGCCGGGGTGCTTCTCGGTGAAGTCGTCGGTCAGGCCCTGCATCCGGATCATGTCGCCGTTGTTCACGGTGGCGATGGTGAGCGTGGTGTCCTGGGCCGCTGCGGCAAAGGCCACGGTGGTCAAGGCCGTGGCGCCGCAGAGGGCGCGGATGGTGCTTGTCATGATGTCCTCCCTAGACATGAGCAAGTGCCCGTGTATCGAGCAGATGCTCACGAACCCGCGATTCGGTCAAGCCTGTTTTGTCCGCAGCCGCGGCCAAAGCGCGCGGCAATGCGGCGCCGAACGGGAATCCATTCGGCTTGCCAAGACGTTAACGTTTCGTTAAGATTTATCGGCGGGACCGCCTGCGGCGCCGGTCAGGCCAGCAGGGCGCGGGCGGTGATCTCGTCGGTGACGAGGTCGGTGATCAGCTCGCCGCGCAGCGCCGCGGCGAGCGCCGCAAGCTTCACCGGGCCGCCGCCGATGCAGAGCACGCGGCCGCTGGCCCGGCGCCCGACCGGCAGGTAGCCCGGGATCGGGTCGAAATAGCGCCCCTGCGCATCGAAGACATGGCCGCAGATCTCGCCCGCCGCGCCGGCGTCCTGCAGCGCCTCGAGGGTCTCGCGGGTCAGGAAGCCGTCGACGTAGAGCGGCGCGTCGTCGCCCATCTGGCCGATGCCCACGATGGTCAGGTCGGCGGCCTCGGCGACGGTGCTGGCGGTGCGCACATGGGGCAGGCCGCGATAGAGCGCCAGCTCCTCGGCATCACGCGCCATCACCGGCGCGGCCATCGGGAAATGCGGCGCCCCGACCCGGTCCGCCAGCCGCATGATGACCTCGTAGAACGAGGCCGAGCCGTCGGGCGAGACATTGCCGATCAGCGACACCAGCCGGTGATGCCGGCCCTCGCGGTTCTGCATCGCGTCGATCACCGCGCGCAGCGTCCGCCCGGTCCCCAGCGCGATGGTCAGCGACCGTTCGCCGGCAAAGATCGCGTCGAGTTCGGCCGCCGCCACCGGCACGATGGCGCGCTGCGCCTCGGCCCCGGCATCCGGGGCGACGCGCACGCGGGCCAGGCCGAAGCGCGTCTTAAGCCGCGCCTCGAGTTCCATGCAGGCGGTGATCGGGTGGTCGATGCGGACCCGCACCAGACCCTCGGCCATGGCGCGCGCCACCAGCCGCTGGGCGCGCTGGCGGGAAATGCCGAGCTCCTCGGCGACCCGGTCCTGGCGCATTCCGCCGACATAGTAGAGCCACGCCGCGCGGGCCGCCTGGTCGAGGGGCGAGGCTTCGAGGTCCTCAGGCGCGAGGCGGGTCATCGGGCGTATCGATCTCCGTGAAGGATGCGACAGCATCGCAAAACTCGGCGAAGGAGGCAATTCGGCGCTCCGGACGGGCGCCCGCGGGCAGCGGCGGCAGGCCCGCGGCGAAGTGGCTGCCGCCGGTGAAGTGCCAGGCCGGCATGCCCGCCGCGGCGGCGGCGAGCAGGCCGGGCCCGGAATCCTCGATCACCAGGCAGCGCTCCGGGGCGACCCCGGCGCGGGCCGCGGCGAGCAGGAAGAGATCCGGCGCGGGCTTGCCCTGCGCGACCTCGGAGGCGGTTGTCACGCGGCCCGAGAAGAAGCGCGCAAGCCCCGAGATTTCCAGCGTTTCCGCCACCCGGGCCGGGCTCGAACTGGTGGCGATGCAGCAGGGCAGGGCCAGCCGCTCCAGCGCCTCCGCGGCGCCCGGCATGGCCCGCAGCTCGCGCCGGAAGGCGGCCAGCAGGGCGGCGCGGTACTCGGCCTCGAAGCCCTCGGGCAGGGCGACCGCGAATTCCTCGCGGATGCGCGCTAGCACCACCGGGTAGGAGCGCCCGAGGAAATGCCGGGCGACATAGGGCTCGTCGATGGCGACGCCGTAATCCGCCAGCGCCGCCACCAGCATGCGGGCGCTGATCGTCTCGCTGTCCACGAGCACGCCGTCGAAATCGAAGATCACCAGGTCGGGGGTCTGCGTCATGCTGCCGGCAAAGCCCAGCGCCGCGCTCCGGTCAATGCCCGGCATGCCGAAAACGCGCCGTTGTGGCGGTTCGGAGCGCGCGCCCGGGGTCACGGTTGCGTGGAATTCGCCGCCCCGGCCCTTGCAACCCGGCCCGTCCGGCGCAGAATGGCGCGATACGGGCAGCCCCCGTTCGCGCATCCCGAAAGGAGCCGCCCCCGTGTCCGCCGAGATCGCCCCCGGCCTCTCCCCGCTCGCCGATCCGCCGGCCGAACCGCCGGCGCCGCTGGACGAGCTGATCGCCTGCCCGCATTGCGATCTGCTCTACCGGGTGCGGATGCCGGCGCGCGGCCAGCGCGCCGTCTGCCGGCGCTGCCACACGGTGCTGATCGCGCCGCGCCGCAAGGCCGGGATGAAGATCATCGCGCTGACCCTGACGGTGCTGATCCTGGTCGCCGGGGCGCTGTTCTTCCCGTTTCTCGAGATCACCGCCGCCGGGCTCGGCAACCAGGCCACCATCCTCGACGCCGCCACCGCCTTCAACAGCGGGCCGATGGCCTTTCTCGCGCTGGTCACCGCGGCGACGATCATCATCATCCCGCTGCTGCGCACGCTGCTGATCCTCTACACGCTGCTGCCCATCGTCCGCGACCGGGCGCCCTACGCCCATGCCCGCCAGGCCTTCCGCTACAGCCAGAGCCTGAAGCCCTGGGCGATGGCCGAGATCTTCGCCATCGGCTGCGCCGTGGCGCTGGTCAAGGTGGCCGATCTGGCACAGATCGGCTTCGGTCCGGCCTTCTGGATGTTCTCGGCGCTTGTGGTGGTGGTGATGGTCAACGACAACTACCTCTGCACATGGTCGGTATGGAAATCGCTCGAACTGCCGCGGGAGTGACGGCCCGCGAGGCCGGCCTCGTCGCCTGCACGCGCTGCGCCCGGGTCTGGCCCGGGGGCACGCCGCGCTGCGGCCGCTGCGGCAGCTGCCTGTCGTCGCGCGACCACACCAGCCTGCAGCGCGTCTGGGCGTGGTGGGTGGCCGGGCTGGTCTGCTACATCCCGGCCAATCTCTACCCGATGCTGGTCACCCGGACGCTGGTCAGCCGCTCCGAGAGCACCATCGTCGGCGGCGCGGTGGAGATCGCCCAGAGCGGCAGCTACGCCATCGCCGCGATCATCCTCATCGCCTCGGTGCTGATCCCGGTGGGCAAGTTCCTGGCCATCGCCTACCTGGCGATCTCGGCCCGGCGCGGCTCCACCCTGTCGGCCCGCCGCCGCCAGCATCTCTACGAGATCGTCGAGTTCATCGGCCGCTGGTCGATGATCGACGTCTTCGTCGTCGCCATCCTCAGTGCCCTCGTCCAGCTGTCGGCGGTGGCGCAGATCCATCCCGGACCGGCCGCGCTGACCTTCGCGCTGTCGGTGATCTTCACCATGCTGTCCGCGCAATCCTTCGATTCCCGACTGATCTGGGACAAGGCGCGCAGCCCGCAACGGACCCGCCCCACGTGACCGATTCCCCGAACGATCCCGCCCAGCCCGAAGACCTGCCGCTTGCCGAGGGCAAGCCCACGCTCTGGGACCGGGTCTCGCTGATCTGGCTGATCCCGATCGTCGCGCTGGCGGTGGCCCTGGGGGCCGCCTACCGCAATTACGCGGCGCGCGGGCCGGTGATCCACATCGCCTTCGACAACGCCGCCGGCGTCGCCGCCAACGAGACCGAGCTGCGCTACCGCGACGTGGCCGTCGGCGTCGTCGAGAGCGTGGCCTTCGGCGCCGACCTGGAACGAGTCGTGGTCTCGGTGCGGGTCGATCCCGACGTGGCCGATTACATCGACGAGGAGGCGCGCTTCTGGGTGGTGCGGCCCGAGGTCAGCGCGCGCGGCGTCTCGGGGCTCGATACCGTGCTCTCCGGGGTCTACATCCGGGGCGTCTGGGACACCGAGCCGGGCACCTGGGCGGGCCGCTACGAGGGGCTCGACGCGGCGCCGCTCCTGACCGCGGGGCAGCAGGGGGTCGAGTTCACCCTGCGCTCCTCCGACAGCCTGCCGACCTCGGACACGCCGATCCTGTTCAAGGGCGTCGAGGTCGGCATGGTCGATGCCGCGCGCATCGCCGGCGACGGGCTCGGGGTCGAGGCCGACGCGGTGATCTACGGCGACTACGCCTCGCTGGTGACCAGCTCGACGCGGTTCTGGGACATTTCCGGTTTCAACTTCACGCTGGGCGCCACCGGCGCGCGGCTGAACTTCACCTCCTTCGCCTCGCTGATCCAGGGCGGGGTCACCTTCGAGACGCTGGGATCGGGCGGCGCGCCGATCGAGCCCGGCGCGGTCTACGAGCTCTTCCCGGACGAGGAGGCGGCACGCGACGACTTCCTGGTGGCCGGCGAGAGCGAGGCCGTCGACGTGATGATGGTGTTCGAGGAGAACCTGTCGGGCCTGACCTCGGGCGCCGCGGTGGAACTGGGCGGTCTCCGGGTCGGCGAGGTGGTCAACATCACCGGCATCGTCGACCGCGAGCGGTTCGGCGACAGCGAGGTGCGGCTGCTGGCCACCGCGCGGCTCAGCCCGAGCCGCATCGGGCTCGGCGAGGAGGCCGACGAGGCGGCGCTCTTCGCCTTCCTCGAGGACCGTATCGCCGACGGCCTGCGCGCCCGGCTCACCAATGCCTCGATCCTGACCGGCGGGCTCAAGGTCGAGCTGGTCGATGTCTTCGCCGCCGATCCCGCCGAGCTCGACATGGCGGCCGAGCCTTTCCCGCGCCTGCCCACCGCCTCGGCCCAGATCACCGATGTCACGGCGACCGCGCAGGGCGTGCTGCAGCGGGTCTCCGACCTGCCCATCGAGGAGGTCATGCAATCGGCGATCTCGCTGATGGACAACGCCACCACGCTGATCGGCAGCCAGGCGCTGCAGGACGCGCCGGACGAGCTTCTGGGCATCCTGGCCGCGGTCCGCGGCGTTGCCGAGAGCGACGACACGCAGGGCATCCCGGGCCAGATCTCCGGCCTGATCGCCGACCTGCAGGGCAGCGCGGAGACCCTGACCGGGCTGGTCGAGGATCTGCGCGAGCGCGACGTCACCGGCACGGTCAGCGACGCCGTGGCCGCCATCGGCGAGGCCGCGGGCGCGCTGCCGGGGCTGATCGAGGATGCCCGCGGGGTGGTGCAGGGCGCCGGCGAAGTGCCCTTCGACCGGCTCTCGGCCGAGCTCTCGGAGCTGCTGGTCGCGGCGCAGACCCTGCTGGCCGAAACCGAGGGCCTGATCGCCGCCGAGGACGTGCAGGCGGTGCCGGGCGAGCTGCGCGGCCTCTTGGCCTCGGCCCGCACGCTGGTCGACAGCGAGGACGTGCAGGGCCTGCCGGCGCAGGTCTCGGGCCTGCTGAGCGATCTCGGCGGCACCGCGGAGACCATCTCCGCGCTGGTCACCCAGATCGAGGAGCGTGACACCGCTGGCACCCTGACCGACGCGGTCGAGGCCGTGGGCCGGGCCGCCGACAGCCTGCCGCCGCTGGTCGCCGAGGCCCAGGCGGTTGTGGCCCGGGTGGGCGAGGTGCCGCTCTCCGATCTCTCGGCGCGGCTCGCGACGCTGCTGACCGCCGCCGAGGGCCTGCTCGGGCAGGTCGAGGGCCTGGTGCGCGACGAGGCGCTGCAGGCGGCGCCGGAAGAGCTGCGCGGCCTGCTCGCGGCGGCCCGCGGCCTGGCCGAGGATCCGGCGCTGCAGGCGCTGCCCACCGAGCTTTCGGGGCTGGTCGAGGATCTGCGCGTCACCGCCGGCACCGTGGCCGATCTGGCCGCCGGGCTCGAGGAGGAGGGCGCCGCCGAGACGCTGACCGGCGCGGTGCGCTCGGTCGGGCTCGCGGCGGAGAGGCTGCCGGCCCTGATCGACGAGGTGCAGGCGCTGGCCGCCGATGCCGGGGCAATGGAATTCGAGGCGCTGGGCACCGAGGTGCGCGACCTGCTGGCCGCCGCCGAGCTGCTCCTGGCCGAGCTTCAGGGCCTGGTCGCCGGCGAGGCGGTGCAGAACGTGCCGGTGGAGCTGCGCGAACTGCTGGCATCGGCCCGCGGTGTGGTCGAGAGCGAGGACGTGCAGGGCCTGCCGACCCAGGTCTCGACCCTGCTCGACGAGCTGCAGGGCACCAGCGAGACGCTGGCGCGGCTGATGGCGGAGCTCGAGGCGCAGGACGTGACCGGCAAGATCACCCGCGCCGTCGAGGACGTCGAGGCCGCCGCCGAGGGCCTGCCGGCGCTGGTCGAGGAGGCCCGCGGCATCCTCGACTCCGCCGGCGAGGTGCAGATCGAGGAACTGGCCGCGCGCGCCACCGACCTGATCGACGCCGCCGAGCGGCTGATCGACCAGGAGGCCACGCGGGCGCTGCCCTCGGAGCTCAACGGGTCGCTGGCGGCGCTGCGGGCGACCTTGCAGGAGCTGCGCGCCGGCGGATTGGTGGAGAACGCCAACGCCACGCTGGCCTCCGCCCGCAACGCGGCGCAGGCCATCGCCGAGGCCAGCCGGTCGTTGCCGGCCCTGTCCTCGGAGATCCAGATCCTCGCCGGGCAGGCCGGCACCACGCTCGCCGCCTATTCCGCGGATGCCGAGTTCAGCCGCGATGCCCGCGCCGCTCTGCGCCAGGTCGAGGAGGCCGCCGCGGCGGTCGAGAAGCTGGCCCGCACCATCGAACGCAATCCGAATTCGCTGATACTGGGACGCTGACATGACCCTGACCACCGCCCGCCGCGCCGCACGCGCCTGCCGCTTCGCGCCGCTTCTCGCCCTCGGCCTGCTGGCCGCCTGCGGCCCCGGCGACCAGCGCTTCGCGACGCCGCCCTCGGCGCCCGAGGCGCGCGTCGCCTCGCGCTACCCGACCCTGGAAGTCGTCGAGGTGACGCTGCCGACCTATGCCGCCGGCGAGGAGATCTTCGTCGAGGAGCCGGGCGGCGCGATCACCGAGCTCGGCCCGCTCTGGGCCGACGACCCGGCCCGCGCGGTGACGCTGCAGCTCTCGCGCGACCTGGGGGCGATCACCGGCGCGCAGGTGGCGCCCGAGCCCTGGCCGTTCCGCACCTTCCCGGCCGCCAAGGTCGATGTGCGGCTCGAGGACATGCGCGCGACGCTGGCCGGCGGCTTCATGATGTCGGGGCAGTTCTTCGTGGCGCCCGAGGAGGGCGAGGGCGTCGGCGACCGCGCCGGCAGCTTCCGCATCGAGGTGCCGCTGCCCGAGAACCCCTCGGTCCGTGTCATCGCCGCGGCCCGCAGCGCGGCGGTCACCGCGCTGGCCGAGCAGATCGCCCGGCAGGGCCTGCGCTGAGTCCGGCTCAGGCCCCGGGGAGCGCCGCAATCGCCGGCCGGAAGCCCGCGCGGAACAGCGCCACGACCGGGGCCGGGGTGAGCACCGCGACGCGGTCGGGCAGGGGGAGCGCCCGCCGCCGGTAGCCCGCGAAGCTCCAGTCGAAGGCGCCGTCCTCGTGGATCAGCACGGGATCCTTGCCGTCCGCGCAGAGCGTGCCGGGCGGCAGGTCGTCCGGCGCCGCCAAAAAGGTCCGCTTGCGCCGGTTCTCGAGCCGCGCCGCGTGCAGCGCCTTGTCGATCGCCGCGGCGCGCAGCCGCTCCGCGCCGCCGGTGCCGTGGACCTCGCTCCAGAGCGCGCGGAACTCCTTGAAGCGCGCCCGCCGGCAGGAGGCGCAGGGCCGATGCCCGGCCGCCAGCGCCGTCGCCTCGTCGAGAAAGAAGAGCTGGGTGTAATGCCTCGGTGCCATCAGGGTCTGCGGCGCGCCCCTGGGCTCCAGCGTGCAGATCACCCAGTTGGGGTGCGCGTGTTTGCGAGCGATGCTGCCGTCGGCGTCGTGCAGGATGCCGCGATTGCCCATCAGCGCGCCGCGCTCCGGCACGGCATGCAACGCGCCCCATGGATCGACCCGGTTTTGCCACGGCATGGCCTGCCCCCTCTTGCGAATTTCCCGGCCGACCCTCGCGGGCCCGCGCCGCCGGGGCAAGCGCCGGGGAAAATTCCGCCCGCCGCGCCCGATGGCCGCCAAGCCCTCTTGCGGCGCGGCGGGCGGGCGACTAAAGAGGCGGCACTTCGGCGAGTTGGCGGAGTGGTTACGCAGCGGATTGCAAATCCATGACTTTTTCTTTCCGCTGCAATGCCTTAACCTCATATAGTTATCAGGACAAAGCCCGAACAGTGGGTGAACCTGATAAACTCGGAAGATGGCCCTCCTTCCCTGCAAGATGCAGCTGATGCTCCGGTACAGGGCGCACGTCACAAAGCGGGTGGCAGAACAACCGCAAGCGTTCTCGGCCCCTTTTCCGGCGAAATTGAGCAGTGGAGGGCACTCCAGTGGCTGTCGCCGCAGAATGCCCGCCGCGGAAACAAAAGTGCCGCATCGGCTGCCCTGAAACGGTCGAGGTCTCGCCCGCCCTCGTGTCGCAAGTCGCGCGAAATTTCATCGGTAGCAAGGCATGGCGCCGTGCGCACGTACGTACAGCCGCCAGTCCTTGTCGGGGGGCGCAGCCCCCACGAACCCCCCAGCAAGATGCAGCTATAGAAGCTCCCGGATCGACATCCTGCTCCGGCTTGCATCTAGCTGCGCATACTTCTCGTTAATCCGCCCAGCACATCTCGGCGGGGATGCGAGGAGGACACGATGCCGACGGGACGTACGAAACGGTTTACGATCTGGGTGAGCAAGACGGAAAGGGAGCGGCTCCATGCTCGCGCTCGGAACCACGGGATAACCGCTGCCGATCTTGTTAGAGCAGCAGTCCTGGGCCCCAATGCGACCAAGGCGCTGCCATCACGCGACCTCCTGGCATCAGCGGTCCGGCAAGCCGCTGGCGCCGCAAAAAATCTGAACCAAGTTGCACGACGCGTCAACGAAGGCGCCAAGGCGGGACATCTCGACGCCAGGAACGCAAGTGCGGCAATCGATGAACTGCGCAAGATGTATGAGCCCATCGTTCGCGCGCTCGATGAAATGCAGGCCGAACTCGTGCGAATCCGCCGACCCCGTCGATGATCCTTGCCAGCACTCGCATCCGATCCGGCGATGCTGGCCGCGCCGTTGCGTACCTACTCGATCATGGGGAGCCCGTGATCATCTCCGGTGACGCGACGGTCGCGCAAGACGCCGATATTCGCGCGGCTCTTTCAGGAGGGAAATACAGCCTCCGCCATTGGCAGCTCTCTCCAAATGAGCCGGTCTCACGCTGGGAACTCGCCGAAGCCGTGCACGCAATTCGTGCCGAGTTCGAAGTTGGGAACCGCCCACTCCTCGTCGTTCAGCATGAATCCGTACGCGCCGATCTTTCGTCCGTTCCGCACTACCATATCGTTGCGCCCGAGTGCGACGAACACGGACGGGTACTGTGTAGCCGCCACAGCTGGGAGCGGCAGGAAAAAATCTCGCGCCAACTTGAGGTCAAATTCGGCCATCGAGTTCTTATTGGGCGCCATCACCAAGCCGTCATCGCCCGACTAGAAAAGGAAGGTGACCCAGACGTTGCCGCCTCTTTGCGTGCGGCCGCTGACCAGGAGCGACCGCGCGCGGCATATAATCGGCCAGCGGAACGAGCAGCCCACCGGCACAGTGTCGATCTCCCTGTCCTTGTCGAAGCGTTAAAAGGCCTTCGCCAGACGCCAGTTCAGGAACTTGGCCGCGCTTTGGCGAAGATCGAAGATGCTTATGGCGTTCGTTGCGCACAAGGCGTGCGACGAGGCGGGAAGGGCGCACAGCCGCTCGTGATTACCGCGCGAGACGGCAGGTATCTGTGTTCCGCGAGCCGACCGCTACAGGCGCGTCGCAAAGACACACATGAAATCCTACGGAGACTCGAACATGCCCGAACAAATCTCAACGACCATTCTGAAGGCGTTGGAACAAAACAGCGCCAGGCTGATGCGCTTGGAGGACATGCTGTCCTTCCCGGAGGGGACCGACGAGGATCCAATCCAGCAGCTCTTGGATCGCCAGGAGCGGATCGAGCAGCTGATACTCGAGATGATCGACGTCCTCGACGATCTCGCTCCCGAGTAGGAGTGGCAGTTGCGTTCCGCGGCCACGGGTCAGCACGCGCGCAGCCCTCTCCGATCCCTGTAGCGGCCATTCGGGACGCCGCCGCCGCTCTGCGCGCCTGGGTCGAGAGAGTGCGTTCGCAACTCGCGCTTGGCGTTAACCCGCGCTGACATTCGGAGCGCCAACTGCGCTCCTATGATACATGACAAACCGCGCCCGCTGCCCGGGGAAACCGCAGCCGACTACCGAGCCCGCCTTGCTGTCCAGGGCTACTACCCGCATGGCTTCAGTGCGGAGGATCGCCGCCTACTGCGATACCTTGCCGACGCCGGGATCGAGACCGAACACACGCAAACCCGCGATATCCAGATCGTGGGAGCAATCACAAGGCGCACTCTCACTCCGAGTTCGACGCGTCGCATCTCGATGCTCCCATACTACTCCATTCCCGACGCAATGGTGCGCGCCGAAGTGCTGAGAGGAATCATCGCGGAACATCCGGATCGGGATAAATTGAGGTACGAGGTTCTGCATCCGCATGGGCCATGCGCCGCAGAGGAACTGCGTGAACGTCTGGATATGTTGAACGACGACATCCAGGCGTTTTCAAACGCCGTGCGACGACACGGCGGGCAAATAGTCTGGACCAGCATCGAGGTCCTACATCAAGACGGCGGCCTCTTTCTCGTCCACGCGAACCTCGTTTCGCAAGCTTCCGAACCCACAATGCGGAAAGTCAAAGCGATGGCCGACGGCAGGTTCGGCAGTGACGGTTGGTATGACGGTGGCGTCATCCGAGATGCAGACCGATTGGCCAGCTACGTGACCAAAAGCCCGGACCTCAGGGCGGCAACCGCGCGCGAGGCCGTCGCGTATCACAGAGCGACGCAAGGGCGTCAGCTACACCGGCGCGCTCAAAGCATCCCGACGGTGGCAACGGAAATAGTTGAGGCCGAGGACCCGGATACCGCTGAGCCTTCGGGCGAAGCGAACCAAGAGCAATCTACTTCGTTGCAAACTGCTGAGGTGAAGTGCAACAGATGTCGGAACCGCGAAAATCCCGCAAAGAAATCCTGCGGAGATCATAAGAAGAACACTTCGTCGACTTTGGTCGAAAACCGAATACTGCGCGACCTCGGGAACATGTTTCTGTCGGGCCACGCGGAGCCCGCTCTGCTCGTGGAAGGATATACCGAGTTCCCAACCACCGAAGCCGGATGGCTCGGCCTCGCATTCATTCGCCGAAAGGCAATGGCCGCGCGGTTTGATTGGCTGCGGCGAGGCGGCGATCCATCCTACTTCTCTTGTCAAGAAGAATCCAAACAGAACTGGGATCCATACACCTCGCATCCGAGAGGAACGACGTCGTGACGTCCCGCAAACCTACGTCACATCAGCCACGACCCGATAGTCCCTGGTCCAGACTCGCCATCTTCGTCACGGTCTCGCTGTCGCCGCCGCTGCCTTCGCAGGCGGTTCTGCCGCTCGTTTTCCTCGTAGGCCTTGGACAGCGACCGCTGTCGTCTCCGCTCGACCTCGTCTGTCTCACGCCGACGTCTACGCTCTCTGCGTACAGTCAGTTGCGCCGCTTCGATAGCTCGTTCGTCGTCATCGTGAACTTCGCGGATGTAGTATCCCGCTCGCGCGAGTTCCCAGGACTCCGCATAGAGACGTGTTCGCTCATCCGGCGTGATATCACGGTGCTCCTCGGCAGCCGTCTGTAAGATCCGGTCACGAACCGGTCGTACATATCCAGCATCTCCGATTTCGCGACGCCGTTTCAACGATCTTCCCATCTCTATCTCCTCCGAGGTCTTATCCGCATGTGCGCAGCTGAGTCCGCCACGCAAGAGGCGGCCGGATTGGGTAGAGCCAAACCGGCCATCCGCCGAAACGGCCGATTAATGTGGTCGACGTACTTTCCGGCAGGGGATGCCGACTGACCCCTAGAGCCAAATGGACAGGAGATAGCTCACATGCGGATCGCATACCGTCGCGTCAGCAGCGACAGTCAGAACTTCGACCGCCAGGATCTTGATGCGGAAAGGACCTTCGAGGAAAAGGTCACAGGGTCCAACCGAGATCGGCCTCAGCTTCAGTTGATGCTCGACCAACTACGTCCCGGCGATGAGATACATGTGTGGTCGCTGGATCGCCTTGCCCGTTCCGTTGTGGACCTAGAGGCCATCGTCGAGCAGGTTCGTGCGGCTGGCGCGGCGATACACTTCAAGTCTGAAGGCCTCAGCTTCAAACCTGAAGCCGACGACCCTTTCACGGACCTAATGATGCGCCTACTCGGCGCCGTCGGTCAGTTCGAAAGGGACATCCTGAGACAGCGCCAAAAAGAGGGGATCGCCAAAGCGAGGGCCGCCGGCCGATACAAAGGTAGGCCCCAGAGCATAGACCGCCAGGCGGTGGAACGGCTCGCTGAGTATGGATTGAGTCAACGCCAGATCGCACGAAATCTCGGTATCGCGCGGTCATCTGTAGCAAGGATTCTTGAAGCTAGGGCCTGTTCTTGAAGAGAGTGGGTCAGAACCCAGCCCTTTGCTTTTCGTGGTGCAGGCGGAAGTTGTCAGGGATCGGATCTTGACAACCGATTGGAGTCCATTTGATTATCGCTGTGCTTCGGTCATCGCGCTTGCATTGAAGCGCAACGTGCCCCGCCGCGAACGGCCCGTAGCGAATACTGTGTTTCCTCATGCGTTACGTCCACCTTGAATACATGTCTCGGTCGTCTTGAATGCCGCATTCCAATTTTCGCACGAATATATACATCATCTGGGTCTTGCGGATGTTGCTCGCTTTCGTTGTATCCTTGTGAGCAACCTTCTGCTATTCCGTAGAAAATAAAAATAGTTCTTGGGGTGAGTTGTGAACGCAGCCGATCTTAATACATTCGCGGAAAACCTGAAGGCCAAGTTCCTCCTGCCCGGATCGGCCTCGCCCGAGGACCAGTTGAAGCCCGATGTGGCAGCGCTTTTCGTCGCCGCTGGCGCGAAGCTTGGTTTGCAGGTCGAGACCCGGACGGAAACGCATCTCTCCGACTACAAGGTCCGGCCCGACATAGCGATCTACGTTGGCGGCTTGATTTGCGGCTACGTCGAGTTGAAGGCCCCCGGCCTCGGGGCCGACGCGCCGAAGCTGAAAGGCGACCACAACAAGAAGCAGTGGGCCAAGCTGAAAGGTCTGCCGAACCTGATCTATACGGACGGGGAGGAATGGGCGCTCTACCATTCGGGCGAGCGACCGGACGGATTCCCCATCGTGAAGCTGACCGACGACCCGACCGTGAAGGGCAAGGCCGCCATCGGCGGAACCGACCTCGCGGACCTCGCGCGCCTGCTGGAACCGTTCCTGCGCTGGAAGCCGGTCGTGCCGCACCAGCCGACGCCGCTGGCCCAATACCTTGCGCCGCTGACCCGGTTCCTGCGCTCCGAGGTGGAAAACGCGCTGGCCCAGACCGGATCGGCGGTTGGGCTTCTCGCCAACGAGTGGCGACAGTTCTTCTTCCCCGATTCCGACGACGCCAAGTTCGCGGATGCCTACGCCCAGACCGTGACCTACGCGATGCTGCTGGCGCGCCTGTCTGGCGCAACGAAACTGGAACCGGCAGAGGCCGCGAAGACGCTGGACACGAACAACGGCCTGCTGGCCCGGACCCTTGAGCTTCTTGGGCAGAAGGCCGCGCGCGACGAACTGGTGGTCGGGTTCGAGATGCTGCGCCGGTCTCTGGAAGCGCTGGACCCACACGACTTTCTGAAATCGAAACCCGACCTCTGGCTGTATTTCTACGAGGACTTCCTCGCTGCCTACGATCCAAAGCTGCGCAAGGATTATGGCGTCTACTATACGCCGCGCGAGGTCGTTGAATTGCAAGTGCGCCTCGGGTCCGAGCTTCTGGAAAAGCGGTTCGGCAAGAAGCTCGGCTTTGCCGACGATGGCGTGGTGTTCCTTGACCCCGCTGTGGGCACTGGCACCTATCCGGTCGCCGCGGTGAAGCACGGGCTGGAGAAAGTGCGAAAGCGGTCTGGCCCCGGCGCGGTCGCGGCGCGAGCGCGGCAGATGGCCGAGAACATGCATGGGTTCGAGGTGCTGGTCGGCCCTTATGCCGTTGCCCATCTGCGCCTGACGCAGGCGCTGGAAGGCGCGATGAACGACGCCAAGGCGGCGGCGGGCGAGCCCGAAGAAAAGCTCGGCAAGCGGTTGAACATCTACCTGGCCGACACGCTGGAAAGCCCAAACTCGAAGCCGCCGATCCTGACGTTGACCTATCGGGCCTTTACCGAAGAACACGAGGCCGCGCGGAAGGTAAAGAACACGGGTGAAGTACTCGTGTGCCTTGGCAACCCACCCTATGACCGCCAACAGATTGATTTTGAGGACACAAAGACAAAGCGCAAGGGAGGTTGGGTTCGGTTTGGTGATCAACTCGAAGGCGGCGCGAAACAAGAGGAACAGGGTGAGCGCCCGATCTTCCGCGACTTTACGGAACCAGCGTCGGAAGCCGGTGCCGGAGTCCATCTGAAGAACCTGTATAACGACTATGTCTATTTCTGGCGGTGGGCGCTCTGGCGGCTCTTTGAGCAACAAAAATGCGGGGGTGTGGTGACGTGTATTACCGCGTCGAGCTATCTTGCCGGGCCGGGCTTTATCGGTGTCCGGGAAACAATGCGCCGGACATTCGATGAGCTCTGGGTAGTAGACTTAGGCGGCGACAATATCGGCACCCGAAAGACGCCTAATGTGTTTGCCATTAAGACACCGGTTGCGGTTGCTATCGGTGTCCGATCTGAAAAGCCATCGTCCGATAAACCGGCAAAAGTTCGCTACGCGAAAGTGGACGGTGCGGATCGTGAAGAGAAGCTAGCCCGGCTTGACACGATTGAAGGGTTTTCGGGTCTGGCCTGGCGTGATTGCGATAGTGGTTGGCACGCACCTTTTCTTCCCTCCGGCAAAGGAGACTATTTCGCTTGGCCGCTTGTGATTGATCTATTCCCGTTCCAGCGAAGTGGTTCTATGTTTGGTAGAGCTTGGCCTGTTGCTGAAAGCGCCCAACTTCTGGCAACAAGATGGGATCGCTTGATTTCGGCGCCGGCGTTGGAGAAACCAAATTTATTTCACAACAACAACTACCGTGATGTTGCTCGGGCCTATCCCCACCATTCGTCGCGCGCGGCGATGCCGCCAATAGCTGGGCTGACAAAGAAAGACGCAAGACCGCAAATCCGTCCCTATCAGTGGCGCTTTCTGGATCGGCATTTTGCTTTTGAAGACAATCGGTTGAATGACCGTATGGGCGGATTGCTTTGGGACATAGTCTCGGAACAGCAAATCTTCCTGATGACTATGAGCACAAAAGTTATCGGAGTGGGGGCAGGGCTTTGCGCAAGCTCAGCGGTGCCGGACAAGGACGCATTCTGCGGGCGGGGCGGCAAGGACGTGATCCCCCTCTATCGGGACGCCGAAGGGTCCGAGCCCAACGTGACCGCTGGTCTGCTGGACGCGCTCGGCAAAGAATACGGCACCACGCCATCGCCCGAGGATTTGGCGGCTTACGTCTATGCGCTGCTCGGCGGCCAGTCCTACACCGGGCGCTTCTGGAACGAGCTTGAGACGCCCGGCCCGCGCGTCCCGATAACCGAGGACGGTGCGACCTTTGCCGAGGCGGCGAAGCTGGGCCGCAAGCTGATCTGGCTGCATACCTATGCCGAGCGCTTCCGGGGCGACGGTCGCGGCGACGAGTTGCCGCAAGGCAAGGCGACGACCATCAAGGGCGTGTCGTCCGACCCGAAGCACTACCCCGAGCAATACGCCTACGATCCTGCCAAGCGCGAGATTGCCGTGGGCGACGGTCGCTTCGGCCCGGTAGCGCCCGAGGTCTGGGACTTCGAGGTATCCGGCCTTGAGGTCGTGAAGTCTTGGCTGGGCTACCGGATGAAAAAGCGCGCCGGCAAGAAATCGTCGCCGCTTGACGACATTCGCCCCGACCGCTGGACAGCTCGGATGAGCGACGAATTTCTGGAACTGCTGTGGGTTCTGGAATCGACCCTTGCGATGGAGCCCGAGTTAGAGAAGTTGCTGGACAAGGTCGTCGCCGGGCCGTGCTTCGCCGCCTCCGATCTGCCCGCGCCGACGCCCAAGCAACGTAAGGCTCCGGGTAAGGCTTCGGCTTCCGAAGACCAGCCCGATCTGTTCGGCGGAGACGAGGATGACGAAGGTTGCGATAATGACTGACTGCGCCTGGTTTGAGCCTCAGACCGGCCGCTTGACCTTATTGCAGGGATCAACTGGTCTTCGCCCTTCCTCCCTGGTGACTGCGCAGGCGCTACCGAAACCGAGCAAGCGGGGTGATGATCTGCTCTTCGCTGAACCTTGATCTCTCAATTGTCCGTCTCCTCGTAGGAACGGACTCTACCTCAAACTGGAAGAAGAAACGGGTCTCAGGTCACTCTCATCGGCGCGACGTAGTTGGGCAAGTACATAAACTTGTATGAAACCGACACGGGGTAGTCACGCCGACGAACTACAGAGAGAAAGAAGGATGACTACGCGACCTGCTCCGTTGTTTGCTGACGAAAAGACCGCGGCAGACCTGTTTTGCATGAAACGACCGGAATTCATGGGCCTTGTGGATGGCGGCTTTCTTCCCCCGCCACGCAACCTCGGCGGCATTCAACGCTGGGATGTCGAAGAGCTCCAACGCATTGCGCGTGGCGAGGCCATGGAGGATGGAGGCATGGAATGGTGAACCGCTGGGGTGGCAAGAAGTACTTGATCGAGACCAAACCGGGATACGTCTACGTCCGCAAAGCCGGAAAGTATCTCGGTAGGATCACCGCGCCGTTTCCCAGCGCCGAGTTCGACCGAGAATACTGGGAAATCCTCCGGGGTCGCGCGGTCGACTGCAAAACCTCGTGGACGGCCCTCATTGCCTCCTACAGGCACTCGGATCGCTGGTCCAGCCTTAAGCCTCGTACTCGCGAGGACTACGAGAAGGTCCTTATCTACATTGAAGAGAAGAACGGGAAGAAGGATGCGACGCGCACGATCCGAAAGGATGTGATCGCGGCCATGGAGAAGAACCGGCATCGGACCCGGTTCGCAAACTACATCCCTCAGGTGATGTCTGTGCTGTTCGAGCACGCCATCAACATCGGCTGGATGCGGGACAACCCGGCAAAGGGCGTGCGTCTGATGAGCACGCCGAAGGATCGCGAGCAACCGCACCGTCCGTGGCCGGAATGGGCGGTGACGAAGTGGCGCCAAGAGGCGAGGTCGCTGCCCCGCCTGATTTTCGAGATGGGCGTTGGCAGCGTTCAGCGTCCCTACGATTGGACCCGCTTCAAGTGGTCGGACTACGACGGCGAGAGCCTTTGCCTGTCACAGAGCAAGACCGACAAGCCGCTTTGGCTGCCCTGTACGCCGCAGTTGAAGGCCGTACTCGATGCCGCACCGAAGAAGGGCATCTTCATCCTCACAAAGCGCGATGGCACGCCGATGAGCTATCACTACATGGCGCGCGTGATGGCCAAAGAGCGCAAGCGCCTGGGGCTCATGACCTTCGATCAACACGCGCTTCGCTACCTGGGCGTGATGGAACTCGCATGGGCGGGCTGCGACGACGACGAGATTGCCAGCTACAGCGGCCACAGTTCCAAGGAAATGATCCGGAAGTACGCCGGCATCGCCCGCCAGATCACGCGCGCCCGCACCGCTGCCGAGAAGCGAAAGCTCTGGGGGGCGCTGTGAACAGAACAGGTACGGAACAGAAACCTGATAACCGGAGTGATAACCCCTTGAACCTCACCGAGCAGAAGGCTAGGAAAACAAAGGCTCTGGCGAGTTGGCGGAGTGGTTACGCAGCGGATTGCAAATCCGTGCACACCGGTTCGATTCCGGTACTCGCCTCCATCCCCCCCCTGCAGGCATGAGCGGCGCGCCCCCAAGCGGCGCCGCGGCACCGCGGGGCGCGGCATTTCGGACCCGCGCGGACTGGTCAAATCGCGGCGGAGCGGTTAGGCCGCGCGCGACACCTTCTGACGGGACCAGCACATCATGGATCTGCGCAACATCGCGATCATCGCCCATGTCGACCATGGCAAGACCACCCTGGTGGACGAACTGCTCAAGCAATCGGGCGCCTTCCGCGAGAACCAGGCCGTGGCCGAACGGGCGATGGACAGCAACGACCTCGAACGCGAACGCGGCATCACCATCCTCGCCAAGGCGACCAGCGTCGAGTGGAAGGGCACCCGGATCAACATCGTCGACACGCCCGGCCACGCCGATTTCGGCGGCGAGGTGGAGCGCATCCTGTCGATGGTGGACGGCGTGGTGCTGCTCGTGGACGCGGCCGAGGGGCCGATGCCGCAGACCAAGTTCGTGACCTCCAAGGCGCTGGCGCTGGGCCTGCGCCCGATCGTGGTGCTGAACAAGGTCGACAAGCCCGATGCCGAGCCCGACCGGGCGCTCGACGAATGCTTCGACCTCTTTGCCAATCTCGGCGCCGACGAGGACCAGCTCGATTTCCCGCATCTCTACGCCTCGGGCCGCTCCGGCTGGGCCGATGCCGAGCTTGACGGGCCGCGCAAGGATCTCTCGGCGCTGTTCCAGCTGGTGGCGAACCACGTCCCGGCGCCCAAGCAGCTGAAGCGTCAGGGCGAGGATTTCCGCATGCTGGCCACCACGCTGGGCTCCGACCCCTTCGTCGGCCGCATCCTCACCGGCCGGGTCGAGAGCGGCAAGCTCAAGGTCGGCGCCACGGTGCAGGCGCTGAGCCGCATCGGCCAGAAGATCGAGCAGTTCCGGGTCACCAAGATCCAGGCCTTCCGCGGCCTCGGCCAGCAGGACATCGAGGAGGCCCAGGCCGGCGACATCGTCTCGCTCGCGGGGATGTCGAAGGCCACCGTGGCCGACACGATCTGCGCGCTGGCGGTGGACGAACCGCTCGACGCCCAGCCCATCGACCCGCCGACCATCACCGTGACCTTCGGCATCAACGACAGCCCGCTGGCGGGCCGCGACGGCAAGAAGGTGCAGTCCCGGGTGATCCGCGAACGGCTCCTGAAGGAGGCCGAATCGAACGTCGCCATCAAGGTCAAGGACACCCCGGGCGGCGAGGCCTTCGAGGTCTCGGGCCGGGGCGAACTGCAGATGGGCGTGTTGATCGAGAACATGCGCCGCGAGGGCTTCGAGCTGTCGATCTCGCGCCCGCAGGTGATCATGCGCGACGGCGAAGCCGGGCTCGAGGAGCCGGTCGAGGAAGTCACCATCGATGTCGACGACGACTATTCCGGCGCGGTGATCGAGAAGATCACCGGCGCGCGCAAGGGCGAGCTGGTGGAGATGAAGCCCGCCGGCGCCGGCAAGACCCGCATCGTGGCGCATGTCCCGGCGCGCGGCCTGATCGGCTATCACGGCGAGTTCCTGACCGACACCCGCGGCACCGGCGTGCTGAACCGGGTGTTCCACGGCTGGACCCCGCACAAGGGCACCATCGAGGGCCGCCGTGCCGGCGTGCTGATCTCGATGGAGGCCGGCGAGGCGGTGGCCTACGCGCTGTGGAACCTCGAGGAGCGCGGCCGCATGTTCATCGGCCCGCAGGAAAAGGTCTATCAGGGCATGATCATCGGCGAGCATTCCCGCGAGAACGATCTCGAGGTGAACCCGCTGAAGGGCAAGAAGCTGACCAACGTGCGCGCCTCGGGGTCCGACGACGCGGTGCGGCTGACCCCGGCCACGACCTTCAGCCTCGAGGAGGCGATCGCCTATATCAACGACGACGAGCTCGTCGAGGTGACGCCGAACGCGGTGCGGCTGCGCAAGCGGTTCCTCGACCCGCACGAGCGCAAGCGGATGGCCAAGGCGAGCTGAGCCGGCGCGCAGCGGAGAAACGGAAGGGGCGTGGCACCGGGACCGGGGCTGCGCCCTTTACGCGTTGCGGGCCCGGAAATCCGAGAGGCGCTTGCCCGGCTCGTCCACGAAGAGCCCCGGCAGCGGCGCCAGCCGCGTCACCCGGTCGATGCGGAAGGTGGCGAAATCGCCCGCCGTCTCGTCCCAGACCACGCAGGTCCAGATGCGCCCCCAGTAATCGAGATGCAGCGGCCGCACGTCGCGCGGCGCGGCCTCGCCGGCCAGCGCGACGCGCAGCTTCTGGCGCGCCCGGATGGCGCGGCGGAAGGCGGGCATGTGGCGGAAGCCCTCGGCGGCCTCGGCGAAGGGGTAGGTGGCGAAGCCGAAGCGCTGCGCCGCCATGCCGGTATCCTCGGGCAGCACGGCCTCGATCTTGGCCGACAGGCTGCGCGCGGCGTCGGCGAGATCGGCCATGCCGGCGGCGCCGACCGCCACCAGCCCCAGATGCAGCGCCTCGAGCTCGGCCTCGGTCAGGTTGAGCGGCGGCAGGGTGATCGCCGCGCGCGCCGAGTAGCCGCGGCCGCGCTCGCCCTCGACCGGCACGCCGGAGGCGGCGAGCGTCTCCATGTCGCGGTAGATGGTGCGGAGCGACACGTTGAGTGCGCGCGCCAGATCCTCGGCCCGGTGCACCCGGCCGTCCCGCAGCCGGGTCATCAGCGCGTAGAGCCGGTCGCCGCGTTTCATCGGGTCCGCGTCATGGGTGATTCGGGGCTCCCGGAGCTGCCGCGCGCGCGCGTTTTGTCATTATCCTGACACCTGACAGGATGATGGCACAAGGTCACGCACTTTCGCGTGCGCAGGCGCCGGAATCCATGCCCGGACCGCTTTTCCGCAAGCCCGCGACGGGCTAGAGAACGGGCGAGAGATGTCGGTGCTGTGGCCCCGGGCCGCGGCGCGCATGAGGAGAGAGACCATGCTCAACAATATCGGCCTTCCGGGCCTCCTGCTGATCGCCGTGGTGGTGCTGGTGCTGTTCGGCCGCGGCAAGATCTCGAGCCTGATGGGCGAGGTCGGCAAGGGCATCACCGCCTTCAAGAAGGGCGTGTCGGACGGGTCCAAGGAACTCGAGGACGACGAGCGGGCCGAGACCGCCCGGGCCGACAGCGCCCGCGACGTCACGCCCGAGCGCGAGAAAGACAAGGTCTAAATGTTCGACCTGGGCTGGACCGAGCTTCTGGTCATCGGGATCGTCGCGCTGATCGTCGTCGGCCCGAAGGACCTGCCGGTGCTCTTCCGCAATGTCGGCCGCTTCGTCGGCAAGGCGCGCGGCATGGCGCGGGAGTTTTCGCGCGCGATGAACGAGGCGGCGGACGAATCCGGCGTGAAGGACGCCGCCAAGTCGTTCAAGAGCGCGACCAACCCGCTCGGCTCGGCGATGGACGGGGTCAAGAGCGCGGCCAAGGATCTGGGCCGGTTCGACCTCGACGACGAGCCCAAGACGTCGGCCGCGCCGGCCTCGGATGACAAGCGGCGCAAGATCGAGGCGGCCACCGCCCGCGCCGCGGCCGAGCGCAAGAAGCGCGAGGCCGACGCGGCGCTGCGCAAGGCCGAGGAACTGGAAGCCGCGAGCGCCCCGGCGGCGCCGGCCGAGGAGCGGAAGACCGAGACATGAGCGCCCGCGACCCCTCCGACGAGATCGAAGACAGCTCCGCCCCGCTGATCGAGCATCTGGCGGAGCTGCGGACCCGGCTGATCCATTCGGTCGTCGCCTTCATCGTCGGCATGGTGATCTGCTTCACCGTGGCGACGCCGATCTTCAACTTCCTGACCGACCCGCTCTGCGAGGTGCTGGCCCAGCGCGGGCAGAATTGCGACCTGATCTTCATCTCGCCGCAGGAGGGCTTCTTCGTGGCGGTGAAGGTGTCGCTCCTCGGCGGCTTCATCTTGGCCTTCCCCTACATCGCCAACCAGATGTGGCGCTTCGTGGCGCCGGGGCTCTACAAGTCGGAGAAGGGCGCCTTCCTGCCCTTCCTCGTCGCCTCGCCCTTCATGTTCTTCCTCGGCGCGTCCTTCGCCTTCTACGTGGTGACGCCCCTGGCCTACGATTTCTTCCTCGGCTTCCAGCAATTCGGCTCGGGCGGCGAGGCGGTGGTCGGCGAGGAAGTCCGCCAGGGCCTGTCGGTGGTCTTCCAGGGCTCGGCGCAGGAATATCTCAACCTCACCATCAAGTTCATCGTGGCCTTCGGCCTGTGCTTCCAGCTGCCGGTGCTGCTGACGCTGATGGGCAAGGCGGGCCTGGTCTCGGCCAAGGGGTTGGGCGCGGTGCGCAAATACGCCGTGGTGGCGATCCTGGTGCTGGCCGCGCTGGTGACGCCGCCCGACGTGATCACCCAGCTGATCCTCTTCGTGGTGGTCTACGGGCTCTACGAGGTGTCGATCCTGCTGGTCGCCCGCGTCGAGCGGAAGCGCATCGCCGATCTCAAGGCGCAGGGCCTGTGGTTCGAGGACGAAGAAGCCGACGACGAGGCCGCGGCGGCGGACGAGGGCGGCAAGGCATGAGCGCCGATCTGGTCCGCATCGCCGAGGCGCTGGAGCGCCTGGCACCGGCGCCGATGCCGGCGCCGGATTTCGCCATCGCTGACGCCTTCGTCTGGCACACCGCGCCCGACCGGCTCGACCCGGTGACGGAGGTGTCGCGGGTGCCGCTCGACCTGCTGATCGGGCTCGAGCGCACCAAGGCGACGCTGCTCGGCAACACCCGCCGCTTCGCCCGCGGCCTGCCGGCCAACAACGCCCTGCTCTGGGGCGCCCGCGGCATGGGCAAGTCGAGCGTGGTGAAGGCGGTGCACGCCACCGTCCGGGCCGAGGGCGGTGATCTCAAGATCGTCGAGCTGCAGCGCGAGGACCTGCCCTCGGTGGGGCGGCTGCTGAACCATCTGCGGCGCGCCCCGCACCGTTTCCTGCTGTTCTGCGACGACCTGTCCTTCTCGGGCGACGACCAGCATTACAAGAGCCTGAAGGCGGTGCTCGACGGCGGCATCGAGGGGCGGCCGGAGAACGTGCTGTTCTACGCCACCTCGAACCGGCGCCACCTGATGCCGCGCGACATGATCGAGAACGAACGTTCCTCGGCGATCAACCCCTCGGAGGCGACCGAGGAGAAGGTGTCGCTGTCCGACCGCTTCGGCCTGTGGCTCGGCTTCCATCCCTGCACCCAGGACGAATACCTCGCCATGGTGGACGGCTACTGCACCGCTTACGGGCTGCAGATCGATGCCGAGACGCTGCGCGCCGAGGCCATCGAATGGGCCGCGACGCGGGGCGGCCGTTCGGGCCGGGTGGCCTGGCAGTTCTTCACCGACCTGGCGGGCCGGCACGACATCCGCCTCTAACGGTCCCGCGGGCTCAGGCCCGGCAGGGCAGGGGCGGCGGCAGGGACGCGCGCCGCAGCGCCCGGTGACGCTCTTCTTGCAGACATACGAGCCACGCGGCCGGGTTTCCGGCGGCGCGGCGGGCCCGCGCGCGGCCGGCCGCCGCGCCGGTGCGCGCGGGGCGCCCCCGACGCCGCGCCGGAGCGCGCCAATGCTGGCGGCGCGCCTCAGCGCAGATAGGACATCGGATCGACGCTGTCGAAGCCGTCG
The DNA here is from genome assembly GCF_054482755.1 of Roseivivax sp. CAU 1761. Classification (NCBI taxonomy): domain Bacteria; kingdom Pseudomonadati; phylum Pseudomonadota; class Alphaproteobacteria; order Rhodobacterales; family Roseobacteraceae; genus Roseivivax; species Roseivivax sp. CAU 1761. Next base: position 107,637 of record NZ_JBTLRM010000001.1, read on the forward strand.
CGGACCTCGAAATGCATCCGCGCGGGGTCCCCGGCCTGGACCTTGCCGATGGTCTGCCCGCGGGTCACGGTGTCGCCCTTCTTCACCCGGATCTCGTTGATGTGGGTGTAGACCGTGAGCAGGTCGCCGGCATGCTTGATCACCAGGATCGGCACGTCCTCGGTGTTGCGGGTGATCGCCGCCACGGTGCCGGAATCGGCGGCCCGCACCGCGGTTCCGGCCGGCGCCGAGATGTCGATGCCGTCGTTCCGGCCCTTGGCGTATTCGCGGATGATGTTGCCCTCGACCGGCATGGTCATGCGCGCATTGCTGGCGGCGCGCGTGGTCTCGCCCACCGGGGCGGCCGGGGCGGCCGGTTTCGGCGCCGGCGCGGCGGCGGGCTGCGGCGTCTCGACCGGAAGCGGCTTGGTGGCCGAGGGCGGCGTCGGCGTGGGCGAGCCGCTGCCCGGCCGCGTCACCGCCACCGCGGCCGGCTGGGCCGGCGCGCTGACCGGGCTCTGCGGGGCCGGGCCGGAGGCCGCGGGCGCGGCGCTCTCGGCGGCGATCGGGATCAGCAGGTACTGGCCTTCGCGCAGGGTGAAGTTGGCGTCGAGCCCGTTCCAGTCCGCCAGGGCGCGCGGGCTGACATTGTAGAGCCGGGCGATGGTGTAGGCGGTCTCGCCGCGCTGCACGCGGTGACGCACCGGCTCCACCGCGTCGTTGCGGCCCGCCGGGGCCGGGCTGGCGGCGGGTTGCGGCGGCGTCGAGGGCGCGGCGTCGAGCGCGTCCGAGGCCAGCGTGGTGACGTCGACCTGGCTCGGCTGGCCAAGCGGTGCCGAGGTGATCGCGCCGGTCGGCGTGCTGGGTTTGGCGCCGGTCTCGGCGGTCGGCTCGGAGACCCGGCGCGGCAGCGCCACGATCTCGCCCCGGCGCAGCGGGTCGCCGGTCTGGACGCCGTTATAGGCGGCCAGTTCCTCGGGCGGCAGGCCGACGCGCTGGGCGACATCGGCCAGCGTGTCGCCGCGCCGCGCCACCGCGACCTGGTAATTGGGGTAGGAGATCACCCCGCGATCGTCGGGCTCGGGCCGCGGCTCGGTCGCCGCCACGGCGGCGTGCGAGGTGTCGAGCGGGCCGCCGAGCCGGCCGCGGATGTCGGGGTCGAAGGGCCCGGCGCAGGCGGTCGCGGCCAGCAGGGCCAGCAGGCTGACCGGCCGGCGCAGCACGGATCCGGGGCGAAAGCGGGGAAACTGCTCAATCATCATCTGTCCTCGGCTTCGCCCCTTGTTGCCGGAGCGTCTGTCGTTCGGGCCGCCTGCACGGCCATCAGCTGTCCTTGCCGAGCCCTTCGACCAGCGGCACGAAGCGCACCGGGCGAAGCTCGTCATAGTCGAAACCGTTCTCGTGCCGGGTGACCCGGATCAGCCGCTGGACGTTGTCGGACTGGCCGACGGGCAGCACCATGATACCGCCGATCTTCAACTGGGCCAAGAGCGGGCCGGGCGGATCCTCGGCCGCCGCGGTGACCAGGATGCGGTCGAACGGCGCCTGGTCGGGCAGGCCGTGGCTGCCATCGGCGACGAAGGCGGTGATGTTGGCCAGGCCCATCGCCTCGAAGACCTCGCGGGCCTCGCGCACCAGCCGGGCGTGGCGGTCGACGGTGTAGACCCGGCGCGCCAGGCAGGACAGGATCGCCGCCTGGTAGCCCGAGCCGGTGCCGACCTCGAGCACCTTGTGGCGCGACGACACGTCGAGCGCCTGGGTCATCAGCCCGACGATCGAGGGCTGCGAGATGGTCTGCCCGCAGGCGATCGGCAGCGGCATGTCGTCATGCGCGCGGTCGGTGAAGTAGTTGCGGATGAACGGCGCCCGGTCGATGCGCTCCATCGCCTCCAGCACCCGCCGGTCGGTGACGCCCTTGGAGCGCAGGGCGTAGAGGAACTGCATCTTGCGTTCGGCGTCGTCGCTCATGCAAAGACCCGTTCGAGGGGCGCCAGCGCGTCATGCGCGGTGAGGTCGGCGCGCATCGGCGTGACCGAGATGTAGCCGTCGAGATTGGCGCTGGCATCGGTGCCGGGCCCGGTCGGGCGGCGCTGATCGCCGCCGGCGATCCACAGGAAGCGGCGGCCGGCGGGCGAGAGCTGCGGCTCGACCCCGAAGCCGGTATCGGGGCGGCGGCCCTGGCGCACCACCCGGGTGCCGCGCACCTGCGCGGCCGGGACCGGGGGAAAGTTGACGTTGTAGAACAGCCGGTAATCGTCCGAGGCGTTGGGGGTGAAGTCGAGCAGCCGGCGGATGGTCTCGGCGCCGTGCACCGCCGCGGCCTCGAACGGGTCGTCGGCCTGGGCGTTCTCGGGGCCGTAGAACTGCGACAGCGCGACCGCCGGCAGGCCCTGCAGCGCCGCCTCCATGGCGCCGCCGATGGTGCCCGAGTAAAGCGTGTTCTCGGCGGCGTTGTTGCCGCGGTTGACGCCCGACAGCACGAGGTCGATGGGCTGGCCGGAGAGCACGTCATGGACGCCGGCCAGCACGCAATCCGCCGGGCTGCCCTCGGCGGCGAAGCGGCGCGGCGCCAGTTCGCTGACCATCATCGGGCGCGAATAGGAGATGCAATGCCCGACGCCGGACTGCTCGAAGGCCGGCGCGACGATCCAGACCTCGCCGTCGGGTCCGGCGATTTCCGCCGCGATCGCCTCGAGCACGGCGAGCCCGCGGGCGTTGATCCCGTCGTCGTTGGTGATGAGGATGCGCATGTCGGACCTGCCCCTGTCTTTGCGCCATTCAATAGGAAATGGCGCCGCCCGGAGCAAGCCGCGTCGCCCCGTTCCGGGAGACGCGCGGCGGGTCAGGCGAGCGCGGCCAAGAGCCGGGCCGCCTCGTCGTGCGGATCGGCGAGCGCCGCGCGGTCCTCGCCGGGAAAGAACCGGCCGCGGGTGGCGGTGCGCATCGGCTGCGGCGTCAGGATCTCCACCCGCGGGCCGATGCGGGCGGTCTCGGCCGCCCAGGAGCGCGCCAGCGCGATCTGCGCCGCCTTGGTGGCGCCGTAGAGGCCGAAGAACTTCTCCCCCGCGCGCGGATCGTCGAAGAACAGCGCCCGGCCGTCCCGCCCCAGCAGCGGCGCCACGAAGGGCACGAGATGCCCCATCGCGGTGACGTTGACCGCCACCGAGCGCGCCCAGTCCTTTTCGTCGAGATGGTCGGCCGGGCTCAGCGGACCGGCATGGATCGCGGTATGCGCCCAGAGCGCGATGCCGCCCCAGCGGTCGTGGATCGACCGGCAGAGCTGCGCCATGGCGTCGCGGTTGCCGACATCCATCGGCGCCAGCGTCGCCGCCCCGCCGCGGGCCTGGATGCGGTCGTCGAGATCCTCGAGCGCGCCCACGGTGCGGGCCACGGCGACGACGTGATGGCTGGCGGAGAGGGCCTCGGCGAGGGCGAAGCCCAGGCCGCGCGAGGCACCGGTGATGAGGGCGACGGGCATTGACATGGCGCGCTCAGTGGCGCGCCCGCCGGACCTTGTCAACCGCGCTCAGCGGCCCGGGATGTGCAGGTGGCGCGCCCGGCCGGCGCGGGCCAGCACCACCGCGTCGTGGTCGATCGCCTGCACCACCTCGGCGCCGACGCGGTCGCCGCGGACGACCCGCGCGATGCCGCCATCGGCCAGCCGCAGGATCGCCTCGGGTTCGGCATCGGCTCCGAAGGTGCCGAGCAGGGTGACGCCGTGATGTTCCAGCTCGGCCTCGCGCGTGGCGTGCTCGGCCACGAGGTCGGGCGTGTCCTGTTGTGCCATGATCAGCTCCCATTGCGCGCCAGAGCGCGGCGCAGGGGGCAGATAAGACCGGGATGCGCGCGGCGGAACGGGCAGGGCCTTCACGCTGGCTTGATGACCGCGCGCGGCGGCGGAAGCGCGCTCAACCCGGGCAGGGATCGGCGGCGGGGCGCTGAGCGCGCCCCGCCCGCGCTTTCACTCGGCGGCTTCCTTCACCCGGAAGCCCTTCTCGATCATGTCGGAGGGCTCGACCGGGTAGTCGCCCGAGAAGCAGGCGTCGCAATATTGCGGCTGGGCCGGGTTGCGGCCCTCGGCCTCGCCGACCGCGCGGTAGAGCCCGTCGAGCGAGATGAAGCGCAGCGAATCGACGCCGAGATGGGCGCGCATCTCGTCCTCGGACATGGTCGCGGCCAGGAGCTTCTCGCGCTGCGGCGTGTCGACGCCGTAGAAGCAGGGCCAGGAGGTCGGCGGCGAGGCGATGCGGAAATGCACCTCGGCGGCGCCGGCATCGAGGATCATGTCCTTGATCTTGCGGCTGGTGGTGCCGCGGACCACGGAATCGTCGACCAGGATCACCCGCTTGCCGCGGATCAGCGCGCGGTTGACGTTGAGCTTGAGACGCACGCCCATGTTGCGGATCTGCTCGGTCGGCTCGATGAAGGTGCGGCCCATATACTGGTTGCGCACGATCCCCATGGCGTAGGGAATGCCCGATTCCTGGCTAAAGCCGATGGCCGCGGGGGTGCCCGAATCGGGCACCGGGCAGACCAGGTCGGCATCGACATGGGCCTCGCGCGCCAGCTCCACCCCGATCTGCCGGCGGGTCTCGTAGACCGAGCGGCCGCCGATGATCGAATCGGGGCGCGAGAAATAGACGTGCTCGAAGATGCAGAAGCGCGGCTTGCGCGGCCGGAACGGGCGCAGCGATTCGACGCCGCGCTCCGGCGTGATCACCACCATCTCGCCGGGCTCGACCTCGCGCACGAACTCGGCGCCGATGATGTCGAGCGCGCAGGTCTCCGACGACAGCACCCAGCCCTCGCCGACCCGGCCCAGGACCAGCGGCCGCACGCCCAGCGGGTCGCGCACGCCGATCAGCTTGGTGCGGGTCATCGCCACGACCGAGAAGGCGCCCTCGACCCGGCGCAGCGCGTCCTCCATGCGCGAGGGGATGTCGCGCTGCAGCGACCGCGCCATCAGGTGCACGATGCATTCGCTGTCCGACGAGGACTGGAAGATCGAGCCGCGCTCGATCAGTTCGCGGCGCAGCGATTCGGCGTTGGTGATGTTGCCGTTATGGGCGATCGCCGCGCCGCCCATGGAGAATTCGCCGAAGAACGGCTGCACGTCGCGGATCTGCGTCGGGCCCTTGGAGCCGGCGGTGGAATAGCGCACATGGCCGATCCCCAGCGCGCCCGGCAGGGTCTCCATCACCTGCTGCGAGGTGAAGGTGTCGCGGACGTAGCCGAAGCGGCGGGCCGAGTTGAACCCCTGCTCGGCATCGTAGGTGACGATGCCGCCGGCCTCCTGGCCGCGATGCTGCAACGCGTGCAGCCCGAGGGCCACGAAGTTCGCCGCATCGGCGACGCCGACGACGCCGAAGACGCCGCATTCCTCGTGCAGCGTGTCGCCGTCCTCGGACACGGCGTCGAAATCGAAGGGATGGGCGGGGGGCATGCGAGTGGACAAGGGCGGGCTCCGGCCTCGGCTGCGGGATGGCGCCTACTTAGTCAAGGTCGCGCGCCATGTCACGCCGTGTTGCCGGGGAAGTGAAACAGCCGGCCCCGGACACCGCAAGCGGGACATTCGGCGCAACCTCCCTAGGTTCTGGGCGGGAGTGACGGAAAACGGCGCGGAAAAACGGCAGGTGCGGTGATGGATACAGGGTTCTTCGGGTTCGACGCGGTGCTGCTGGCGCGGATGCAATTCGCCTTCACGGTCGCCTTCCACTTCATTTTCCCGGCCTTCACCATCGGGCTGGCGAGCTTCCTGATGGTGCTGAACGCGCAATATCTGCGCAAGCGCGACGAGGCCTATCTGCTGCTCTTCCGCTTCTGGGTGAAGATCTTCGCCATCACCTTCGCCATGGGCGTGGTCTCGGGCATCGTCATGTCCTACCAGTTCGGCACCAACTGGTCGGTCTTCTCCGACCGCACCGGCCCGGTGCTGGGCCCGCCGATGGCCTACGAGGTGCTCACCGCGTTCTTCCTCGAGGCGGGGTTCCTCGGCATCATGCTGTTCGGACGCGACAAGGTCGGGCCGGGGCTGCACATGTTCGCCACCACCATGGTGGCTTTCGGAACCGCGATCTCGGCCACCTGGATCCTGTCGGTCAATTCCTGGATGCACACGCCCGCCGGCTATTCGATCAACGAGGTCGGCCAGTTCGTGCCCGAGGATTGGTGGCAGGTCATCCTCAACCCGTCCTTCCCGTACCGGCTGGCCCACACCCTGACCGCCGCCTATCTCGCCACGGCCTTCGTGGTCGGCGGGGTCGGGGCCTGGCACCTGCTCAAGGGACGCCGCGACAATGCCGGGGTGCGGCGGATGTTCTCGATGGCGATGTGGATGGCGGCGCTGGTGGCGCCGCTGCAGGTCGTGGTCGGCCACGAACACGGGCTCAACACCTACGAATACCAGCCCACCAAGGTGCTGGCGATGGAGGGGCATTTCGAAAGCTACGACGACGGCGTGCCGCTGATCCTGTTCGGCATTCCCGACCAGGAGGCCGGCGCGATGCGCTACGAGGTCTCGATCCCGCGCATTGGCGGGCCGATCCTGGCCAAGAGCTGGGACGCCCAGATGGACGGGCTCGACACCGTGCCCGACGACGAGGAGCCGCCGGTCGCCATCGTCTTCTGGTCCTTCCGGGTGATGGTCGGCATCGGCTTCCTGATGGTGGGCGTCGGTCTCTGGTCGCTCTGGGCGCGCTGGCGCGGCCGGCTCTTCGAGGACCGCTGGCTGCACCGCTCGGCCTTTGTCATGGCGCCCTCCGGACTCGTGGCGGTGATCGCCGGCTGGGTCACCACCGAGGTCGGCCGCCAGCCCTACGTGGTCTATGGCGAGATGCTGACCGCCGAGGCGGCCTCGCCGCTCGGGGCGGGGGCGGTCGGGGCTTCGCTCGTCGCCTTCGTGGTGATCTACTTCGCGGTGTTCGGCGCCGGCATCGGCTACCTGCTGAAGCTGATGCGCAAGGTGCCCGAGACCGTCGGCGACGATGCCGAGGCCGAGGAGGGGCCGCTGCGCGCCGCCGGAATCGTGCCGGGCGCGCAGCAGCCGCAGCCCGGCGGCACCGCCCCGGCGGAATGAGGAGGGGATGATGGACGGATTGGGCATCTCGATCGATCTGACCGTGGCCTGGGCGCTGCTGCTCGCCTTCGCGGTCTATGTCTACGTGGTTCTCGACGGGTTCGACCTGGGCATCGGCATCCTCTACCCCTTCTTCCGCAAGAGGGAGGACCGCGACCTGATGATGAACTCGGTCGCGCCGGTCTGGGACGGCAACGAAACCTGGCTGGTGCTGGGCGGCGGCGGGCTCTTCGCGGCCTTCCCGCTGGCCTATGCCATCATCCTGCCGGCGCTCTACCCGCCGATCATCGCGATGCTGCTGGCGCTGATCTTCCGCGGCGTCGCCTTCGAGTTCCGCTGGAGGGCCAACCGGCCGTTTTCGCGCTGGTTCTGGGACCAGGCCTTCATCGCCGGCTCCACCGTGGCGGCCCTGGCCCAGGGCATCACCCTGGGCGCGCTGCTCCAGGGCATCGAGGTCGACGGCCGCGCCTATGGCGGCGGCTGGTGGGACTGGCTGACGCCGTTCTCGCTGCTCACCGGGGTCTCGGTGGTGCTGGGCTACGCCTTCGTCGGCGCCTGCTGGCTGAACCTCAAGCTGGCCGGTCCGATCCAGGCCCGGGTGCGGCGCATGGCGCGGCTCTTCGGGGTGGCGACGATCGGCTGCATCGTCGCGGTCAGCCTCGCCACGCCGTTTCTCGGCCACGACTACTTCGCCCGCTGGTTCGGCTTCCCGGCGGCGCTCACCGTGGCGCCGGTGCCGGTGCTGGTGGCGCTGATCGCCTGGCGGCTCTGGACCTCGATCGACGAGGACGGCCGCGACTGGCTGCCCTTCGTGCTGACGCTGGCGCTCTTCGCGCTGTGCTTCGTCGGCCTCGGCATCTCCATGTGGCCGCACATCATCCCGCCCGAGATCACCATCTACGAGGCGGCGAGCCCGGCCAAGTCGCAGCTCTTCATGTTCGTCGGCGCGGCCTTCCTGGTGCCGATCATCCTGATCTATTCCGGCTACGCCTACTGGGTGTTCCGCGGCAAGCTTAGGCCCGGCGAGGGCTATCACTGATGCTGCGGCGGCTGGGATGGTTCGTGGCCCTGTGGCTGGCAGGGGTGACGGCGCTGGGCCTCGTGGCGCTGCTGATCCGGGCCGCCATCGGCTGAGCTCTGCCCCCCGGGGCCGGGGGGCGAAGCCCTTCAGGCAACTGCAAGATCGAGACTGCGGTGCAATCGCATCCCGGCCGGAACCCGGGCCCGTGCCGCTAGTTGGAAACGGCAGCCCCTCGGCCCTCGAACCCGGTGTCCCATGAGCTTTCTCGCCAACCCCCATGCCGATCCCTCGACCAAGGTGCTGAGCACCGACCGACGCATCTGCGTGCTGCTCAACGAGGGGTCGGGCAGCGCCGACAAGGCCGAGGTGGTGGAGCGGCTGGAGGCCGCCTTCGCCCGCCATCCCGGCCGCTTCGAGCTGCGTCGCTTCCCGCCCGGCGCCGGTCTCGCGGATGCCTGCCAGCGCGCCATGAAGGACGGCTTCGGAACCATCGCCGCGGCCGGCGGCGACGGCACGATCTCGGGCGTGGCGGGCCAGCTCGCGGGCACCGGGCGGCGGCTCGGGATCGTGCCGCAGGGCACCTTCAACTTCGTCGCGCGCGGGCTCGACATTCCCACCGACATCGACGCCGCCATCGACCTCCTGGCGGCCGGGCACAGCCAGGCGGTGCCGGTGGGCGAGGTCAACGGCCAGGTCTTTCTCAACAATGCCAGCCTCGGCATCTACCCGCAGGTCCTCAAGGAGCGCGAGGGCACCTACAAGCGCTGGGGCCGCTCGCAGCTCGCCGCGCACTGGTCGGTGCTGGTGACCTTCCTGACCTTCCGCAGCCCGATCCGCATGCAGGTCCGGGTCGGCGACCGCACGCTGCGGCGCAAGACGCCGCTGGCCTTCGTCGGCCGCTCCGCCTTCCAGCTGGCGCATTACGGGCTGGCCGGGGCCGACGCGGTGGAGCGCGGCGAGTTTGCCCTCTACCTGGCGCCCGATTGCAGCCGCTGGCAGCTCCTGGTGCGGGCGCTGCTCCTGGCCTCCAAGGGCATGGTGCTGAACCGCGACTTCGAGCTGGTGACCGGCACCGAGATCGTCATCGAGACCCGGCGCCGCATGCAGACCGTGGCGATGGACGGCGAGCGCTTCCAGCTCTCGACGCCGCTGCGTTTCCGCATGCACGACGCCGCGCTCAACGTGGTGGTGCCCGAAGCCTCTGCCGGTGACGCGGCCGCCGCCGGCGCATGACAGCCCGGATCGCGCATATCTCGGATCTGCATTTCGGCCGCGACCGCCCCGAGCTCGTCGATCCCCTGGTCACCTTCCTGAACCGCTCGGGCGCCGAGCTGGTGCTGATCTCGGGCGACCTGACGCAGCGCGCCCGGCACCACCAGTTCCGGGCCGCGCGCGCCTTCATCGACCGCCTCTCCGCGCCGGTGCTGACCGTGCCGGGCAACCACGACACGCCGCTCGACAATCTCTGGGTCCGCGCGCTGCGGCCCTGGGCGCGCTACCGCCGCCACGTCGCCCGCGAACTTGAGCCGTTCCACGAGGCCGAGGATTACGTCGTGGCCTGCCTCAACACCGCCGATCCCCAGGCCTGGCAGCGCGGCCGCCTGCGCACGCGCTCGCTGCACCGGGTCACCGCCCGGCTGCACGCCGCCGAGGCCCGCGGCAAGCTTGGCATCGTGATGATGCACCACCCGCCCGAGCACATGGCGAGTGACGCCAAGAAGCCGATGCGCGGCGCCGATCGCGGCATCCAGCGGCTCTCCGACCTCGGCGCCGACCTGGTGCTCTGCGGGCACCTGCATGTCTGGCGCGCCATGCCGTTCCGCGCCGCCGCCGGGCTCCTTCTCCTGCAGGCCGGCACCGGCCTCTCGACCCGGGTCCGGGGCGAGCCCAACGACCTCAACCTGATCGACGTGGAGCGCGGCGCGGTGACCGTGACGCGCTACGGCGCCGATGCCCGCGCCGAGGCCTTCACCACGGTGTCCCGGACCCGGTTCCGCAAGCGCGGAACGGCCTGGGAGATCGGGCGCTGACGGCGCCGGAAAAAATCGCCCGGGGGCTCTTCACATCCCCGGAAGCCTCGTCTATACGCCGCCTCACCCAAGCCAAGACAGTGCGGTCGTGGCGGAATTGGTAGACGCGCAGCGTTGAGGTCGCTGTGGGGTAACTCCCGTGGAAGTTCGAGTCTTCTCGACCGCACCATTCTCATCCCGGTAGGGATGCCGGCTCGGGCCTCCAGGCCAGGTCGATGCCCGTCTCCGACGCGAGACCCCGCGCGCGGGGAACCGCGTCGCGCTTCGGGGGGTTCCTATTGCGGACGCCGCCGGCGCCGGCAGGCGCCGGTTGCGCGCGCGGCGCTGCGCAGTGCCAGGAAGCCGCCCATGTCCCGATCCGAACGCCACGATTCCCACCCTCGCTTCGGCCCGTCCGACGACGCGGAGCGCGACGATGCGCGCCGCGCCGCGCCCGGGGAGAGCGGCGGCCGGGAGGCAGGCGAGCGCGACGGCGACGACCGCGACAGCGACGACCGCGACCGCGAAAACCGCGACGAGGGCGACGACGACCGCGGCACCAACGACGAGGGCGTCGACAAGCGCTATTCCCGCGGCGAGGCGAGCCAGATCAGCAGCCATCGCAGCCTCGCGCCCCGCGCGGTCTACGAGGTCATCAACCTCGAGGGCCGCGAGGAGCTGAAGCGCCCCATGGGCTCGCTCTGGTGGTCGGGCATCGCCGCCGGGGTGGGGATCTCGGCCTCGGTCCTGGCCGAGGGCATCCTGCACACGACCTTCGTCGATCATGCCTACCGCGCCGCGATCGAGAACCTGGGCTACACGGTCGGCTTCATCATCGTCATCCTCGGCCGCCTGCAGCTCTTCACCGAGAACACCATCACGGTGGTCCTGCCGGTGCTCAAGGACCGCTCGTTCCGCATGCTGGGCTGCGCCGCGCGGCTCTGGGCGCTGGTCTTCGCGGCCAACATGGTGGGGACCTTCTTCGTGGCGCTCCTGACCCTCTACGGCGGCACCGTGGTGCCGGAATACATCGAGGGCATGAAGGCGGTGTCGCACCATTACGCCGAGTTCACCGCCATGGAGGCGTTCAAGTACGGCGTGCCGGCGGGCTTCTTCATCGCCGCGCTGGTCTGGATGCTGCCCTCCTCGAACGGCACCGAGGTCTTCGTCATCTTCCTGATGACCTACCTGATCGCCATGGGCGACTTCACCCATGTGGTGGCCGGTTCGGGCGAGGCCTTCCTGCTCTGGATCGACGGCGAGATCGACTGGCAGAAGACCTGGCTCGGACTGATCCTGCCGTCCTTCGTGGGCAATGTCGCCGGCGGCACCGGTCTCTTCGCGCTCCTCGCCTACGGCCAGGTCAAGGCCGAGATCGACCCGCAGCCGCAAGCCTGGAAGTGACCGCCCCGCGGGGCTTCACGCGATCGCGAAGCTGCGACCTTCGGTCGGCATTGGCGGGGGCCCGCGCCGCGCCTATACAGGGGGCATGATTACCGAACTCGGCCATGTCGCCCTGATCCTCGCCTTCTTCGTGGCCATCGTGCAGACGGTGGTGCCGCTCGTCGGCGCGCAGCGCCGCTGGGCCGGCTGGATGGCGGTGGCCGAACCCGCCGCGACGGCGCAGTTCGTGCTCTGCGCCGGGGCCTTCGCGGCCCTCGTCCACGCCTTCGTGACGTCGGATTTCTCGCTGCAGCTGGTGACGCTGAACTCGCATTCGGCCAAGCCGCTGCTCTACAAGATCACCGGCACCTGGGGCAACCACGAGGGCTCGATGCTGCTCTGGGTGCTGATCCTGGCGCTGTTCGGCGCCATGGCGGCCTGGTTCGGGGGCAACCTGCCGCCCAGCCTGCGGGCCCGCGTGCTGGCGGTGCAGGGCGCGATCGGCGTCGCCTTCCTGGCCTTCATCCTGTTCACCTCGAACCCGTTCTGGCGGCTGGCGCAGCCGCCCTTCGACGGCCAGGACCTGAACCCGCTGCTGCAGGATCCGGGCCTCGCCTTCCACCCGCCGTTTCTCTATCTCGGCTATGTCGGGCTCTCGATCTGCTTCTCCTTCGCGGTCGCGGCGCTGATCGAGGGCCGGGTCGATGCCGCCTGGGGGCGCTGGGTGCGGCCCTGGACGCTGGCCGCCTGGCTGTTCCTCACCATCGGCATCGCGCTGGGCTCGTGGTGGGCCTATTACGAGCTCGGCTGGGGCGGCTTCTGGTTCTGGGACCCGGTGGAGAACGCCTCCTTCATGCCCTGGCTGCTGGCCGCCGCGCTGCTGCATTCGGCCATCGTGGTAGAGAAGCGCGAGGCGCTGAAATCCTGGACCATCCTGCTCGCCATCCTCGCCTTCGGCTTCTCGCTGATCGGCACCTTCATCGTGCGCTCGGGCCTGCTGACCAGCGTCCACGCCTTCGCCAACGACCCCGAGCGCGGCGTCTTCATCCTCGCCATCCTGGTGCTCTTCACCGGCGGCGCGCTGACGCTCTACGCGGCGCGCGCCTCGGCGATGCAGGCCAAGGGGGTGTTCGGGCTGGCCAGCCGGGAATCGGCGCTGGTGCTCAACAACATCCTGCTCGCGGTCTCGGCCTTCGTGGTCTTCGTCGGCACGATGTGGCCGCTGGTGGCGGAGATGGCCTGGGGCCGCAAGCTCTCGGTCGGGGCGCCGTTCTTCGACATGGCCTTCACGCCCTTCATGCTGGTCCTCGGCGCCGTCCTGCCGCTCGGCGCGATGCTGGCCTGGAAGCGCGCCAAGATCGGCCGCACGCTGCGCAGCCTGGCGCCGGCGCTGGGGCTGGCCCTGGCGCTGGCCGGGCTGGTCTGGGCGATGCAGACCGGGCGCAGCCTGATGGGCCCGATCGGGGTCTTCCTCGGCGCCTGGCTGATCGCCGGCGCGGCCGCCGATCTGTGGTCGCGCACCGGGCGCACCCGCGACCTGCGGCGCCTCGCGCGCCTGCCGCGCGCCGATTGGGGCAAGGCGGTGGCGCATTCCGGGCTCGGCGTGGTGATGATCGGCATTGCCGGCCTGACCGCCTGGGAGCAGGAGGACATCCGCGTGGCGCAGCAGGGCGAGCACTTCGCTGTCGGCGCCTTCGAGCTCGAGCTCGCCGATGTCCGCCGCGTGCAGGGGCCGAACTACATCTCCACCATGGCCGAGGTGGTGGTGCGCGAGGACGGCGCCGAGACGGTGCGCCTCTATCCCGAGAAGCGCACCTATCCGGTGGCCGGCATGCCGACCACCGAGGCGGCGATCGACTACCGCTTCCTGCGCGATCTCTACGTGGTGATCGGCGACGCCCAGGAAGGCGGCGGCTGGGTCATGCGGACCTATGTCAAGCCGCTCGCCAACTGGATCTGGGGCGGTGCCATCCTGATGGCCCTGGGCGGCCTCCTGAGCCTCAGCGACCGCCGCTACCGGGTCGCCGCGGGCGCCCGCAAGGCGGCCTCCGGCGCGGTGCCGGCGGAATGAGCCGGGCGCTGCTGCGCGCGGCGCTGCTGGCCGCCGGTCTCGGCCTCGCGGGCCAGGGCGCCGGCGCCGTGCAGCCCGACGAGATGCTCGCCGACCCGGCGCTGGAGGCGCGGGCGCGCGCGATCTCCGAAGGCCTGCGCTGCCTGGTCTGCCAGAACGAGTCGATCGACGAATCGAACGCGCCGCTGGCCCGCGACCTGCGCCTGATGGTGCGCGAGCGCCTGAGCGCCGGCGACAGCGATGCCGAGGTCGTGGCCTTCCTGGTCGAGCGCTACGGCGAATTCGTGCTGCTCGCCCCCACCACCGAGGGCTGGAACCGGCTGCTCTGGGCCGCCGGCCCGCTGATGTTTTTGACCGCGCTCGGCACCGGCGGCCTCTACCTGCGGCGCCGCGCCCGGGCCCGGCCCGAGGCCGAGGCCGCGCTCACCGCGGAGGAGCGGGCGCGGCTCGAGGCGCTGCTCGGGGAGCGTGACGCACGGTAGGGCTTTGCCTCCGCGGGTGCGGCATGTTTGATGCCGGCGACAGGACACGGGAGGCTGCCTTGAGCTACGACACCATCGCTTTCGAGATCCGCGACGCCATCGCCACGGTGACGCTGAACCGGCCGGACCGGATGAACGCCCTGAACACGCAGATGCGCGCCGAGATCGCCGACGCGGTGCGGCGGGGCGGGCGCGAGGCGCGGGTGGTGGTGCTGACCGGGGCCGGCCGGGCCTTCTGCTCGGGTCAGGATCTGGGCGACCGCGCCAATGCGGCCGACATCGACCTCGAACGCACGCTGCGCGACGAATACGTGCCGATGCTGCGCGCGGTGACCGAATGCCCGGTGCCGACGATCTCGGCGGTGAACGGCGCCGCCGCCGGGGCCGGGGCCAACCTGGCGCTCTGCGCCGACGTGGTGATTGCCTCCGAGGCGGCCTATTTCGTCCAGGCCTTCACCCGCATCGGGCTCATCCCCGATGCCGGCGGCACCTGGCTGCTGCCGCGCCAGATGGGCCTCGCCAAGGCGATGGGCGCGGCGCTGTTCGCCGAGAAGATCACCGCCCGTCAGGCCAGCGATTGGGGGATGATCTGGGAGGCGCTGCCGGAGGCGGACTTCGCTGCCGGCTGGCAGGCCCGCGCCGCGCATCTCGCCAAGGGCCCGACCGCCGCCTACCAGCGCGTCAAGCAGGCCCTGCAGGCCAGCTTCTCCAACGATCTCGAGGCGCAGCTGGCGCTCGAGGCCAAGCTGCAGGGCGAATGCGGCAAGACCCGCGACTTCCAGGAAGGCGTCGTGGCCTTCCTCGAAAAGCGCCCCGCTCGCTACGAGGGCCGCTGACCGCTGCGCGCCCGTCTTCTGAGCCGAAATATCCCGGGGTGAATTGGCCGCCAGGCCAAGAGGGGCAGCGCCCCTCCGCCCCGGAACGAGAAACGGCGCCCGGCCGGAAACCGGGCGCCGTCTTTCCTGTCTCGAAGCCGCGCTTCAGCGGTTCTCGATGTCCACGTAGTCGCGCATCGTCTCGCCGAGATAGAGCTGGCGCGGCCGGCCGATCTTGTTCTGCGGATCGCCCAGCATCTCCTTCCACTGCGAGATCCAGCCGACCGTGCGGGCCACCGCGAAGACCGGGGTGAACATCGACATCGGGAAGCCCATCGCCTCGAGAATGATGCCGGAATAGAAATCGACGTTGGGGAACAGCTTCTTCTCGACGAAGTAATCGTCGGCCAGCGCCTGCTTCTCCAGTTCCTTGGCGACCTGCAGGGTCGGGTTGTTCTCGACGCCCAGAAGGTCGAGCACCTCGTCGGCGGATTGCTTCATCACCTTGGCGCGCGGATCGAAGTTCTTGTAGACCCGGTGGCCGAAGCCCATCAGCCGGAACGGGTCGTTTTTGTCCTTGGCGCGGGCGAGGTATTCCGGAATCTGGTCCGGGGTGCCGATCTCCTGCAGCATCTGCAGGCAGGCCTGGTTGGCGCCGCCATGCGCCGGACCCCAGAGACAGGCGATGCCCGCGGCGATGCAGGCGAACGGGTTGGCGCCCGACGAGGACGCCAGCCGCACCGTCGAGGTCGAGGCGTTCTGCTCGTGATCGGCGTGCAGGGTGAAGATCCGGTCCATGGCGCGCGACAGGATCGGGTCGACGACGTATTCCTCGGCCGGCACGGCAAAGCACATGTGCAGGAAGTTGGCCGCGTAATCGAGGTCGTTGCGCGGATAGACGAAGGGCTGGCCGACCGAGTACTTGTAGGCCATCGCCGCGATGGTCGGCATCTTGGCGATCAGCCGGTGGCTGGCGATCTCGCGCTCGCGCGGGTTCGTGATGTCGGTCGAGTCGTGGTAGAAGGCCGACATCGCGCCGACCACGCCCACCATCGTCGCCATCGGATGCGCGTCCCGCCGGAAGCCCCGGAAGAAGTTGTGCATCTGCTCGTGGATCATCGTGTGGCGGGTGATGGTGTTCTCGAATTCCTCGAGCTGCGCCGCCGAGGGCAGGTCGCCGTAGAGCAGCAGGTAGCAGACCTCGAGGTAATGCGACTTCTCCGCCAGCTGGTCGATCGGGTAGCCGCGGTGCAGGAGCTCGCCCTTGTCGCCGTCGATGAAGGTGATGGTGGAATCGCAGCTCGCCGTGGAGGTGAAGCCGGGATCGTAGGTGAACACCCCGGCCTGGGCGTAGAGCTTGCGGATGTCGATCACGTCCGGCCCGGCGGTCGGCGAATAGATCGGCAGGTCGTAGGTCTTGCCCTCGATGTCGAGGGTGGCGGACTTGGCGTTGGCAGTGTCGGGCATTGCGTCGGCTCCTTCGTCGCTGAGAGGGGGACGCGGAATGCCCGCGCCGGCCTCGTTGATCACCCGCGGGTCGCGGACCGCGATCGGAATGCGATCAGCCGGCCGCGCCGCTGGCCCGCTCCAGCCGCGCGAGGGTCTCCTCGCGGCCGAGAACGAGCATCATGTCGAACACGCTGGGGGTCACCGCCCGGCCCGCAAGCGCCGCGCGCAGGGGCGCCGCCAGCTTGCCGAACTTGGTCCCGTGCGCCTCGGCGACCCGGGTGGCGGTGCCCTCCAATTCTTCCCGCGTCCAGCTAGCATTGTGCAGATGCGACGTCAATTCCTCCAGTATACCACGGGATACCGTCGCCAGGGCCTGGGCCGCTTTCGGATCCGGCTCGATCGGCGTGGCTGCGAGGACGAAGTGCGCCTTTTCAAGGAGTTCCGGCAGGGTCTTCGCGCGATCCTTGAGGCAGTAAAGGGCCCGGGACAGGCCGTCGCGCTGGGCTTCCGTGAGGGCAGGCCGGCCGGACGCGTCGAGGAAGGCCTCGATTTCGCGCAGCAGCGCGGCATCCTCGGCGGCGGCGATGTGCTGGCCGCTGACATTCTCCAGCTTCTTGAAGTCGAGCCGGGCCGGCGACCGGCCGATGCCGTCGAGGTCGAACCAGTCCCGGGCCTGGGCGTCGGTGAAGAACTCGTCGTCGCCGTGGCTCCAGCCCAGCCGGGCCAGGTAGTTGCGCATGCCGGCGGCGGGGAAGCCCATGACCTGGTATTCCTCGAGCCCGACCGCGCCGTGGCGCTTCGACAGCTTCTTGCCGTCGGGGCCGTGGATCAGCGGGATATGCGCGAAGACCGGCACGTCCCAGCCCATGGCGCGGTAGATCAGCATCTGCCGCGCGGCGTTGTTGAGGTGGTCGTCGCCGCGGATCACGTGGGTCACCCCCATGTCGTGGTCGTCGACCACCACGGCGAGCATGTAGACCGGGCTGCCGTCGGAGCGCAGCAGCACCATGTCGTCGAGCTGGTCGTTGCGGATCGTCACGTCGCCCTGCACCGCGTCGCGGATCACCGTCTCGCCGTCCTGCGGCGCCTTGATGCGGATCACGAAGGGCGCGTCGGGATGGGTCGCCGGGTCGGCGTCGCGCCACGGGCTCCGGTAGAGGGTGGAGCGGCCCTCGGCGCGGGCGGCCTCGCGGGCGGCCTCGATCTCCTCCTGGCTGGCGAAGCACTTGTAGGCCGCGCCGCGCGCCAGGAGCTCGCGCGCCACCTCGGCATGGCGCGCGGCGCCGGCGGCCTGGCTGACCACCTCGCCGTCATGGTCGAGCCCGAGCCACTCCAGCCCCTTCAGGATCGCCGCCGTCGCCTCGGGCGTCGAGCGCGCCCGGTCGGTGTCCTCGATGCGCAGCAGGAAGCGGCCGCCGCGGCCGCGCGCATAGAGCCAGTTGAACAGCGCCGTGCGGGCCCCCCCGATATGCAGGTAGCCGGTGGGCGAGGGGGCGAAACGGGTAACGACGGCCTCGGACATGCGAGCGGTCTTAACCTTTCGATAGGAATGGGGATCTAGGCTCGACCTCCCTTTAGCGACGCGGCGGGGGGAGGACAAGCATGGCGGCGGAGCCGGCCGGAGACGGGCCCGCGGAGGCAGCGGCGGACGGGCCGGCGGACGGGCCCGGCGGGGGGGCCGGGGACGGCTCCGGGACCCGGTCCGGGCAGACCCTCCGGGGCCGCGCCTGGCATGCGCTCGCGGCGGCGCTGGCGGCGCAGCAGGGCGCCCTGTTCGCCTGGGTCCCGGTCTGTCTTGGCGCCGGGATCGGGCTCTATTTCGCGCTGCCCGCGGACCCCTCGCGCGCTGTGCTGGCGGGGCTCGCCGCGGCCGGGGTGCTGGCCGTGCTCGCGGGTCTCCTGCGCCCGCAGGGGGCGGCGCCGCTGGCGGTGGCGGCGGGCGCGGTGGCGCTCGGGCTGGCGCTGGCCGGGGCGCGCGCCCACCACGTCGCCGGCCCGGTCCTCGAGCACCGCTATTACGGCCCGGTGCAGGGCCGGGTCGTGGCGCTCGACCGTTCGGCCTCGGACGCGATGCGGCTGACCCTCGACCGGGTGGTGCTGGCCCGCATGGCGCTGGAGGAGACGCCGCGCCGGGTGCGGATCGCGCTGCATGGCCGCCCGGAGGCGGCCCCGCCGCCGCCCGGCGCGACGCTGATCCTGACCGGCCACCTGGCCCCGCCCGCCGGCCCGGCAGAGCCCGGCGGCTTCGATTTCCGCCGCCATGCCTGGTTCCAGTCGCTGGGTGCGGTGGGCTACACCCGGAGCCCGGTGCTCCTGCTGGCGCCGCCCGAGGGGGTGCGGCTCGCGGCCTGGCGGCTGCGCGTGGCGACGCGGCTGCGCGCCGGTCTGCCGGGGGAGACCGGCGCCTTCGCCGCCGCCATCCTGACCGGCGACCGCAGCGGCGTGGGGGCCGCCATCCTTGACGATCTGCGGGCCTCCAACCTGGCGCATCTGCTGGCCATTTCGGGGCTGCATATGGGGCTTCTGGTGGGGCTCGTGCTGGCCGCGGTGCGGCTGGCGCTGGCGGCGCTGCCGCCGCTGGCGCTGCGGCTGCCGGCCAAGAAGATCGCGGCCTGCGCGGCGCTCGCCGCGGCGGCGGTCTACCTGGCGCTCTCGGGCGGCAACGTGGCCACCGAACGGGCCTTCGTGATGGCCGCGGTGGCGCTGGTCGCGGTGCTGCTGGGGCGGCGGGCGATCTCCTTGCGCACGGTGGCGCTGGCCGCGCTCGTGGTGCTGGTGCGGCGCCCCGAGGCGCTGACCGGGCCCGGCTTCCAGATGTCCTTTGCCGCCACCGTGGCGCTGGTCGCGGTCTTCGCCGCGCTGCGCGACCGCGGCGCCGCCCAGGCCCTGCCGCGGCGGCTGCGGCCGGTCCTGGCGCTGGTCGTCTCCTCGGCGGTGGCCGGCGCCGCGACGGCGCCGATCGGCATGGCGCATTTCAACCAGGCCAGCCTCTACGGCCTGCCCGCCAACCTCGCCGCGGTGCCGATGATGGGGCTTGTGGTGATGCCGGCCGGCATGCTCGCGCTGGCGGCGCTGCCGCTCGGGCTGGAGGCGGCGCCGCTCTGGGTGATGGGGCAGGGGATCGACTGGATCCTCGCCGTCGCCCGCTGGATCGCCGAGCGCCCGGGCGCCACCCGCCCGGTGGTGGCGCCGGGGCCGGCGGTGCTGCCGCTGCTGGCGCTTGGCGGGCTGGCGCTGGCGCTGGTCCGGGGCCGGCTGCGCTGGGCCGGGCTGGCGCCCGCGCTGCTGGCCGTGGCGCTCTGGCAGGGGGCGGAGCGGCCCTGGCTGCTGATCGCCGAGGACGGCCGGCTGGTGGGCATTGCCGGGCCCGAGGGCCGGGCCCTGAGCCGCGCCCGCGGCGCCGGCTTCGTCGCCGGCATCTGGCTCGAGAATGACGGCGACCCGGCCGGGCAGGAGGCCGCCGCGGCGCGCTGGGTGGGGCCGCGGGCCGCCGGACACGCCAGCCATCACGGCCCGGGCGCGGGCGCGGGCGCGGGCGCGGGCCCGGAGACCCGCATCGCGCACCTGCATTCCGCCGCCGCGCTGCGCGCCGTGCCGCCCTGCCGCCCGGGGCTGATCGTGGTGGCGGACCGGCCGCTGCCCGCGGCGCCGGGGCCCTGCCTGATGCTCGACCCGCCGCGTCTCGCGGCGGCGGGGGCGCTGGCCGTCCGGCGCACCGGCGACGCGCTGGACGTGGTGAGCGTGCGCCAGCGCAGCGGCCGCAGGCTCTGGTCCCGCTGGCCCGCGCCGCAGGGCGGCGACCCGGCGGCGCGGCTGCAGGCCGCCCTGACCGGCCCCCCGAAGCGCGACGCGGCGGAGGGCAGCGGCGCGACCGCCCTGGTCGCCCCCGCCGCGCCCGGGCCTCAATAGGTGCGGATCAGCCCGACCAGCCGGCCCTGCACGCGCACCGCGCCCTCGGGCAGGACGCGCGCCTCGTAGGCCGGGTTCGCCGCCTCCAGCACGATCATGCCGTCGCGGCGGCGGAAGCGCTTCAGCGTGGCCTCGTAGCCCTCGACCTGGGCGACGACGATGTCGCCGTCATCGGCATGTCCGGCCTCCCGAATGACCACCAGGTCGCCGTCGTTGATCCCGGCCTCGATCATCGAATCCCCGCGCACCTCGAGCGCGTAATGCCGGGCATTGCCCGACAGCATGCGCCCGGGCACCGCCACCGGCGGCGGGTTGTCCTCGATCGCCTCGAGCGGCCGGCCGGCGGCGATGCGGCCGAGCAGCGGAAGCTCCATCGACGGCGCCGGGTTCGGCGGCGCGGCGGGCTCCTCTTCGGGCGCGGAGGCCACCAGCCGCGGGCCCTTGCCGCGGTGGCGCTGCGCCAGGGCGTCGGGAAGCTTGACGATCTCGATGGCGCGCGCGCGATGTGCCAGACGCCGGATGAACCCGCGCTCCTCGAGTGCGGTGATCAGCCGGTGGATGCCGGATTTCGACCGCAGGTCGAGCGCTTCCTTCATTTCGTCGAAGCTCGGCGGCACGCCGTCGCGGGCCACCCGCCGGTCGATGAAATCGAGGAGATCCAGTTGTTTCTTCGTCAGCATGTCCGCTTGGCCTGCCTGTTGCTCCCGTTTTGTTCTAGGGGCGTTCGTGATTTGTGTCAACGCTCGGACGGCGTCGGGCAGGGCCGAAGGCAGCGGGGATCGGGGCGCCGGAAAGACCGACGGCCCCGGCGCGGAAGCGCCGGGGCCGTCAGGACATGGACATGGTGCCGAGGGGCGGAATCGAACCACCGACACCAGCATTTTCAATGCCGTGCTCTACCCCTGAGCTACCTCGGCGTCCATGTAGCGGTGCGTTTACGGCCTGCCCGGACGGGCGTCAACACGAAAACGCGCGGAATTCGGGCGCCGTCGGAATTTCTTTTCCGTCCCCCCGTGCGGGAACGAAACCGCCCCCGGCCGCGTTGGGGAGCGGACTATTTTGCCAAGGGGGAAAGACATGGCGGATCCGCAGATCAAGGAAGTCGAAGCCAAGGCCAACCGCGCGGCGGGCCGCGACGGCGAGGCGCTGGCCGACCAGATCGACGTGCTGCGCAAGGATCTGTCGGCGATCACCGATCTGCTGACCGAGATCGGGGTGCGCCGCAAGGACGAGACGCTGGCCGCCGCGCGCGAGCGGCTGGAGCGGCTGCGCAGCGAGGGCGAGACGCGGCTGACCGATGCCAAGGCGCAGGCCGTGGATTTCCAGGAACAGGCCTACGAGGCGATCCGGCGGCAGCCGGGGATGGCCATCGGCGTGGCTGTCGCCGTGGGCTATGTCGCGGGGCTTCTGTCCGGCCGCAAGTAACATGGCCATCTTCGCCTATTACGAGGCCCTGCTGCGCCGGAAGGTGCAGGGGGCCGTTTTTTCGGGCCTGGGTCTCGGGCTCCTGCTGATCGGGATCGGCTTTCTCGCCATCGCGCTCTGGATCCTTCTGGCCGAGCTCGGCGGCGCCCTGTTCGCCGCCGTGGTGATGGGGTTCCTGTTCCTCGCCGCCGGGTTCATCCTGCTCGGGGTCGGGCGGCTCTTGGCGCGGCTGCGCGCACCGCTGCCGGCGGCGCGGGCCACCGCGCGCTCGCCGCTGCTGCAGCTGGTCGAGGGCTTCGTCATCGGGCTCGAGGCCGGCCGGCGCACCAAGTCGCGCAAGGACTGACCGCGCCGCCCATTGATGTTTAAGGCAGCCGGGCGCCCGTTGGGCGCCCGGTGTCGTTTCGGACGGCGCGGTCCCGGCGCACGGCCCGTCGCGGGCAGGGGACCGCGTGGCCCCCCGGACACGCGCCCCGGTCAACCCGGCCCGTCCCGGCTCTGCGGATTGTCGCTGCGCGGGATCTGTGGCAGAAGCGCACATATTGATGTGAACGGAAGAGCGAGCCCGATGGCCGATTACGCAATGCGCCGCAGAATGATGGTCGATACCCAGGTTCGCCCTTCGGACGTGACCGAATATCCGATCATCGCGGCGATGCTGCGCGTCCCGCGCGAGGCCTTCCTGCCCTCCGAGCGCGCCGAGGCCGCCTATATCGGCGAGAACGTGCCGCTGGCGCCGGGCCGGGTGCTGCTCGAGCCGCGGACCTTCGCCAAGATGCTCGACGCGCTCGACCTGACCTCGGACATGCTGGTCCTCGATGTCGGCGCTGGCATGGGCTACTCCGCGGCGGTGATCGCCGAGATCGTCGAGGCGGTGGTGGCGCTCGAGGAGGACGAGGCCTTGGCCGCCGAGGCCGAGACCCTGCTGCCCGAGCATCACAGCGACAACGTCATCGTGCAGACCGGCCCGCTGGCCGGCGGCGCGCCGGAACACGGCCCCTACGACGCCATCCTCATCGAGGGCGGGGTGGAGCGGCTGCCGGACGCCATTGCCGACCAGCTCAAGGTCGGCGGCCGCATCGTCTGCCTGTTTGCCGAAGGCCGGCTCGGCGTCGTCCGGGTCGGGCTGAAGACCGAGGGCGGCATCACCTGGCGGTTTGCCTTCAACGCCTTCGCGCCGGTGCTGCCGGGATTTGAAACGACCAAGACCTTTGCCTTGTGATGCCGGGCCCGGTCGGGCGCGGTCACACGCCATAAAGAGAACGGCGGCCATGATCGCCGAGTAACAGAACCGGGATTGTAGGAATGGGCAGGACGATGAGGATGGGGTGGCGGCACTGGATCGCCTCGGGCTGCACGGCGGGGCTTCTGGCCGTCGGCGCCACGGCGCAGGCCGATACGCTGGCCGACGCGCTGACGGGCGCCTATCTCGAAAGCGGCCTGCTCGAGCAGAACCGCGCAGTGCTGCGGGCCGCGGACGAGGACGTGGCGCAGGCGGTGGCGGCGCTCCGCCCGGTCTTCGCCTGGTCGGCCGACGCCACCCGGCGGTTCGGCGAGACCCGCAGCAACGGCGTGCTGGCGCCCATCGCCTCCAACGATGCCGGCGTCAACCTCACCGCCGATCTGACGGTCTACGATTTCGGCGAGCGCCGGCTGCAGATCGACGCCGCGAAGGCCGCCGTGCTGTCGGCGCGCCAGCAGCTCGTCTCGGTCGAGCAGGAGGTCCTGCTGCGCGCCGTCGACGCCTTCTTCGAGGTCGAGCGCGCCGCCCAGACGGTGCAGCTGCGGCGCAGCAACCTGCGCCTGATCAGCCAGGAATTGCAGGCCGCGCGCGACCGCTTCGAGGTCGGCGAGGTGACCCGCACCGACGTCGCGCTGGCCGAGGCCCGGCTGGCCCAGGCCCGCAGCCAGCTCGCGGTCGCCGAGGGCAACCTGGTGCTCGCGCAGGAGGAATACCGCGCCGTGGTCGGGCGTCTGCCGAACGGCGTGTCGCCGCCGCGCAGCCTGCCCGCCCTGCCGACGGCGGAACAGGCCGCGGCCTCGGCGCTGCGGCTGCATCCCTCGATCGTCGCGCAGCAGCACCAGGTGCGCCTGGCGGAGCTCAACGTGCTGATCGCCGAGGCGGCGATGAAGCCCGACGTCACGCTGAGCGGGCGCTACGGCTACAACCGCAACCTCGACAGCACCGATTTCTCCCGCAGCGGCACGATCTCGCTGGGGATGAGCGGGCCGATCTACCAGGGCGGGCGGCTGTCCTCGCTGGTCCGCCAGGCGATGGCGCAGCGCGACCGCCAGCGCGGGGTGCTGCTCACCGTGACGCGCCAGGTGGCTCAGAACGTCGCCAATGCCTATGTCGCGCTGAGCGTGGCGCGGTCGTCGATCCAGTCGAGCCAGAACCAGGTGCGCGCCGCGCAGGTGGCCTTTGACGGGGTGCGCGAGGAGGCCACGCTGGGCGCCCGCACGACGCTCGACGTGCTGGATGCCGAGCAGGACCTGCTCGATGCCCGGACCACGCTGATCTCGGCCCAGGTCGACCAATACGTCGCCGCCTATACGGCGCTGGCCGCGATGGGCCGGCTCACCGTCGTCGACCTCGACCTGCCGGTGCAGCGCTACAACCCCAGCGATTACTACAACCTCGTCAAGGATGCGCCGCGGCTGAGCCGACAGGGCGAGGATCTGGAGCGGGTGCTGCGCGCCATCGGCAAGCAGTGACGCCCGCGCCGGGCCGCTCCGGTTGTGCGCCGGGCGGCCCTCGGCTACCCTCCGAGGCGAGGCCAGAGTGGTGCAGAAGATGAAACATCACGTCGAGAACGTGGACGTCGAGGACGTGCTGTCCTCGATCCGCCGTCTCGTCTCGGACGAGATCCGCGCGCAGGCCGGGACGGGGGCGGCCCCCGATCCGGAGCCCCCCGCGGCGCCGCAGGGCGCGGCGGGCGCCGCGGAGATCGCGCGCATTCCGGCGCCCGGCCCGGCGCGCGCGCCGGGTTTGCCCGGGCGCTTCGCCCCCTCTCCGGCGATGCCGCGGGCCGGCGGCAGCGACCGGCTGATCCTGACGCCGCAGCAGCGTGTGGGCCCCGGCGACGCGGAGCGCGAGCCGCCGCGGGCAGAGGCGGGCGCGGAGCGGCCCGCCGCCGATCCCGAGGCAAGACGCACCCCGCCGCCCGCCTGGCTGACCACGCCGCGCAGCCTTGGCGCCCCGCATCTGGTGGTGGCGCCCCCGGCGGAGCCCGCGCCAGATCCCGAGCCGGAACGGGCCGCAGAGGCGCCGGAGGCCCCGGAGGCGGCCGCGTTCGAGCCCGACGCGCCCGACGCGCCCGCGCCCGCCGCATCGGAGCCGGACTCGCCGGACGCATTCGAGCCGGACGCGCCGGATGCCGCGATTGCCCGGCTGCTCGAGGCCGAGGCGGCGATGCCGGAGCCGGCGCTCGCGTTCCACCATGCCGAGGATCGCGACGAACTGGTCTGGCACCGCCATCCCTGGAGCTTGCCCGGGGGCCGAAAGCCCGAGGCATGGCATGACGCGGCGGAGCGCGGCACGGCTGCGGCCCGGGACGATGCCTCGTCCAAAGACCCCCGCGCGGAGCCTGCGCAACCTGATGAGGCCGACGCAGCGCCCCCTGCGCCCCGCGCCGCGGCCCGTCAGGACGCGCCCGAGGCGCCCTCCGGCGGCGCGGACGCGGTGGACCGGCCGGCCGGACGCGCGCCGGAGCGGGCCGCACCCCCGGCGGCGCCGGGCCCGGGACCTGCCGCCGCGCCGGCCGGGCGGCGCAGCCTCGAAGCCAAGATCGCCGAACTCGAAGCGATGATCGCCCGCGCCGAGCCGCCGAGCGCCGCCGGGGCCTTCCGGTCGAGCCGCCACGCCCCGGAGCCGGAGCTTGACCCGACCTCTGCCGGGCCGTCCGCGACCGGCATCTCCGACTGGGCGAGCGACGCCATCGCCACGGCGGCGGCGCTGCCCGCCATTCCGGAAGAACCGGACGGATCCGCGCGCGACGGCGCCCGGGACGACGCCGGGGTGGCGGCGCCGGATCCGGCCGCCGCGCCGGCGCCCGGGAGCGAGCTGGAGGACGAGAGGGAGATGGCGGCCGCCGCCCTGCCGCGCCTGCATCCGTTCGAAGCCCCGGCCGAAGACGCGGCGAGCGCCGCCGACTTTGCGGACCCCGAAGAGGCCCCGGAGGAAACCGATCCCGTCGATGTCGCGGCCGCGATCGCGGGCCTGCTGCGGACCGTCCGGAGCGACGATACCGCCGACGCGGAACCATGGGCAGAGCAGGCCGGCACTGCAGCCGAAGCGGAGCCCGCCGAGACCGCCGCCGCCATGGAGGATGCGGCGCTTCGCGACGCCCTGTCGGCCATGGCACCGGCTGCCGACGCCGAGAGTGCGGGCCGCGCCTCCGCCGATGCGGCGCGGCGCGACGCCGAGGCGGACGTGGCGCCGGCGGCCGTGTCGCACGCCCCGGACGGCGCCGCCCCGGACGCGGCGCCGCGCGATGCCGAGGCCGACGTGGCGCCGGCGGCCGCGCCGCACGCCCCGGACGGCGCCGCCCCGGACGCGACGCGGCGCGACGCAGGACCCGCCGAGGCGGCCGCGGCGGATCCGCAGGCGCCGGACAGCGCGGGCGCGGCTCCGCTTGGCCTCGCCGGGATCGACGAGCAGACATTGCGCGGACTCATCGCCGAGATCGTGCATGAGGAGCTGCGCGGCCCGCTCGGCGCGCGCATCACCCGCAACATCCGCACGCTGGTGCAGCGCGAGATCCAGATCGCCCTGACCTCGAACGATTTCGACTGAACCCGGCCCGGGGCGGGGCCGCCAACCGGCGCCCGGACGTAAAAAAGCGGGTTTCCGATTGGGGGGGCGGTTTTTGCCGTCGGATCGTGGGATCCGCAGGTCTGGATCAGGCGGCTTCGGCCTGCTGGGCGGCGGCGTGACGCCGTTCGCTTTCCTCGCGCGACAGCGCCACCGAGGTGCGCACGCCTTTCGCGACGAATTCCATCAGTCCGGCCACCACCCGCTCGTTGGGGTCGATGCCGGCACAGGTCAGAACCTCGCGGCCGTCGCGCGAGCGCGCCCAGCGAGCGATCTGCTCGGGGCCGTTGCCGTACTTCTTGTCGTCGGCAATGGCGTCGTCCAGAGCGGCCAGAACAACAGCGGCAAACAGTTTGCGGGCACGGTTGCCCTGTTCCGCGTTGAACGCCGTTCCATCAACGAAATCTCGCATGTTTCGTCCTTGTGATTATTGGTCTTGTCAGTCCGGGCGTGAGGGGCCTTATGGCCTATTCACTGTGATTCGGATACCCCGATACTGCATGGCTCCGTTGCGTCATGCGCATGTCATTCTGCATTTGCAGCACAGGATATGGGATGGTTGCAGGGGCATTGTGCGCGATATATAGGAGCCGCCAACGTCCCATCAACCTCTTGCCACGGTTTCGCCTCATGCCCAAGATCAACGGAAACGAAATTCGCCCCGGCAACGTCCTGGAGCACAACGACGGTCTCTGGGCGGCAGTCAAGGTCGAGCACGTCAAACCCGGCAAGGGCGGCGCCTTCGCACAGGTCGAGATGAAGAACCTGCGCAACGGCTCCAAGCTGAACGAGCGTTTCCGCTCCGCCGACAAGGTCGAGCGCGTGCGGCTCGAGCAGAAGGACATGCAGTTCCTCTACGAGACCGACGGCATGCTGACCTTCATGGACACCGAGACCTTCGACCAGGTCGAGCTGCCGGCCGACATCCTGGGCGAGCGGCGGCCCTTCCTGCAGGACGGCATGACCATCGTGGTCGAGTTCTACGAGAGCGAGGCGCTGAACGCCACGCTGCCGCAGAAGGTCACCTGCAAGGTGGTGGAGACCGAGCCGGTGGTGAAGGGCCAGACCGCGGCGAACTCGTTCAAGCCGGCGCTGCTCGACAACGGCGTGCGCATCTCGGTACCGCCCTTCGTGGCCCAGGACGAGGACATCGTCGTCAACACCGAGACGATGGAATATTCCGAGCGCGCCTGAGCGCCGGGACAGCCACAATGCTCACGCGACGGCGGCGCCCCGGGCGCCGCCGTTTCGCGTTCCGGGGCAGGGCCGTGTCCGGTCAGACACCGATCCGGTCGAGCAGCCCCGCCACCATGGCGTGGTAGCCGCCGCCGAAGAGCCGCAGATGCACCAGCGCCGGCCAGAGCTGGTAGATCGGCTGGCGCTCCTCCCAGCCCGGCTCGGGGCGGCCATAGCCGCGCCAGAACGCCTCGTCGGGCTGGCCGAACAGCGTCAGCATGGCGAGGTCGACCTCGGCATGGCCGTGGTAGCAGGCCGGGTCGATCATCACCGCGCCGTCCGGCGTGAAGAGCAGGTTGCCGGACCACAGATCGCCGTGCAGCAGCGCCGCGCGCGGCTCCCGCGGCAGGTGATCGGCGAGCCGCGCGGCCAGCCGCTCGATCCGGGGCGCGAGGTCCGGCGGCAGCGCCTCGGGCGCCGCCAGCAGACGCCGCTCGGCCCAGAAGGCGGGCCAGTCCGGCGTCGTCGTATTGGCGATGGCGACCTGGCCGAAGGCGTAATCCTCCTGCCAGCCATAGCCCGCCCCGTCCCAGGAATGCAGCTGCGCCAGCGCCTGGCCGAATTCCCGCCAGGCGTCGCGCGCCGGCGGCACCTGCTCCAGGTGCTCGAGGCAGATCAGGCCGGCCTCGGCGTGGATGACCCGCGGCACCGGCGCCCTGAGCAGCGCCAGCGCCGACAGCATGCGCGCCTCGACATCGACCACGGGGCCGGTCTTGACCACCATCTCGCGGCCGTCGTCGAGCTTCAGATAGGCGATTTCGGAGAGATCGCCGCCGGACAGCGGGCGCTGCTCCACCGGGGCAGCGCCGAAGACGTCGAGCAGCGGTTGCGGCAGCTCGATCATGCCGGCCGCACCCGGGCCGCGCCGGCCGTCATCTCGTCGCGCACCCGGTCGAAGCGCAGATGCGCGATGGCGCGGTCGCCGGCGCGGCTGTGCAGCACGCCCACCGCCTTGCCCTCGGCCTCGATCGGCGTGCCGGGGGCGGCATCGCCCTCGACCGCCACCGAGGCGAGGCCCTTGCGCAGCTCGGTCTTGTGCTTCATCCGCGCCACGATCTCCTGGCCGACGAAGCAGCCCTTGCGGAAATCCACGCCGTGCAGCCGTTCGAACCCGGCCTCGAGGATGTAGCTGTCCGGGCCGAGCTCGAACCCGGCCTCGGGGATGCAATGGGCGACGCGGATCGCCGTCCAGTCGATGCCGGGCTCGGAGGCGCGGCCGTCATAGGCGCGCCAGCCCAGCGCATCGTGGCGCGGATCGGCAAAGGCCCCCTCGGGCGCCGGGCCGGTGCCGCGGGCGACGGCGATGGCGGTGCGCTCGACACTCACCTTGGCGCGCAGCTTGTAGAGCTTCAGCGCCTTTTCGAGCTCGTCCGCCACCGGTTCGGCGACGTCGATCAGCACCCCGTCGCCGTCGGGGGCGAGCAGGAAATCGGCCCGATACTTGCCCTGCGGGGTCAGCAGCGCGGCATAGACCAGCCCGCTGTCGAGCCCGCCGAGATCGTTGGTGACGAGGTTTTGCAGGAACGGCCGCGCATCCTCTCCGGAAACGCGCAGGACGATGCGGTCGGGGTCGGTCATGGTGCCTCTCTGACGCTCGCGGAAGCCGGGTATAACATGCCGGGCGGCAGAGGAAACAGGGCGTTCAGCGATCCTCGACCTGCAGCCGGTGCAGATCGGCATAGGTGCCGCCGCGCGCCAGCAGGGCGCCGTGGGTGCCCTCGTCGACGACCTTGCCGGCCTCCATCACGACGATCTTGTGCGCCTTGCGGATGGTCGACAGCCGGTGCGCGATGATCAGCGTGGTGCGGCCCTCGGAGAGCTTCTCCAGCGCCTCCTGCACCAGCGCCTCGCTGGCCGCGTCGAGCGCCGAGGTGGCCTCGTCGAGGAGCAGGATCGGGGTGTCGCGGAGCAGCGCCCGGGCGATCGCCACGCGCTGGCGCTGGCCGCCCGAGAGGTTCGAGCCGCGCGGCCCCACCGGGCTGTCGAGCCCCTGCGGCAGGCGCGGCAGGAAATCGGTCACATGGGCCGCGTCGAGCGCCGCCTTCAGGCGTTCCTCGGAAATGTCGGTGCGGCCCAGCAGGACGTTCTCGCGCAGCGTCTCGTCGAACAGCAGCGCGTCCTGGCTGACCACCGAGCAGAGGTTGCGCAGATCCGCGAGCCGCATCGCGTCGGTGGGCACGCCGTCGATGGCGACGCTGCCGCGTTCGGGGTCGATCAGCCGGGTCAGCAGGTTGAACACCGTCGACTTGCCGGCGCCCGAGGGGCCGACCAGCGCGGTGGTCTGGCCGGCCTCGGCGGTGAAGCTGGCGCCGCGCAGCACCGCGGTGCGGCCGTAGCCGGCATGCACGCCGTCGAAGACGATGCCGGGGATGCCCTCGGGCGCGGGGCGCGGGTCGGCCGGGTCGGTCAGGGTCGGGCGCAGGTCGAGCAGTTCCTTGATCCGCTCGAGCCCCGCCGCCGCGACCTGCAGGATGCCCGAGACCGCGCCGAGCCGGCGCAGCGGCTCGAAGGCCAGCCCGATGGCGGTGAAGAAGGCCATGAAATCGCCCACCGTCTTGTCGCCGGTGAGGATCTCGCGGCCGCCGAAATAGAGCACCAGCACGAAGCCGATGCCCGACATCAGGTCGATCAGGCCGGGGATGGTGGCCTGCCCGGCGGTGGAGCGCACCTCGGTGCGGATGCGCTCGCGGGTCAGCCGCCGGTAGCGCCGGGCCTGGTAATGTTCGAGCGTGTTGAGCTTCACCGGCACGATGCCGTGCAGGATCTCGTTGACCCGGGAGGAGAGCCGCGCGGCGATGTCGCGGGCGGCGCGCGAATTGCCCCGCACGAAACGCTGCACGAAGAGCGCCGGCGCCACCAGCAGCGGCGCGCCGACCAGCGCCAGGAGGGTCCAGCGCCAGTCGATGACGAAGGCCACGCCGAACAGCGAGATCAGTGCCACCACGTCGCGCCCGGCGCCGGTGATCAGCGCCCGCCAGACCTTGGTGACCGATTCCACGTCGCCCTCGATGCGCTGCATCAGGTAGCCCGGCGCGTTCGACTGGTGGAAGCTGCCGTCGAGCGTCATCAGGTGCGCCACCAGATCCTCGCGCAGATGCGCGGTGCTCTCCTGGCTGACCTTGGCCAGCGCTACCTTCTGGATCACGCTGGCCACCGCGCGCACCACGAAGATGCCGAACACCGCCATTCCGACCCAGAGCAGCAGGTCGCTGTCGCCGCCCACGAAGACGCGGTCGAACATCGGCTTCATCATGTAGGAGAGCGCGCCGAACATGGCGCCCTCGAGCGACATGAAGACCAGCGCCACCAGCATCAGCCGCCAGTGCCGCCAGAGATAGCCGCGCCAGACCCAGCTCACCAGGGCCAGGCGTTCGCCGGCGCTGGTATCCGGGCGGTCGATCCGGTCGATGTCGTCCGGATTGCTCATTCCGAAGCCATCAGCGCCCGGGCGACGCTGTTCGGGCGCTGCTTGGCGTCGAAGGCGCGCTGGATGCGCTTGCCGTCGTATTCGCCACGGATCCAGTTCTCGAAGCCGATCTCTCCGTAGCCCTGGCGCGCGGCGAAGACGTCGAGGATGTAATCCTGCACCCCGGTCTTGGTCCAGTCGAGGTGGATGTAGCGGATGCCGAGCTGCTTCTTGGCCTGGTGGATCGAGGCGCCCTCGAAGATCAGCAGGTAGAGCGCGCCGACGAAGCCGGTGCGGTCGGCGCCGGACTTGCAGTGGAAGACCATCGGCCGCTCGGCGGCGCGGATGGCGTCGATCACCGCCACGATGCGCTCGCGCCGCGCCGCCTGGCGCGCCATCAGCTTGGCGTCGATCAGGGTGAGGCCGAGCCGGTCGCAGGCCTCCTTCTCGAACAAGTAGTAGGAGTAGCGGTCCTCGCCGCGCAGGTTCAGCACCGTGCGAATGCCCATCTCGGCGTATTTGCGAAACCGCCGGTGGGTCGGCTGGTTGGAGCGGTAGACCCCCGGCGCCACCTCGTGGAAGTTGGTCCAGAAGCTGCGCAGGAAGGCGTGGTCGAAGACGTGGTAATGCAGCCAGGCGCCGAGCCGGCCGCGCGGGGTCGAGATGTCGCGCCCGAAGGAGCGGCGCAGCCGGCGCTCGGCACCGTCGAGATAGGTCCAGATTTTCGCCAGCATCAGATCCTGCGCGTCCCGTGTCGCCCGTGTCCTGCCCCGCGTCCTAGCCTGCGCGGGGGGCGGGGAAAACCGTTTTCCCGGCGGCAGCACCGCCGGGCCGGGGCCCGCTTGCCGTTGACTGCCCCGGACCGTGACGTAGGTTGGCCCGCGCCGGCCCGGCTTCAAGGGGCGGCCCGGGAGTATCCGCCATGACCTCGCCTGCCTCCGCCCTGCCGCCCTCGCTCGCCTCCGGGCGGCCCTACCTCGCCATTCCCGGCCCCTCGGTGATCCCCGACGCGGTGCTGGCGGCGATGCACCGCCCGGCGCCCAACATCTACGAGGGCGAGTTGCACGAGATGGTGGCCGGGATCGTGCCCGACCTGAAGGCGGTGGCGCGGACCTCGGGCGATGTGGCGATCTACATCGCCAACGGCCACGGCGCCTGGGAGGCGGCGCTCGCCAACACCGTGGCCCCGGGCGAACGGGTGCTGGTGCTGGCCACCGGCCGCTTCGGCCATGGCTGGGCCGAGATGGCCGGGGCGATGGGGATCGAGACGCAGATCCTCGATTTCGGCACCAAGGCGCCGGTCGATCCCGAGCGCGTCGCCGAGGCCTTGCGCGGCCCCGGCGCGGCATCCCTCAAGGCGGTGCTGATGGTGCATGTCGACACCTCGTCATCGCTGCGCAGCGACGTCGCCGCGGTGCGGCGGGTGCTCGACGAGGTCGGGCATCCGGCGCTCCTGATGGTCGATTGCATCGCCTCGCTGGGCTGCGACGCCTACGAGATGGACGGCTGGGGCGCCGACGTCACCGTGACCGGCTCGCAGAAGGGGCTGATGGTGCCGCCGGGACTCGCCTTCGTGTACTTCAACGAGCGCGCCGCCCGGATCCGCCGCGCCCTGCCGCGGGTCAGCCGCTACTGGGACTGGGCGCCGCGCGCCGCGCCGGAGATCTTCTACCAGTATTTCGGCGGCACCGCCCCGACCCACCACCTCTACGGGCTGCGCGCCGCGCTCGACCTGATCGCCGCCGAGGGGATGACCGCGATCTGGGCGCGCCACGCCACCCTGGCGCGCGCCATCTGGGCCGCCGCCGAGACCTGGGGCGCGGAGGGGCCGCTGACCCTGAACGTCGCCGATCCGCGCCACCGCAGCCACGCCGTCACCGCGCTCCGGCTCGGCGCGCCGCACGGTGCCCGGCTGCGTGACTGGACCGCCGCGCAGGCCGGGGTGACGCTGGGGATCGGCCTCGGCATGTCGGAACCCGGCGATCCGGACGGGCGCGGCTTCTTCCGGTTCGGCCATATGGGCCACGTCAACGCGCATATGGTGCTGGGCCTGCTCGGCACCGTGGAGGCCGGGCTGCGGGCGCTGGCGATCCCGCACCGCCCCGGCGGGGTGAGCGCCGCCGCGCAGGTGGTGGCGGAGAGCGCATACGGCGGCTAGCGGCCGCGCCGCGCGCCCCGGGACGCCCCGGGCGCCGTCAGCCGCGGCCGCGGCGCCGCGCGATGCGGCCGATGCCCCAGTTCAGCGCCACGGCGGCGAGCAGCACCGCCGAGAGCCCCGCCACGGCCCAGAGCAGGCCGAGCATCCAGACGAGGTTCACCAGCCCCATCGCGAGGCTGGCATTGGTGTAATCGGGCGCCCGTCTGGGGGCGTGGCGCGGCGCCATCCCTGCGCCTCCGTTCGATTGCGGCCTGATGCGAGGATAAGCCGGGCCGGGGCCCGGGAAAGGGGGCGGACCGGCAGCCGGCGGCGCGCCGCCGGTACGCCGCGTGGCGCGGGAACCCGGAGCCTGTTGCGCGGTTTGCTCCTCAGTTCCGGCTGGGGCCGGAGCATCAAGGAGGAAGACAGCCATGAAACGAACGGCTTCCGTGATGGTTCTTGCCGGTATGCTGGGCGCCGGCAGCGCCGCCGCCCAGGACGGCGGCGACGTGACCTGCAGCGATTTCCTGCTGATGAACGACCAGGAGCAGGGGCGCATCGCTCTGGAGCTGGTGGAGACCCCGGAAGGGCTGGCCACCACCACCGATGTCGAGGGCGACTTCGCCATCGGCACGGTCGAGGGTCTGGTGACCGCCTGCGAGGCCGACCCGGAGCGCAGCACCGCCGAGATCGCCGCGGAGATCTTCGAGGACCAGGACGAGGACGGCACGCCCGAGGGCCCGATGCCGGGCGAGGACATGGACTCGGAGACCGAGGGCGAGGAGAGCGAGGCCGACACGGATGACGCGGCCGGCGAAGGCACCGACGGCTCCGACACGACGACGCCGGAGGGCAGCACCGACGATGCCGGCGACGCCGACGCGGATGCGGATGCCGATGCGGGCGCGGATGCCGATGCAGGCGCCGATACCGGCGCCGGCGGCGACAGTCAGGATACCTCGTCCGGCAACTGACCGGGTCGTCCCGGGTCGTCGCCCGAACCTGGGCGCCCGCGAAGGTATCTCGCGGACGGATCGTCCGGAAGGGGGGCCCAGGCCCCCCTTTGTCGTGCCGCGGCGCGGTCAGCCGCGCGCGGCGGCCAGTGCCTCGGGCAGCGCCTCCTCCAGCGCGTCCAGCTCCTCGGGCCGGCCGGCGCTGATCCGGATGCAGCGGTCCTGCGGCGGCCGGAAGGGCATGCGGACGAAGATGCCGCGGGCCACCAGCTCGCGCAGGAGGGCCCGCGCAAGATCGCCGTCGCCGCCGCAATCGATGGTGACGAAGTTGGTCGCGGAGGGCAGCGCCGAGAGTCCCTGCGCGGCGCCGATCCCGGCGATCCGCGCCTTGGCCGCGGCCACCCGGTCGAGCGTCGCCCGCAGCCAGTCCGCGTCCTCGAGCGCCGCCAGCGCGCCCGCCTGAGCCGGGCGGTTCATGCCGAAATGGTCGCGCACCTTGTCGAAGGCGCGGATCAGCGGCTCGGCGCCCACGCCGTAACCGACCCGCGCCCCGGCCATGGCATAGGCCTTGGAGAAGGTGCGGAAGCGGATCACCCGGGGATCGTCCGGCGCGATCCGCGGCGCGGTGCCCTCGGGGGCGAACTCGATATAGGCCTCGTCGAGGATCAGCAGGGTGCCGTCGGGGATGCGGTCGAGCGCCGCCTCGATCGCCGGCCCTGCGTGCCAGGTGCCCATCGGGTTGTCGGGGTTGGAGAGGTAGACGAGCTTGG
Organism: Roseivivax sp. CAU 1761; assembly: GCF_054482755.1. Taxonomy (NCBI): domain Bacteria; kingdom Pseudomonadati; phylum Pseudomonadota; class Alphaproteobacteria; order Rhodobacterales; family Roseobacteraceae; genus Roseivivax; species Roseivivax sp. CAU 1761. Next base: position 142,570 of record NZ_JBTLRM010000001.1, read on the forward strand.
CGCCGACCTCCGCCGCCCGGGCCAGGAGGGCGTCGAGATCCTCGCGGTCGTCGCGGAACGGCACCTTGTGCAGGACGCCGCCGAAGCCGGTGACGTGGTAGTTGAAGGTCGGGTAGGCGCCGTCCGAGGTCACCACCGCGTCGCCGGGCGCCACGGTGAGGCGCACGAGGTTGCCGAGCAGCCCGTCGATGCCGGCGCCGACGATCACCTGGCCGGGCGCGCAGCCCATCCGCGCGGCCAGCGCCGCCTTCAGATCGTGATTGGTGGCGTCGGCATATTTCCAGATCTCCGCCGCCGCCTCGGACATCGCGGCGATGACTCGCGGCGAGGGCCCGAAATTCTGTTCGTTGGCGCCGATCCGGGCGCGGAAGGCGCGGCCCATCTGGCGTTCCTGGACCTCGGGCCCGACGAAGGGAACGTCGGCGGGCAGCGAGGCGGCGAGGTCGGTGAAGCGGGGTCCCATCATGGCCGCGATCATGCAGGCGGGGCGCGCCGTGGCAAGCCCCGGGGCTGCGGCGGGAGCGCGCGGGGAAGGGAAGGGAGCGTCAGCGCCGGCCGCGCAGCCGCGCCTCCTGGGCCATGGCGTGCCGCATGCCGAGCTCGGCGACCCGCGCCATCAGGTGCCGCCGCGCCTCGGGGTCGGCCGCGGCGGCGAGATCGGCCCGGGCGCGCTGCAGCGCACGGCGCAGCGCCAGCTCCTCGGGCACCGCGCCGGCCTCTGCCATGGCGCGGTAGCCGGCCCGGGTCACCGGGTCGAGCCCGTCCGCCTCCATCCGGTCTGGCAGCGGCTGCCCGGCGCCGGGCAGGTCGTCGAAGGCGCCGTCCTCCATCGCCTCCTGGATGCGGCGTTCGGCAAGGCGGGCGAGAAACGACACCGGCGGGTCCCCGGACGGCTCAGCGCGTCAGCACCGGCGCCTGGCCGATATAGGCATCGTCGGTGGCGGCGCGGATCAGGAAATCGGCCACGTCGGCACGGCTGATCATGCCCATGCGCCACTCCCGCGGATCGGTCAGCACCTTGTAGCGGCCGGTATAGCCGCTCTTCGTCAGGATGGTCGGCCGCGCGAAGGTCCAGTCGAGCCCCGAGGCGCGGATCATCTCTTCCTGCCGGGTCTTGTCGGCATAGGGCTTCCCGAGCAGCGCGCGGTGGCCGATGCGCTCGATCGAGGACAGCGCCGAGACGCTCTCAGAGGTGCCGATGCCGGTCAGCACGACCAGCCGGCGGACGCCCGCGGTCTCCATCGCCGGGATCAGCGCCCGGGTGGCGTCGGAGAACAGCGTGACCTCGCGCCAGAGCATCGCCGGGCTTTCCTTGATCCCGAGCGTCATCACCACCGCGTCGATGCCGTCGAGCGCGCGCGTCAGGTCGGCCGGATCGGTGGCGTCGCCGGGGGCCGGTTCAAGCGCCGGATCGGCGAGCCGCATCTCGGCGGCGCTGCGCGAGAAGGCGCGGATGCGGTGGCCGAGCTCGAGCCCCCGGCGCACGGTTTCCAGTCCCACGCCGCGGCTGGCGCCGATCACGAGGATATGAGCCATCGGGGGTCTCCTTTCCCGGCTGAGATATGGTCGCGCCCGCCGCGGTCAATCGCCTGCGCTTGACCCCGCGGGCCGGAGCGGGCACTCGTGGCGCCGATCCGCCGGGCCCCTCCGGCGCAACCCGAAAGGCATCCGCCGTGGCCCGACGCACCGCGCCCTTCGCCCCCTATGAATGGATGATCGCCTGGCGCTACCTGCGCGCCCGCCGCGCCGAGGGCGGGGTGTCGGTGATGACCTGGATCAGCCTCGTCGGCATCACCCTGGCGGTCTTCGCGCTGATCGCCACGCTGGCGGTGCGCTCGGGCTTCCGCACCGAATTCGTCGACACCATCCTCGGCGCCAACGCGCATGTCACGGTCTATGACATCGGCACCCGCGACTCCGCCACCGGGCGCGTCGAACGGGCGCTCACCGACTATACCGAGATGGCCGAGCGGGTGCGCGGGGTCGAGGGCGTGACCCGGGTGGCGCCGCTGATCAAGGGCCAGGTGATGGCCACCGCCAACCAGCGCAATGCCGGGGTGCAGGTCTTCGGCATCTCCGAGGACGATCTCGCCACGATCCCGCGCATCGCCGATCCCGAGACCGCCCAGGGCGAGCTCTCGGCCTTCGGCGGCGAGATCATCGCCGTGGGCTCGGGGGTGGCGCAGGAGCTCGGGCTGGAGCTCGGCGACAGCCTGCGGCTGATCTCGCCCGACGGGGTCAAGACGCCGTTCGGCACCTCGCCCCGGGTCAAGGCCTACGAGATCGGCTACATCTTCACCGCCGGGCGCTACGACATCGACCGCACCCGCATCTACATGCCCTTCGGGGAGGCGCAGCTCTACTTCAACCGCGAGGGCGTGGCCGACGAGCTGGAGATCATGGTCGCCGACCCCGAGGGAGTGGACGACATGGTGGGCCCGATCCTCGCCAAGGCGGGCGAGGGCGCGGCGCTCTGGACCTGGCAGGACGCCTCCGGCAGCTTCCTCAGGGCGCTCGAGATCGAGGACAACGTGATGTTCGTGATCCTCTCGGTGCTGGTGCTGATCGCGGCGATGAACATCGTCTCGGGGCTGATCATGCTGGTCAAGAACAAGGGCCGCGACATCGGCATCCTGCGCACCATGGGGCTGACCGAGGGCGCGGTGCTGAGGGTGTTCTTCATCTGCGGCGCCTTCACCGGGCTCATCGGCACCGCCGCGGGGGTGGTGCTGGGCTGCCTCTTCGCAATCTACATCGACCCGATCTTCTCCTTCGTGAACTACGTCTCGGGCGGCGGGGTCTGGGACCCGGCGGTGCGCGGCATCTATGCCCTGCCGGCGGAGTTGAACCTCGCCGACGTGCTGTCGGCGGTGGCGCTGTCGCTCGGCCTCTCCTTCGTGGTGACGATCTTTCCCGCCCGCCGCGCGGCGCGCATGAACCCGGTGGAGGCCCTGCGCTATGAATGACCTGCACACCGCCCCCGCTCCCGCCGCCGCCGGGCCCGGCGATGCGGCGACGGCGCCCGCGGCCCCGGTGCTGCGGCTCTCGGGCATCTCGAAGAGCTACAACCGTGGCGGCCCGGGCGAGATCGCGGTCCTGCGCGGCGTCGATCTGAGCCTCGCAGCCGGCGAGGTGGTGGCGCTGGTGGCGCCCTCGGGCGCCGGCAAGTCGACGCTGCTGCACGTGGCGGGCCTGCTCGACCTGCCCGATGCCGGCATCGTCGAGATCGCCGGGCAGGACATGACCGGGCGCTCCGACCGGCGGCGCACGGCGATGCGCCGCGACGCGGTGGGCTTCGTCTACCAGTTCCACCATCTGCTGCCGGAATTCACCGCGCTCGAAAACGTCGTGCTGCCGCAGCTCGCCAACGGCGCGCGCCGCGGCGAGGCCGAAGCGCGGGCGCGGATGCTGCTCGACAGCGTCGGGCTCGCCGCGCGCGAGAACCACCGCCCGGCGGCTTTGTCGGGCGGCGAGCAGCAGCGCGTCGCCTTCTGCCGGGCGCTGGCCAACGCGCCGCAGCTGCTTCTGGCCGACGAGCCGACCGGCAATCTCGACCCGGAAACCTCGGAGCGGGTCTTCGGAGCGCTGATGCGACTGGTGCGCGAGACCGGGCTGGCGGCGCTGATCGCCACCCACAACCTCGACCTCGCGGCGCGCATGGACCGGCGGCTGCATCTCGAGGGCGGGGCGCTGCGCGAGAGCTGAGCCGGCGCGGGCCCGCTCCCCGGCGCCTCACGCGATGGTGTCGGGACAGGCGCGGCGCCGCCGCTAGGCTCCCGCGGGCCGGGCGCGTCCCGCCGCGCATCGGCGTGCACCGGCCCTGGCCAACCGAGAGGGAGACCCGCCCCATGCCGCATGCCGCGCCGCGCCCCGTCAGGCGCCCCGTGACGCGTTCCTTGACGCAGTTCGCTGCCGCGCTGCTTCTGGCCGCCGGGCCGGGCGCCGCCCTGGCCGCGCCGCTGACCTTCGACGGCGCCTGGAAGCATCAGAAATTCTCGCTGTTCTCGCAGAACGACTACGCCCATCGCGGGGACCGGCTCGACGTCGCCTCCGACGGCACCGTGTCGCTGACCTGGCGGGCGCTGCCGGAGGCGCGCTGGGGGGCGCGGCAGGCGAGCTGGTCCTGGGCGGTGGAGGAGGGCGTGCCGGCCACCGACCTGACGGCCAAGGGCGGCGATGACCGCGACCTGGCGCTTTACTTCGTGTTCCTGCCGGAGGAGCGGGCCGCGGAGCTGCGCGACGCCGCGATCCGCACCCTGCTCTCGGAGCCGGCGGCGCGGGTCCTCGTCTATGTCTGGGGCGGTGCGCATGGCGTGGGCGAGGTGCTGCCCAGCCCCTATCTCGAGGAACGCGGCCGCACCCTGGTGCTGCACGGCGCCGGCACCGGCGCGGCGATGGAGCGGGTCGATCTGGCGGCCGATTTCGCCCGCGCCTTCGGCGGCCGCCCCGAGGCGCTGGTGGGCGTCGCGGTCTCCGCCGACAGCGACGATACCGAGAGCCGGATCCGCGCCCGGGTGGAGAACCTCGTGCTCGACTGAGCCGGGCGCGCGGCGCCTCAGAGCCGCTGGGTCACCCAGACCCCGAGCCCCATCAGCGCGATGCCCAGCGCGCGGGTGGCGCTCAGCGCCTCCTGGCGGGCGCCGAAGAGGCCGAAATGGTCGATCGCCGCGGCGCTGACCAATTGCCCGATCAGCACGAAGAAGATGGCGTTGCCGACCCCGAAGGCCGGCGCGACATAGGTCACCGAGAGCACGTAGAAGGCCACGAAGGCGCCGCCGAGGAACAGGTGCCGCGGCGCCAGCGGTGCCCGCGCCAGGGGCGCCGTGCCGGTGGCCAGCGTCACCGCCGTGGTCAGCCCGAGCGCCACCGCGAAGAGGATCAGCGCCGCCGCGGCGGGCGAGCCGATGCGCGCCCCGAGCGCGGCGTTCAGCGCGGCGAGGATCGGAATGCCGAGCCCGGCGGCGAACATCAGGGCGGCGTGGTGCGGCATCGGGGCGGTCTCCGGTTCGGGTCGCGCGCACCCTGCCGCAGCCGCGCCGCGCTGTCACCCCGGCCCGGGATCATCGCGCCGGGGGCGGGGGCGGGGGTGCAAGAAAGTGCCGCGCGGCGCTTGTCTGCCGCGCCGGTTCCGCGCATCAAGGGAGCAGACGAACGGAGGGCAATGATGCGCGGCCTGGTCCTGATCTGCGCGGGTCTCGCCGCCTGCACCCAGTTTCCCGAGATCGACGCGGCCCAGACGCCGGGGATCGAGCGGGCGCCCTATCCGCGGCTGCTGCCGATCGACACCCTGCTGGCCGGCCCGGCGCCGCGGGCGACGCCCGAGATGGCGGTGGCGCTCGAACGCCGCGCCGCCGGGCTCGACGCGCGCGCCGCGGGCATCGCCCCGGCCGCCGGGCCGGCGCCGGACGCCGCCGCGCTGAAGGCGCGGGCCGCGGCGCTGCGCGGCGCGGTGGTCGACGACGCGACCCGGGCGCGGATGGCACAGGGCGTGGCGGAGCCGGGCTGAGCCCGTTGCAGGCGGCGCGCCGGCGGGCTAGAGGGGCGCGGACCCCAACACCGACCCCATCACCGACCAGGAGCCCCCGCATGACCGCCCCATTGCGCCTCGGAATCGCAGGTCTCGGCACCGTCGGCGCCGGCGTCGTCAAGATCGTGCGCCAGAAATCGGCGCTGCTGGCGGCGCGCAGCGGCCGCGAGATCGTCGTCTCGGCGGTCTCGGCCCGCCACCGCGACCGCGACCGCGGCGTGTCGCTCGACGGCTATGCCTGGGAGGACGACCCGGTGGCGCTGGCCAAGCGCGACGATATCGACATCTTCGTGGAACTGATCGGCGGCTCCGACGGCCCGGCCAAGGCCGCCACCGAGGCGGCGCTGTCCGCCGGCAAGGACGTGGTCACCGCCAACAAGGCGATGCTCGCCCATCACGGCACGGCGCTGGCCGAACTGGCCGAGGCGCACGGCGCGGCGCTGCGCTTCGAGGCCGCCGTGGCCGGCGGCATCCCGGTCATCAAGGCGCTGACCGAAGGGCTCGCCGGCAACGACATCCTGCGCGTCATGGGGGTGATGAACGGCACCTGCAACTACATCCTGACGCGCATGGAAAGCGGCGGGCTGACCTACCAGCAGGCCTTCGAGGAGGCCGACGGGCTGGGCTATCTGGAGGCCGATCCGGAACTCGACGTCGGCGGCATCGATGCCGGGCACAAGCTGTCGCTGCTCTCCTCCATCGCCTTCGGCACCCAGGTGGCCTTCGACGCGGTCGAGCTCGAGGGCATCGGCAGCGTCACCATCGACGACATCCGCCAGGCCGCCGACATGGGTTTCAAGATCAAGCTCTTGGGCGTCTGCCGGATGACCGAGCGCGGGCTTGAGCAGCGCATGGCGCCCTGCCTGGTGCCGGCGACCTCGCCGCTGGGCCAGCTCGACGGCGGCACCAACATGGTGGTGATCGAGGGCGACCAGGTCGGCCAGATCGTGCTGCGCGGCGCCGACGCCGGCGAGGGGCCCACCGCCTCGGCGGTGATGGGTGACATCCTCGACATCGCCCGCGGCGTGCGCATCTCGACCTTCGGCCAGCCGGCCGGCTCGCTGAAGCCGGTGACCCCGGCCAAGAGCGCCGCGCCGGCGCCCTTCTACCTGCGCATGACCCTGGCCGACCGCCCCGGGGCGCTGGCAAAGATCGCCGCGGCGCTGGGCGAATCGGGGATCTCCATCGACCGGATGCGGCAATACGGCCATTCCACCGAGGCCGCGCCGGTGCTGATCGTCACCCACCGCACCAGCCGCGAGGCACTCGACGACGCGCTGGTGGCGATGGCCGCGACCGACGTGCTGATCGGCGCCCCGGTGGCCCTGCGCATCGAACGTGTCTGACATCGAGGCGGCGCTCGCGGTCGTCCTGCGCGGCGACCGGGTGCTGCTGGTGCGCCGCGGACGGCCGCCCGATGCCGGGCTCTGGGCCGTTCCCGGCGGCCGCCTCGCGCCGGGCGAGAGCCCGGCCGAAGCGGCGCTGCGCGAACTGGCCGAGGAAACCGGGCTGGCCGGGCGGGTCGTCGCGGCGCTGGGAATAGTGCCCTTCGCCGCCGGGGCGGCCCGCTACCGGCTCCATGCCTTCGCCTGCACCGCCGACACCGGCACCGCGCGGCCGGGCGACGATGCTTCCGCGCTGCGCTGGGCGCCGCTGGCGCGGGTCATCGGCGGCTGGTACCTGACCAGCCGCGACGTGCCGCGGCTCTGCCTGCGGGCCGCGCTGCGCGCCACTGCGGGGGCCTGCACCCGGCGCGGGCCGGGCGGCGGCTTGCGGATGGGCGCGGCGCCGGGGTAGGAACGGGCCGACACAGTTCACCTGATCCGATTGGAGCCCGCCGATGGCCGCTAAAGCCGATTTCAACGACCGCATGCTGTCCTTGGGCCTGGCCCGCGTCTCCGAGGCGGCGGCCATCGCCTCGGCCCGGCTGGTGGGTCGCGGCGACGAGAAGGCGGCGGATCAGGCCGCGGTCAACGCCATGCGCACGCAGCTCAACATGCTCGACATCGCCGGCGTCGTGGTGATCGGCGAGGGCGAGCGCGACGAGGCGCCGATGCTCTATATCGGCGAGGAGGTGGGCACCGGCAACGGCCCCGGCGTGGACATCGCGCTCGACCCGCTGGAGGGCACCACGCTGACCGCCAAGGACATGCCCAACGCGCTCACCGTGATCGCCATGGGCCCGCGCGGCACCATGCTGCACGCCCCCGACGTCTACATGGACAAGCTCGCCATCGGGCCGGGCTATGCCGAGGGCGTGGTCAGCCTCGACATGTCGCCCGAGGAGCGCGTGCGCAAGCTCGCCGAGGCCAAGGGCTGCGGCGCCGAGGACATCACCGTCTGCATCCTCGAGCGGCCGCGCCACGAGGAGATGATCGCCGAGGTCCGCGCCACCGGCGCCGCGATCCGGCTGATCACCGACGGCGACGTCGCCGGGGTGATGCACGCCGCCGATCCGGTCACCACCGGCATCGACATGTATATGGGCTCGGGCGGGGCGCCCGAGGGCGTGCTGGCGGCCTCGGCGCTGAAATGCATGGGCGGGCAGATCTTCGGCCGCCTGCTGTTCCGCAACGACGACGAGAAGGCCCGCGCCGAGAAGGCCGGGATCACCGATCTCGACCGCGTCTACGGCCGCGACGACATGGTGCAGGACGACGTGATCTTCGCCGCCACCGGGGTCACCTCGGGCTCGCTCTTGCCCGGCATCAAGCGCGAGGTCGGTTACCTGACCACCGAGACCATCCTGATGCGCTCCAAGACCGGGTCGGTCCGGCGCGTCGTCTACCGCAACCCGACGCGCTGAGGCCCGTCATCGCCGACGCGGCCGAACTCGACGACGCGGGCTTTCTCGGCGTCTCGCGCTCGCTGAGCGGGCGGCGCTGGCGCGGGCCGGCGGCCGAGATCGCGCGCCAGGCCGAGGCGCTGGGCCAGGCCACCGGCTTCGTGCCGGCGCTCTGCCAGACCCTGGCGCGGCTCGGCGTGCCCTGCGAGGCGGCGCCGGCCTTTCTCGAGCCGACGCTGCGCGACCTGCTGCCCGATCCGCGCGGGCTGCGCGACATGGAGCGCGCCGCGGCCCGGGTCTGCGAGGCGGTGCGGCGGCGCGAGCGCATCGCGATCTTCGCCGATTACGATGTCGATGGCGGCGCCTCGGCGGCGCTGCTCGTCGACTGGCTGCGCCAGCAGGGGCGGCCGGCGACGCTCTACATCCCCGACCGCATCGACGAGGGCTACGGCCCCAACGTGCCGGCGATGCGCGAGCTCGCCGCGGCGCACGACCTCATCGTCTGCGTCGATTGCGGCACGCTGAGCCACGAGCCGATCGCCGCCGCATCGGCGGCCGGCGCCGCGGTCGTGGTGCTCGACCACCATCTGGGCGCCGAGACGCTGCCGCCGGCGCTGGCGGTGGTGAATCCCAACCGGCAGGACGAGGACGGCGAGCTGGCGCATCTCTGCGCCGCCGCGGTGGTGTTCCTGATGCTGGTCGAATGCGGCCGCCAGATGCGCGAGGCCGGCAGCGCCGGGCCCGACCTGATGCCGATGCTCGACCTCGTGGCGCTGGCCACGGTGGCCGACGTGGCGCCGCTCAAGGGGGTGAACCGGGCGCTGGTGCGCACCGGGCTCAAGGTGATGGCGCAGCGCCGCCGCCCGGGGCTCGTGGCGCTGTCGGACGTGGCCCGGCTCGACACCGAGCCGCGGGCCTACCACCTGGGCTACGTGCTGGGGCCGCGGGTCAATGCCGGCGGCCGCATCGGCCAGGCCGATCTCGGCGCCCGGCTGCTGTCGGAGACCGATCCGCGCGCCGCCCGCGCCATGGCCGAGACGCTGGACCAGCTCAACACCGCGCGGCGCGAGATCGAGGCCGAGGTGCGCGCCGCGGCGCTGGCCCAGGCCGAGGCCCGCGGGCTCGACGCGCCGCTGGTCTGGGCCGCCGGCGAGGGCTGGCATCCCGGGGTGGTCGGCATCGTCGCCTCGCGGCTCAAGGAGGTCACCAACCGCCCGGCGGTGGTGATCGGGCTCGACGGCGGCGAGGGCAAGGGCTCGGGCCGCTCGGTCTCGGGCGTCGATCTCGGCGCCAGCGTGCAGCGGCTGGCCGCCGAGGGGCATCTGCTGAAGGGCGGGGGCCATCGCATGGCGGCCGGCCTGACGGTGGCACGCGACCGGCTGGAGGGCGCCATGGAGCGCCTGTCGGAGCTGCTGGCCAAGCAGGGCGCCGGGCAGAGCGGCGCCGCCGACCTGCCGCTCGACGGGCTGCTGATGCCGGGCGCCGCCAATGTCGAACTGATCGAGGCGCTGGAGCGCGCCGGGCCGTTCGGGCAGGGCGCCCCGGCGCCGCGCTTCGCCTTCCCTGACGCAGCGATCCTCGATTGCCGGGAGGTCGGGCAGGGGCATCTGAAGCTCGCCTTCGGCGACGGGCTGGGCGCCCGGCTCGACGCCATCGCCTTCGGCGCCTGGGAGGGGCCGCTCGCGGCGCTGGCGCGGCATGCCGGCGGGCGCTTCCACCTCGCCGGCCGGCTGGAGCTGAACCACTGGCAGGGCCGGGCCCGGGTGCAGCTGCGCCTCGAGGATGCCGCGCCGGCCGCCGCGACGGGGCGGTGACGGGCCGCGGCGAAAAAAGTTCGCCGCCCCCTCTTGCACGGGCTTTTCGCTTCTTCTAGACACCGCCTCACGCCAAGCGTGGCCCGTTCGTCTATCGGTTAGGACGCCAGGTTTTCAACCTGGAAAGAGGGGTTCGATTCCCCTACGGGCTGCCATTTCGGCCGATCCCTCCCCCGCATCACCCGTCTCGAACCCGCATCCGGCGGGCCTTTGCGCGCGATCCGCGTCGCCGCCGGCTGGCCCGGCGCGGCGCCGCGCCGCGGGTGTCGCGGCGGCCCGGACGGCGCCCCCGGCACGCCCTGCCGGCGTCCCGGCGAACCCGAAAGCGGCCTGCCCGCGGCCTGCTGGCGCAATGAGGCCGGGCCGCGACCAGGCCCCGGGACCCCGCGCCGGACGGCGCGCCGAGGCGCCGCGACGGAACCGGAGCTCGGGGCGCATTTTCCCTGCATTCTCCCTCTTGCACCCGTCTGCGGCTTCTTCTAGACACCGGCTCACGCCAAGCGTGGCCCGTTCGTCTATCGGTTAGGACGCCAGGTTTTCAACCTGGAAAGAGGGGTTCGATTCCCCTACGGGCTGCCACTTCTCCCTCCCGCACATCGCCGTTCCGCCGCGCCTCGCAAGGGCGATCCGGCCTGTCCTGCGGCCCTCGACTCGGGCCGCGCCGCGGCGCATAATTCGCCCCATGAGTCTCCCCCCAGGTTTCCTCGACGAGCTGCGCAGCCGCACCAGCCTTGCCCAGGTGGTGGGGCGCAAGGTCATGTGGGACAAGCGCAAATCGGTTCCCGCCAAGGGCGACCTCTGGGCCCCGTGCCCGTTCCACCAGGAAAAGACCGCGTCCTTCCACGTCGAGGACCGCAAGGGCTTCTATTACTGCTTCGGCTGCCACCAGAAGGGCGACGCGATCTCCTTCGTGCGCGAGACCGAGAATGTCGGCTTCATGGAGGCGGTGGAGATCCTCGCCCGCGAGGCCGGCATGACGATGCCCGCCGCCGATCCGCGGGCGCGCGAGAAGGCCGACCGCCAGACCCAGCTCGCCGAGGTGACCGAAGCCGCGCTGAACTGGTTCCGCCTGCAGCTCAAGACCGGCGCCGCGGCCGAGGCGCGGGCCTATCTCGACCGCCGCGGGCTCGCGCAGGGCCTGCGCGACCGCTTCGAGCTGGGCTTCGCGTCGCCGGGCTGGCGCGGCCTCTGGGAGCATCTGAGCGGCAAGGGAATCGCGCCCGAGCTGATCCTTGCCGCCGGGCTCGCCAAGGCCTCCGACAAGGGCGGGCAGCCCTACGACATCTTCCGCAACCGTATCATCTTCCCGATCCGCGACGCGCACGGCCGGGCGATCGGCTTCGGCGGCCGCACCATGGAGGCCGACAACACCGCGAAATACATCAACTCGCCGGAGACGGCGCTCTTCGACAAGGGCCGCACGCTCTACAATGCCGGCCCCGCCCGGACCGCGGCGGGCAAGGGCCAGACGCCGATCCTGGCCGAGGGTTACATGGACGTCATCGCGCTGGTCGGCGCGGGGTTCGAGGCCGCGGTGGCGCCGCTCGGCACCGCGGTGACAGAGCACCAGCTGCAGCTGCTCTGGCGCCTGGGCGAGGAGCCGGTGGTGGCGCTCGACGGCGACCGGGCCGGTCTGCGCTCGGCCTACCGCCTGACCGCGCTGGCGCTGCCGCTGATGGAGGCCGGGCGGTCGCTGCGCTTCGCGCTGCTGCCCGAGGGCAAGGATCCCGACGACCTGATCAAGGCCGAGGGCGCGGCCGGCATGCAGGCGGTTTTGGAGGCGGCGCTGCCGATGGTGCGGCTGGTCTGGCGCGAGGCCACCGAGGGCCGGGTCATCGACAGCCCGGAACGGCGCGCCGCGCTCGACCGCGACCTGGCCGAGCGCATCAAGGCGATCCGCGATCCGCGGCTGCGGCACCATTACGGCGAGGAGATCAAGCGCCTGCGCTGGGAGCTGTTCCGCCCGGCCCGGGGCGGCACCGGCGGCGGGGCGGGCGGTCCGCGCCGGGCTTGGGGCGGCTGGAAGAAGGGCGCGCCGCCGCCGCTGCCGCCGCAGGAGACCACCAAGGCCTCGCTCCTGGCGAGCGCCGGGCCGGATGCCGAGATCCGACTGCGCGAGGCGGTGATCCTCGCCGCCATCCTGACCACGCCCGAGATCCTCGGCGATTTCGAAACCGCGCTCGACACCCTGGTGCTGCGCGAGCCCGACCATGCCGCCCTGCGCGACGCGCTGTTGCGCGCGGCCCCCGCCGACCGCGCCGCGGCGCTGGCGGCGGCGGAGGCGGCGATCGGGCCGGCAACCCTTGAATCCCTGCTCGGCGCGCGCCATGTGGCGGTGGTGCCCTGCATCCGCCGTCCCGGCGACGCGGCGCTGGCGCGGCTCACCGTGGCCGAGGAATTCGCCAAGCTCAGCGCCGCCCAGGGGCTCGAGGCCGAGCTGGCGGAGGCGGTCGAGGATTTGCAGGCCGATGCCGACGAGACCGTCACCTGGCGGCTCGGGCAGGCGGCCGAGGCCCGTGCCCAGGCGGTGCGCGCGGCGGGAGAGGATGACGTTGACTACGAGCTGGGCGCCAACGGGGCGCGCATCGACAGGAGCGAGCGGGAGAGCTTTGCCGCGTTGCTCGACACGATTCGCTTCACCAAGACGGGGCGTTAACGCGCCTGCGTCACGAATCGGAAAAGAATCACGCAACCGGGTGTGCTTGCCGGGAAATCGCGGTATTGATTCGGATCATCGAATCGCCCGCCGCGTGCGCATGGCCGAGGCATCTGCCTCCTGAGAGGAGCTTCGAATGGCAGCCAAAGACAACGACGACGCCAAGCCTGACGTGCAGGAGGACGAGGTTTCGCTCGACATGAGCCAGGCCGCGGTCAAGAAGATGATCGCCGAGGCCCGCGAGCGCGGCTACATCACCTACGATCAGCTCAACCAGGTCCTGCCGCAGGATCAGGTCTCCTCCGACCAGATCGAGGACGTGATGTCGATGCTCTCCGAGATGGGCATCCAGGTCACCGAGGAGGACGAGGAGGCCGAGGAGGAGGACCAGAAGGGCTCCACCGACCTCGTGCAGACCTCGGGCACCAAGGACGTCGCGCTGTCCTCGGGCGGCTCCGAGAAGCTCGACCGCACCGACGACCCGGTGCGGATGTACCTGCGCGAGATGGGCTCGGTCGAGCTGCTCTCCCGCGAGGGCGAGATCGCCATCGCCAAGCGCATCGAGGCCGGCCGCAACACCATGATCCTCGGGCTCTGCGAGAGCCCGCTGACCTTCCAGGCGATCACCATCTGGCGCGAGGAATTGCTGTCCGAGGACATCCTCCTGCGCGACGTGATCGACCTCGAGACCACGTTCTCCGGCCAGATGGGCGAGGAGGGCGAGCTCGACCAGCCGGTGGTCGAGCCCGGCGCCGTCAACGGCGCCGCCGCCGAGCCGCGCGCCGAGCCGCGCCGCGAGCGCGGTTCCGACCAGCCCGAGCTCGACGCCGACGGCAACCCGATCCGCCGCGACGACGACGAGGAGGAGGACGAGCAGGCCAACATGTCGCTGGCCGCCATGGAGGCGGCGCTGAAGCCGCGCGTTCTCGAGACCCTCGACCGCATCGCTCAGGATTACGAGGAACTGGCGGCGATGCAGGACAGCCGGATCTCGGCGACCCTGAACGAGGACGGCTCCTTCACCGCGGAGGACGAGCGGCGCTACCAGAAGCTGCGCGGCGAGATCGTCGAGCTGGTCAACGGCCTGCACCTGCACAACAACCGCATCGAGGCGCTGATCGACCAGCTCTACGGCATCAACAAGCGCATCATGTCGATCGACAGCGCGATGGTGAAGCTGGCCGACCATGCCCGCATCAACCGCCGCGAATTCGTCGACGAGTATCGCGGCCACGAGCTCGACCCGAACTGGCTGGAGCGGATGGGCCAGAAGCCCGGCCGCGGCTGGCAGATGTTCATCGAGCGCTCCACCGACAAGGTCGAGGAGCTGCGCGCCGACATGGCCCAGATCGGCCAGTATGTGGGTGTCGACATCGGCGAGTTCCGCCGCATCGTGAACCAGGTGCAGAAGGGCGAGAAGGAGGCCCGGGCGGCCAAGAAGGAGATGGTCGAGGCCAACCTCCGCCTGGTGATCTCGATTGCCAAGAAATACACCAACCGCGGGCTGCAGTTCCTGGACCTGATCCAGGAGGGCAATATCGGCCTGATGAAGGCCGTGGACAAGTTCGAGTACCGCCGGGGCTACAAGTTCTCGACCTACGCCACGTGGTGGATCCGGCAGGCGATCACCCGCTCGATCGCCGACCAGGCGCGCACCATCCGCATCCCGGTGCACATGATCGAGACGATCAACAAGTTGGTCCGCACCGGGCGCCAGATGCTGCACGAGATCGGTCGGGAGCCCACGCCCGAGGAGCTGGCCGAGAAGCTGCAGATGCCGCTCGAGAAGGTCCGCAAGGTGATGAAGATCGCCAAGGAGCCGATCTCCCTCGAGACGCCGATCGGCGACGAGGAAGACAGCCAGCTCGGCGATTTCATCGAGGACAAGAACGCGGTCCTGCCGCTCGACAGCGCCATTCAGGAGAACCTGAAGGAGACCACGACCCGGGTGCTGTCCTCGCTGACCCCGCGCGAGGAGCGGGTGCTCAGGATGCGCTTCGGCATCGGCATGAACACCGACCACACGCTCGAGGAGGTCGGCCAGCAGTTCAGCGTGACCCGCGAGCGGATCCGCCAGATCGAGGCCAAGGCGCTGCGCAAGCTCAAGCATCCGTCGCGGTCGCGCAAGCTGCGCTCGTTCCTCGACCAGTAACGCGTCGCGCGCGGCTACCCCAAAAGCAGAACGGCCGGACCCCGGGGTCCGGCCGTTTCGCGTCTCACGACCCGTCGTCGGCCTCGCGCCAGTAGCGCCAGGCCACGCGGGCGAAGTAGAACAGCGTCGCCGCCGCCAGCACCAGGAGCGGCAGGCGCGGCGACCAGACATAGCCCCAGACCCGCGACAGCAGCCCGCCGATCTGGTCGCCGATGCTGACCATCAGCAGGCCCCAGAGCACCGCGGAGCAGAATGTGATCGGCACGTAGCGCGCGCTGCGCACCCCGGTGGCGGTGGCCAGCAGCACCGGCGCGAGGAACCGCGCGCCGGGAATGAACCGGAAGATCGCGCAGAGTAGCAGCGGCCGGGACAGGAAGTTGCGCGTCAGCCGGCGTGCGAAGGGATGCGACAGCGCCCGCAGCACGCGCCGGTGTTCGCGGAAGTAGCGCGCGGCGTAATAGGTCACCAGATCGGTGGTCCAGCCGCCCGCCATCACCGCCGCCGCCGCGGCCCAGAACGGGAACAGCCCGCGATGCGCCAGCACCCCGGCGGTGATCGCCACCGTGTCGCCCTCGAGCGCGCAGCCCAGATAGACGATGATCAGCCCGTATTCCGAGATCAGCTGTTCGATTGCGCCAACTCCCTTCGGATCTCCGCGCCCTCAACCCGCGACGCCGCCCGCCGGATCCATTCCGGCGCGCCGCGCATGCCCGTTCGGGCCCGAGGATAACGCCCCATCTTGCGGCGGCAAATCGGCTCTACCCAAATTCTGGCCGACCCCCTATAGTCGCTGTGGATAAGTGGGGCGAACCCCATTTCCGTGGCAGGACCAAGATTTCGATAACGAGGGGGACGGCCCATGCGCTGCCCGTTTTGCGGAAACGTCGATACGCAGGTGAAGGATTCCCGCCCCGCGGAGGACCATGTGGCGATCCGGCGGCGGCGCTTCTGCCCGGCCTGCGGCGGCCGTTTCACGACATACGAACGGGTTCAGCTGCGCGATCTGGTGGTCATCAAGTCGAACGGGCGGCGCGAGGATTTCGACCGCGACAAGCTCGAACGCTCGATCCGCATCGCCCTGCAGAAGCGCCCGCTCGAACCCGAGCGGGTGGACCAGATGATCTCGGGCATCGTGCGCCGGCTCGAGAGCATGGGCGAGACCGACATCCCGTCCAAGCAGATCGGCGAGATCGTCATGGAGGCCTTGGCGCGCATCGACACCGTGGCCTATGTGCGCTTCGCCTCGGTCTACAAGAACTTCCAGGCGGCCGACGATTTCGACAAGTTCGTCAGCGAACTGCGCCCCAACGCCGCCCCCGCCGTCGACAAGTGAGCCGGGAGACCGACGCGCGCCACATGGCCCATGCCCTGCGGCTGGGCCGGCGCGGCCGCGGCACCACCTGGCCGAACCCGGCCGTGGGTTGCGTCATCGTCGCCGGGGGACGGGTGGTCGGGCGCGGCCGCACCCGGGCCGGCGGCCGGCCGCATGCCGAGACCGAGGCGCTGGACCAGGCCGGTGCCGCGGCGCGCGGCGCCACCGCCTATGTCACGCTGGAACCCTGCGCCCATCACGGCGTGACGCCGCCCTGCGCCGAGGCGTTGATCGCCGCCGGCATCGCCCGCGTGGTGGCCCCGTTCGAGGACAGCGATCCCCGCGTCTCGGGGCGCGGTTTCGCGGCGCTCCGCGCCGCCGGGGTGGCGGTCGAGACCGGTGTGCTGGCCGGCGATGCCGGGCGCGACCATGCCGGCTTCTTCATGCGGGTGGAGCGCGGCCGGCCGCTGGTCACGCTGAAGCTCGCCACCAGCTTCGACGGCCGCATCGCGACGCCGGCGGGCGAGAGCCGCTGGATCACCGGGCCCGAGGCGCGCGCCGCGGTGCACGGGCTGCGCGCCGATCACGACGCGGTGCTGGTGGGCGCAGGCACGGCGCGGGCCGACGATCCGGAACTGACGGTCCGGGGCCGCGGGGCGGTGCCGCAGCCGGTGCGGGTGGTGGTCTCGCGGCTGCTGGAGCTGCCGCTGCTCGGCCGGATGGCGCAGAGCGCGCGCAATGTGCCGCTCTGGCTCTGCCACGGCCCCGACGCGCGGCCCGAGGCGCGCGAGGCCTGGGCGGGGCTCGGGGCGCGGCTGCTGCCCTGCGCGCTCGACCGCGGTCAGGTGGCGCCGGAGAGCCTGCTCGCCGCGCTCGGCGAGGCGGGTCTCACGCGGGTGTTCTGCGAGGGCGGCGGCGGGCTCGCCGCGGCGCTGCTCGAGGCCGACCTGGTGGACGAACTGGTGGGCTTCACCGCCGGGCTGGCGCTCGGCGCCGAGGGCCGCGCCGGGATCGGCCGGCTGGCCTATGACAGCCTCGCCGCGGCGCCGCGCTTCGAACTGGTGGAGGCGCGCCCGGTGGGCGGCGACGTGATGCACCGCTGGCGGCGCGTCTGAGGCCCGCGCGCCGGGCTCAGCGCCAGAGATCGGCGCGGCTCGCCAGCAGGCCCTGCAGCTTCGACAAGGCCCGGTTGGCGGGGCCGCGGCGCGTTGCCCGGCCCTCGGCCAGGCGCGCCACCGCCACCTCGACCGGGCAGGGCCGTCCGGTCACCGGATCGCGGTAGCGCGGATAGGCGATCAGCGCGGCATGGACGAGCCCCTCGAGATCGGGGCGCGGCCCGTCGCGGCGGCGCGCCGGCACCGGCCCCAGGTCGCGGGTCAGGCCCCAGCCGGCATAGAAGGGCGCGCCCAGCGTCACCACCTCGCGGCGCCGCAGCAGCGCCTCGAACCCGGTCAGCGAGGTCATCGTCCAGACCGCGTCCACGGCCTCGAGCAGCGCCGCGATGTCGGCGCCCTCGGCGATCACGTCGGCCCAGCGCTCGGGCGCCGCGACGGCGCCGCGGCGCAGCCCGGCACTGACATCGGGATGCGGCTTCCAGACGATCACCGCGTCCGGGTTCTCGGCCCGCACAAGCGCGAGCAGCGCCGCGTTGCTGCGGATCTCGCCGGCGCCGGTGAGGATCGAGGCGTCGTCCTCGACCTGGCCCGGCACCAGGATGCGGCGGCCGGGCGGCAGGTCGGGGCGCGCGCCGCCGAGGTTGTACTTGGAGAGCGCCGCCGCCACGAGGCGGGCGATCAGGTCGCGGGCGCGGGCGCGCTGGTCCTCGGGCAGGGCGGGGCTGCCGGCGATCAGGCGCTCCAGCCGCGACGGCCGGCGCGGGTCGTAGTAGATGCCCAGATCGTCGGCCACCAGCGACAGCGGCGGCACCAGGTCGGCGCCGAGCCCGCGCGAGCGCAGAAAGCCGTCCTCGAGCCGCACGATCTCCTCGTCAGCGCCGGTCGCCCCGGCCCAGCCCATCAGCCGGCGGCCGTCGCGCCGGGCCAGCGCGGCGGCGCGGTTAGGGTCGTTGGCGAAGACCATGCGGCGCTCGCCGCCGAAAAAGCCCTGCAGCGCCGGCCGCTTCCAGAGCCGCATGTCGCGCCCGACCCAGCCGCGGCGGTCCTCGCGCCAGGCCCGGGCGGCGGCCTCGAGATTGGCAAGCACGGTCTCGATGTCGCAGAGCGCGTCGGCGAACGGGTCGTACCAAAACGGGTAGCGCAGCGCCGCCGCGGCGAAGAGCTGCGCTCGGGTCAGCGCCCGGCCGCGCCGCGGCAAGGCCATCTCGTCCCGGCTGAGCCCCCAGCCGGCATAGAACGGCCCGCCGAAGACCCGCGGCCGGTGCC
This sequence comes from Roseivivax sp. CAU 1761, assembly GCF_054482755.1. Classification (NCBI taxonomy): domain Bacteria; kingdom Pseudomonadati; phylum Pseudomonadota; class Alphaproteobacteria; order Rhodobacterales; family Roseobacteraceae; genus Roseivivax; species Roseivivax sp. CAU 1761. The sequence continues at coordinate 161,197 of NZ_JBTLRM010000001.1, forward strand.
CGGCGAGGATCGCCTCGAAGCCCATCTGCGAGGACAGCGTGTAGACCGCGACGGCGCCGTCGAGCAGCGCCCAGGGCGAATGCGGCCCGTCGCAGAACGCCACCCCGCGCCCGGCATCCTCGGGCCGGAAATGGCCCGGCCGGGCGCCGGCGGCGGTCTCGGGATGGGCCCGCAGCAGGATGCGGGTGCCCGGGTTCTCGTCCCGCGCCGCGGCCAGCATCTCGAGAAAGCGCGCGCGGTCGCCGCCCGAGGCCCGGACCGAGGCGTCGCCGCGGGTCTGGTCGATCACCAGCACGTAGCCCGGGGCCGGCGGGTCGAGCGCCGGATCGGTGGCGGCGTATTTCGACAGATGGGCGCGGCGCATGCAGGCGATGGCGGCGCGCGCCCGGTCGAGCAGCGGCGTCTCGTCGAGCGGGTCGGTGGCCAGCAGCGTCTCGAGGTCGGAGGGGCTCCGGGGGTCGAAATGCAGCCCCGTGCGGTCGAGCAGCAGGCCCAGCGGCGGCTCGCCGCGGACCCGGCCGGGATGCAGCGAGCGCAGCCAGGCGTCCTCGACGCGCAGCAGCGGCACCTGCCAGCGCGCCGCCAGCCGTTCGCCGCGCCAGGCATGCGGCGAGGCGCCCCAGACGCCGATCGCGTCGCCCGGCCGCGGCCGGCCCAGCGCCACCGGCCAGCCGGCCAGGGCGAGGATCCGGCGCAGTCTTTGCTGGCGCAGGAACCCGGCGCTGTAGACGCAAAGACGCCGGGGCGCGGCGGCGGCCCCGGCGTCGGTGTCGGCCCCCCGCAGGGGCAAGCTCAGCCCCCGCTCAGCGCGGCCGAGGTGGTGGCCAGGGTGGAGACCGTGCCGAGCGAGCCGGTCACCGCCGAGATCACCTTGGACCATTGGGTGAACGGCGCCTCGGTGACGTAGACCGTGTCCTGGTCGCGGATCACGAAGTCGCGGGCCATGAACATGCCGTTGGGCTTGGTCAGGTCGAGCACGTAGACCAGCCGCTGGGCACCGACGAGGTCGGTGCGGCCGAGCACCTGGTTGGCGATCTCGGCGGGTTCGTTGCGGAACACGAAGACGCCGGTCGGGTCGGAGGCGGTGGCGACCAGCCCGCCGACCTGGGCCAGCGCCTCGACAGCCGAGATGTTCTGGGTCTCGAAGGGCACCCGGGCCTGGGTGCCGGTGGCGCCGAGCGCGGTGAACGACCGGGTGTCCTCCTCGACGAGGATCTTGTCGCCGCCGCGCAGCGCGATGTCCATGCGGGGATTCTCGAACAGGTCCTGGAACCAGATGGTGCCGGTCTGGCCGGCGCGCTGCACCTTGACCTGGGCGATCTCGGGCTCGATGGCCACGCCGCCGGCGCGGGCCAGCATCGCCGAGAGCGTCCGCGTCGGCCGCTCGATCGGGTAGACGCCCTGCGCGCCGACCGCGCCGACCAGCGACACGGTCTGCCCGTCGCCGGCGACCCGGGTCACCTGGACCTGCGGGTCGGGGGTCTGCTCGGCCAGCCGGTCGGTGATGATCCGGCGCACGGTTTCGGTGGAATTGCCGGCGGCGCGGATGCGCCCGGCATAGGGCACGAAGATGAATCCCGCGCCATCGACCTGCACCTCGTCGAGCAGGGTGGCGTTGGCACCCTCGCCGGCGAGCAGCCCGTCATCGACGTTTTCCCAGATCGTCAGGCCCAGCGTGTCGCCCGGGGTGATGGTGTCGGAGCCGACGATGCCGGCGCTCTGGAAGCTCGGCGAGAAGCCCAGCGCGGGCACCACGGCGGTGGCACGGGTCACGCGGTCGTTGACCGCGACGATGAAGGCGTCGCCCTCGCGCTGCACCGAGCCGGCATAGATTTCGCTTTTGCTGGGTCCGACGCGCGGCAGGCCGCAGGACGCCAGAATCGACGTCGCGGCCACGAGCGCGACTCCACGCGCGAGGCGGGAGGTGTATCGTGTCACTGCTCGGTCTCCTCGACCCGTTCTTGTTCTGCCTCGGTCGTTTGGGGCCAAGACTATTCGGGATGCGGAATATCGGGCAATGTCGAAGCCCCGGCGCCTCAGGTGACGACGCGCAACTGTTGCCGGGGCGCCGCGGTGCCGCGGCTGAGCGCGTCGTAGGGGTCGTCGGGGGCCAGCATCATGTCGACGACCTGGCGCAACAGCTGGCGCCGGCCGCGCGCCGAATAGAAGCCGCCGGGCAGCTGGCTGGTCTCCAGGAGGTAGCGCCGGTATTCGCGGTAGGCGCGGTTGTCGGGCCGGGTCGGGCGCGCGAAGAACTCCGCCAGCGGCTGGGTCGAGACGAATTCCGGCTTGTCGTAGACGGCGCGGCCGAAGACCTTGAGCGGGATGCCGCGCCACAGCACCTGCTGGCCGGCGGTGGAGTTCACCGTGACCGCGCTGCGGGCGTCGTTGAGCAGCTGCGCGAGCTTGCCGCCGCGGACGTAGTGCACGCGCTCCGCGATGCCGTAGCGCCGCGCCAGCCGGCGCACCGTGCGCCGCACCGGGGCGCGGCCGTCCTCCAGCGGATGCGCCTTGAAGACCAGGTGGTGATGGCCCGGCGCGCCCTCGGCGAAGCCCTCGATGGTCACTTCGAGGAACTCGGTCAGCGAGGAGAAGGGCGAATGCGCCTGGAAGCTGGCATCGTGCTCGAGCTGCAGGATCGCCAGGTGGTAGGGAAAGCCGCCGAGCCGGATGCGCGCGGTGGCCAGAATGCGGTCGAGCGCTGTCGCCGGCATCAGCATCAGGCGCCGCAGGTAGAGGCGGAATTCCTGCGCCACGCTGAGCGCGCGGTGCGGGCGGAAATTGCGGTAGCCGGCGTTCCGGACCAGCACGCAGGCGTGGTAGAGCGCGCCGTAGAAGATGTGCTGGCGCATGTCGCCCCAATGGCCCGGCGGCAGCGGCGCCTCCATGTCCGAGAGCTTCAGCGCATCGCGCATGTCCGCGACCGACATCGCCATGAGCCGCGAATGCCCGTTCGCGCCGCCACGCTCGTAGGTCACCCAGTAGGGGCGCATGTAGCCTTCCTCGAAGACGTGGACGGTAAGCCCGCGGGCCCGCGCCGCGGCCACCGCCTCGGCGTGGATCGGCCGGGTGTCGCCGTAGAGGACGAGGTCGGTGACGCCGTGTTCGGCGATCAGCCGCGCGGCCTCGGCCGGCCAGTCCGCGGCGCGGCCACGATAGGGCAGGTAGCTGGCGCGGTCGAACCAGAAGGCGGCATCGCCGGCATTGAAGCCGACGCGCCAGACCCGGGCCCCGGTCTTGCGCAGCATCTGGGCCAGGGCGTGGAAGAACGGGCCGTGCGGTCCTTGCAGAAACAGGAAGACGCGCTGCTCTCCGGTTGCTTCGGCCATGACGCCCGTCTATTCCGCTGGTGTTTCTCGCCGCGATCCTACGCGGGGAGTGGGACGAAATTAAGGCCCGGCATGCTGGCCGGGCAGCCCGGAGGGGGGCGCCGCCATGTTTACCGGAATCGTGACCGATATTGGCGAGATCCGCGAGCTCGAGCAGCGCGGCGACCTGCGCGCGCGCATCGCCACCGGCTACGACACGGCCGGCATCGATCTCGGCGCCTCGATCGCCTGCGACGGGGTCTGCCTGACGGTGGTGCGCACCGGCGCCGACTGGTTCGACGTCGATGTCAGCGCCGAGACCGTGTCGAAGACCAATCTCGGCGGCTGGAACGTCGGCTACCGGATCAACCTCGAACGCGCGCTGCGGGTCGGCGACGAGCTGGGCGGCCACATCGTCTCGGGCCATATCGACGGCGTGGCCGAGGTGGTGGCGCTGCGCGACGACGGCGACAGCACGCGGGTGACGCTGCGCGCCCCCGAAGCGCTGGCCCGCTTCATCGCGCCCAAGGGCTCGGTGGCGCTGAACGGCACGTCGCTGACCGTCAACGAGGTCTCGGGCCGCGATTTCGGCATTAACTTCATCCCCCACACCAAGGCCGTGACAACGTGGGGCGGGGTCGAGGAGGGCGACCGCGTCAACCTCGAGATCGACACCCTGGCGCGCTACGTCGCCCGCCTGACCGAGTTCGGCTGAGCGCCGCGCCGCCGCGCCCCTTCGGGGCGACGGGACTGGCGCTCGGCCGCGGCTCGGGTAACCTTTTCGCATGACCGATACCGAATTCGACAGCGGCCCGGCGGGCGGCGCCCCGGGCGATCCGGATGGCAGCGGGGATGCGGCGCTGCCGCTGCCCGCCGCGCCGCCCCGCGCCGCCGCCTTCATCGTCACCATCTACGGCGACGTGGTGGAGCCGCGCGGCGGCGTGCTGTGGATGGGCACGCTGATCGCCTGCGCCGCCGATCACGGGCTGAGCGAGAGCCTGGTGCGGACCGCGGTCTCCCGCCTGGTGGCCGCCGGCCGGCTCGAAGGCGAGCGCATCGGGCGACGCAGCTATTACCGCCTGACCCGGGCGGCCCAGCGCGAATTCGCCGCCGCCTCGCGCATCCTCTACGCCCCGCCGCCGCCGCCCGGGAGCTGGCTGCTGGCGCTGGGCGGCGCCGCGGCGGCGGCCGCCGAGCTGGAGGGCTGGGCGCGGATCGGGCCGGAGGCGGCCTGGGCGCCCGACCGCCCGGATCTGCCGCGCCCCGAGGGCGTGGTGCTGGCGGCGCGCGGCCTGGCCGGGGAGGCGGGGCTTCCCGACCTCGCGGCCCGGCACTGGCCGCTCGACGAGGTGGCGGAACGCTACCGGTCCTTCGAGACCGGCTTCGCGCCGCTCCGCGCGGCGCTCGCCGACGGCGCCCGGCCGTCGGGGGCGCGGGCGCTGGCGCTGCGGCTGCGGCTCGTCCACCTCTACCGCCAGGCGGCGCTGGCCGATCCGCGCCTGCCGGGCGCCGCCCTGCCGGGCGACTGGCCGGGCCACCATGCCCGGGCGCTGTTCGTCGAAACCTACCTCGCGCTCACCGAAGCCGCCGACGCCCATGTCGGCCGCGCCTTCCACGGCGATGCCGGCCCGCTGCCGGCGCTCAATCCGCAGATCGCGGCGCGCCGCGCCCGGCTGGCGGCGGAGGCGCGGGGAGGCCCGACACCTGAAAGCATCACAGAAATACAGAAATGAGACTTTTCCTGTGATGCTTTTTCGGCTATACACGGGGCACGCCCGGGCATTGCCCCGTGTCCGCAACGGTTCTGCCACGGAGGATACATGACCGAAGCATTCATCTGCGACGCGGTGCGCACCCCGATCGGCCGCTATGGCGGCGCGCTGTCGCAGGTCCGCGCCGACGACCTGGCGGCGATCCCGCTGGCGGCCCTGCGCGAGCGCAACGGCGCGGTCGACTGGGCGCGGGTGGACGACGTGATCCTGGGCTGTGCCAACCAGGCCGGCGAGGACAACCGCAACGTGGCGCGGATGGCGGTGCTCCTGGCCGACTACCCCGAGGCGGTGCCGGGCACCACGATCAACCGGCTCTGCGGCTCGGGCATGGACGCCATCGGCATGGCGGCCCGGGCGATCCGCGCCGGCGATGCCGACCTGCTGCTGGCCGGCGGGGTGGAGAGCATGAGCCGCGCCCCCTTCGTGATGCCCAAGGCCACCAGCGCCTTCGCCCGCAAGGCCGAGATCTACGACACCACCATCGGCTGGCGCTTCGTCAACCCGAAGATGGCCAAGGCGCACGGCACCCATTCGATGCCCGAGACCGCCGACAACGTGGCGGCCGATTACGGCGTCAGCCGCGCGGACCAGGACGCCTTCGCCGAACGCAGCCAGGCGCGCTGGGACGCCGCCCAGAAGGCCGGGATCTTCGCCGAGGAGATCGTCCCGGTGACCATCCCGCAGCGCAAGGGCGAGCCGCTGGTCGTCGACACCGACGAGCATCCGCGCCCCGGCACCACCGCCGAGAAGCTGGCCGGCCTGAAGGGCGTCAACGGCCCCGATCTGAGCGTCACCGCCGGCAATGCCTCGGGCGTCAATGACGGCGCCGCCGCGGTCGTGGTGGCCTCCGAGGCGATGGCCCGCAGCCAGGGCCTGACGCCGCGCGCCCGCGTGGTGGCGATGGTTGCCGCCGGCGTGGCGCCCCGGGTGATGGGCGTGGGGCCGGTCCCGGCGGTGCGCCGGGTGCTCGACCGCGCCGGGCTGAGCCTCGAGCAGATGGACGTGATCGAGCTCAACGAGGCCTTCGCGGCGCAGGGCCTCGCGGTGCTGCGCGAGCTCGGCCTGCCGGACGACGCGGAGCACGTCAACGCCAATGGCGGCGCCATCGCCATGGGCCACCCGCTCGGCATGTCGGGCGCCCGGCTGGTGCTGCATGCCAGCTACCAGCTTCAGCGCACCGGCGGGCGCTATGCGCTCTGCACCATGTGCGTGGGCGTGGGGCAGGGGATCGCGATGGTTCTGGAACGCGTTTGAACCTCGAAAGGGAGGATCGGCCATGTATGCCCAGATGGTGAAGTCCGAAGGCAATTCCGGCGAGCTGACGCCGGAGGAAAAGGCCTTCCAGGCGCGCATCGACGCCGGCGAGAAGATCGAGCCCAAGGAATGGATGCCCGAGGGCTACCGCAAGACGCTGATCCGCCAGATCGGCCAGCACGCCCATTCCGAGATCGTCGGCCAGCTGCCCGAGGGCAACTGGATCACCCGCGCGCCCACGCTCGAGCGCAAGGCGATCCTGCTGGCCAAGGTGCAGGACGAGGCCGGCCACGGCCTCTACCTCTACTCCGCCGCCGAGACGCTGGGGATCAGCCGCGACGAGCTCTTCGAGCGGCTGCATTCGGGCAACATGAAGTATTCCTCGATCTTCAACTACCCGACCCTGACCTGGGCCGACATGGGCGCGGTGGGCTGGCTGGTGGACGGCGCCGCGATCATGAACCAGGTGCCGCTGCAGCGCACCTCCTACGGGCCCTATTCCCGCGCCATGATCCGCATCTGCAAGGAAGAGAGCTTCCACCAGCGGCAGGGCTACCACATCATGATGAAGATGGCCCGCGGCACGCCCGAGCAGAAGGCCATGGCGCAGGATGCGCTCGACCGCTTCTGGTTCCCGGCGCTGATGATGTTCGGCCCCTCGGACAAGGACTCGGTGCATTCCGCGCAGTCGATGGCGTGGAAGATCAAGATGAACACCAATGACGAGCTGCGGCAGAAATTCGTCGACGAGACGGTGCCGCAGGCCGAGTTCCTGGGCCTCACCGTCCCCGACGAGGGGCTTCGCTGGAACGAGGAGAAGGGCGGCTACGACTTCACCGAGCCCGACTGGGCCGAGTTCTTCGAGGTGATCAAGGGCAACGGGCCGTGCAACCGCGAGCGGCTGGGCGCCCGGGTCCGGGCCTGGGAGGAGGGCGCGTGGTTCCGCGACGGGCTCACCGCCCATGCCGAGAAGGCCGCCCGCCGCCGCGCCGCGGCCCGCACCGCCGCCGAGTGAGGGAGGACGCGATGTCGAGGAAGGAATGGCCGCTCTGGGAGGTCTTCATCCGGGGCCAGCACGGGCTGAACCACCGGCATGTGGGCTCGCTGCACGCGCCCGATGCCGAGATGGCGATCCGCAATGCCCGCGACGTCTATACCCGCCGCAAGGAGGGGGTGTCGATCTGGGTGGTGAAATCCGCCGACATCACCGCCTCGAGCCCGTCCGAGAAGGGGCCGCTCTTCGATCCGGCCGAGGACAAGGTCTACCGCCACCCGACCTTCTACGACATCCCCGACGATGTGGGGCACATGTGATGCCGTCGCTGCCGGACATGACCACGCCGAACGTGACCGAACTGGCCCGCGACGCCGCCGGGGCGCCGCGGCCGGACCCACACGTGACTGATGTCGAGCTGAAGCCCGCCTTCTTCGAGTTCCTCTGCCGCATGGGCGACAGCACGCTGGTGCTGGGCCACCGGCTGTCCGAATGGTGCGGCAAGGGCCCGGCGCTGGAGGAGGACATCGCGCTCGCCAACGTGGCGCTCGACCTGATCGGCCATACCCAGATGTGGCTCGGTCTCGCCGCCGAGGTCGAGGATGCCGGCCGCAGCGCCGACGACCTTGCCTATCTGCGCGACGCAATGGGCTTCCGCAACCTGCTGCTCGTCGAGCTGCCGAAGGGCGACATGGCGGTCACCACGATGCGCCAGTTCCTCTTCGACGTCTGGCATTTCGAGCTGCTGGGCGCGCTCGAGGCCTCGTCCTCGCCGCGGGTGGCGGAGATCGCCGCCAAGGCGCGCAAGGAGGTGGCCTACCATGTCGAGCGCTCCGCCGACCTCGTGGTGCGGCTGGGCGACGGCAGCGGGGAGAGCCACCGCCGCATGGCCGAGGCGCTCGACCATCTCTGGCCCTACACCGCCGAGCTCTTCGTGACCGATGCCGCCGACGCGGCGGTGGCCGAGGCCGGCATCGCGCCGCGCCCCACGGATCTGCGCGCGGCCTGGGACCGGGTGGTGGCCGAGGTGCTGGCCGAGGCGACGCTGGAAATGCCGGAGCCCGCGGCGGCGGCCTCGCACCTCAAGCGCGGCGGCCGCACCGGCCGGCACACCGAGCATCTGGGCTACCTGCTGGCCGAGATGCAGTTCCTGCAGCGCGCCTATCCGGGGGCGGAATGGTGAGCGACACGCTGCCCTCCCTCGCCGAGGTGCGGGCCTGGCTCGACGAGGTCCCGGACCCGGAGATCCCGGTGATCTCGGTCACCGATCTCGGCATGGTGCGCGATCTGCGCTGGGAGGGCGACACGCTGGTGGTGGCGGTGACGCCGACTTATTCCGGCTGCCCGGCGCTTGCGGTGATCGATCTCGACATCGCGCGGCATCTCGAGGCGCGGGGGATCGGCAAGGTGCGGGTGGAGCGCCGGCTGTCGCCGCCCTGGACCACCGACTGGATCGGTGCGGAGGCGCGCGAGAAGCTCCGCGCCTACGGCATCGCACCGCCGGTCGACGGCACCGCCGCCGACGGGCGCCTCGCGGGGCGGGTGGCGCGGCTCTCGGGCGGCAATCTCGGCGTCGCCTGCCCGCGCTGCGGCTCGGGCGAGACCGAGCGGGTCAGCCAGTACGGCTCGACGCCCTGCAAGGCGGCCTGGCGCTGCCGCGACTGCCTCGAGCCCTTCGACTACTTCAAGTGCCATTGAGGGGCCGGGCAATGACGCGCAGGCCCCGTAACAGCCCCGCCATCCGCCACCAAGGGCCGCGCCCGACCCTGGGAAGGCGCTGGCTTCCGGCTTGTGATGGGCGCTTTATCTTCCAAGCCCCGAACGACATCCGAGCGGCAAACGCCATCGCCAAAGCGCCCTCCCGCGGGGAGGGTCGGGCGCGGCCCGGGCTGGACGCCCGGGCCCGGAGGGCGGCAACCGCGCGCGTCGAGACGCGGGCCGTCTGCGTCGCAGCCTCCGAAGTTCGCAACACCGACCCGACCCATTCTGTCACCTCGCGCGAAGGGCTGCGCCCGACCCTGGGAGGGCGCAGACCGTCCTCGTGTGGTCAGCGCTTTATCTTCCAAGCCCAGAACGACCGCCGAGCGGTCAACGCCATCGCCAAAGCGCCCTCCCAGGGGGAGGGTCGGGCGCGGCCCGGGCTGGTCGCCCGGGCCCGAATGGTGGCAACCGCGCGCGTCGAGACTCGGGGGGTCTGCGCGGCGGCGTCTGCGTTGGGCGCATCCGCTGCCATGTCATTTGCCCCCTTGCGCGAAGGGGCGCGCACGACCCTGGGAAGGCGCCGGCGCCTCGCTTGTGGTCAGCGCTTTATCTCCCAAGCCCCGAACGACCGCCGAGCGGTGCACGACATCGCCAGAGCGCCCTCCCGGGGGGAGGGTCGGGCGCGGCCCGGGCTGGGCGCCCGGGCCCGACAGGCGGCCACCCGGCGCCACACCCGCGTCCCCGCAGCGACCCCCGACCCCCGCCTCGCCCGCCACAGCCCCGCCCGCACCCGCCCGCACCCCGTCACCCCAGGAGGACCCCGCTGATGCCCCGCTTCCATCCGCTCGAGGTGATCGACGTGCAGAAGACCACCCGCGACGCGGTGGTGCTGACCCTGCGCCCGCCGGAGGCGGCGGCCGAGGCCTTCGCCTTCACCCAGGGCCAGTACCTGACCTTCCGCCGCGACTTCGACGGCGCCGAGCTGCGCCGCTCCTACTCGATCTGCGCCGGGCTCGACGAGGGCGTCCTGCGGGTCGGCATCAAGCGCGTCGACGGCGGCGCCTTCTCGACCTGGGCCAACGAGGAGCTGGCCCCGGGCACCACGCTCGAGGCGATGCCGCCGATGGGCAAGTTCCACGCCCCGCTCGATGCCAGCGCCGAACGGCACTACCTGATGTTCGCCGGCGGCTCCGGCATCACCCCGGTCCTGTCGATCCTCAAGACCGTGCTGGCGCGCGAGCCCGGCGCCCGGGCGACGCTGGTCTATGCCAACCGGCAGGCCTCCTCGATCATGTTCCGCGAGGAGCTTGAGGATCTGAAGAACAACCATCTCGGCCGGTTCTCGGTGATCCACATCCTCGAGGAGGGGCAGGAGATCGACCTCTTCACCGGCCGGGTCGATGCCGAGAAGATGGACCTCTTGTTCCGGCTCTGGATCGATGCCGAGGACGTCGACCTGGCCTTCATCTGCGGCCCCGAGCCGATGATGCTGGCGATCGCCGACAGCCTGCGCCGCCACGGCCTGGGCGACGACCAGATCAAGTTCGAGCTCTTCGCCTCGGCCCAGCCCGGCCGGGCCAAGGCCCGCGCGGTGTCGCGGCAGGAGGCCCGGGCCGGGCATGATTGCGAGGTCTCGGTGACCCTCGACGGCGCCACCCGCGGCTTCCGCATGCCCAAGGACGGCACCGCGATCCTCGACGCGGCGCTCGCCAACGACATGGACGCGCCCTATTCCTGCAAGGCGGGGGTCTGCTCGACCTGCCGCGCCAAGGTTCTGGAGGGCGAGGTCGAGATGGCCACCAACCACGCGCTCGAGGATTACGAGGTGCGCGCGGGCTACGTGCTGTCCTGCCAATGCGTGCCGGTCTCCGACAGGGTGGTGCTGAGCTATGACGAGTGATCCCGCCGACGCCGCCATGCCGATCGCCGACTACCTCGCCCAGGGCGGCAAGCTGACCTCGCCGGAGAACGCGCCGCCGCGCTACCGCGGCGAGCTGATGCGGCTGATGTCGTCCTTCGTCGACAGCGAGCTGGCGGGCTCGGCGGGCTTCGCCGACGCGATCAACTGGGCGCCCGGCGTCAAGGAGCGCATCGCCGCCAGCCGCATCGTGCTGGAAAAGGCCGACCACGCCGTCCGCGTGCTCGACCTGATGGCCGAGTTCGGCACCGACGTGGCACGCTACGAGCGCGCCCATGACTGGGCCGCGCGGCAGCCCCGCGGGGCCGAGATCGCCGCCGCCCGGCAGGGCGGCGACATGCGCCTGTCGGTGTTCCACGCGCCGCTCGCCGGCTGGACCGACGCGGTGGTGATGAACGTGCTGATGGGGCGGGCCACACTGATCCAGCTGGCCGAGCTGGCGCAATGCTCCTACGCGCCGCTGGCCGAGGTGCTGCGCGCCGTGGCGCCGCGCGAACAGCGGCACATGGAGCTCGGGCAGGAGGGGCTGGCGCGCCTCGTGGAGACCGAGGCGGCCCGCGCCGAGGCGACAGAGAGCGTCGCCTATTGGTGGCCGCGGGTCGCCGCGACCTTCGGCGCCGCCGGCTCCGCGCGTTTCGAGACGCAGCGGGCGATGGGCCTGCGCCACCGCCCCAACGATGCCCTGCGCGCCGAGTGGGAGCGCGCCGCGGGCGAGACACTGGCTGGGCTCGGGTTCGGCTGAGAAGCGAAAGGGAGATCGTCATGCTCGACACCGGAGCGCCCGCGCGCCGTCTCGAAAGCTATGTCTCGGGCGCCTGGCGCCCGGGCGCGGGTGACGGCAAGCCGCTGCGCGACGCCGCCACCGGCGCGGTCGTCGCCCATATCGGCGCCGAGGGGCTCGACATGGCGGCGGCGCTGGGCTGGGGCCGCGACACCGGCGGCCCGGCCCTGCGCCGCCTGACCCTGCACCAGCGCGCGCTGATGCTGAAGGAGATCGGCCTGCGGCTGATGGAGATGAAGGAGGAGTTCTACCTCGAGAACTTCCGCACCGGGGCGACGCGCAAGGACGGCTGGATCGACATCGACGGCGGCATCGGCACGATGCTGACCTTCGCCTCCCGGGCCCGGCGCGAATTTCCCAATGCCCGCGTGATCCCCGAGGGCCCGGTGGAGCCGCTGTCGAAGGATGCCAGTTTTTCGGCCCAGCATATCCTGACCCCGATGCGCGGCGTGGCGGTGCACATCAACGCCTTCAACTTCCCGGTCTGGGGCATGCTGGAGAAGATCGCGCCGTCGCTGATCGCCGGCATGCCCTGCCTGGTGAAGCCGGCCTCGCAGACCGCCTACCTGACCGAATTGGTGGTGCGCCGCATCCTCGAGATGGAGGTGCTGCCCCAAGGCGCGCTGCAGCTGGTCTGCGGCTCGGTGGGCGACCTGCTCGACCACGTGACCGGGCAGGACGTGGTGACCTTCACCGGCTCGGCGGCGACGGGGCGCAAGCTCAAGGCGCATCCGGCGGTGGTGGAGAACGCCACCCGCTTCACCATGGAGGCCGACAGCCTGAACGCCGCCATCCTCGGCCCCGAAGCCGGGCCGGGCACGCCGGAGTTTGACCTCTTCGTCAGGGAGGTGGCGCGCGAGGTCGGCGTCAAGGCGGGGCAGAAATGCACCGCCATCCGCCGCGTCATCGTGCCCCGCGCCCACGAGGCGGCGCTGATCGAGGCGCTGGGCGCGCGGCTGGCCGACACGCCGGTGGGCCTGCCGGACGACGACCGGGTGCGGATCGGCGCGCTGGCCTCGCTGGGCGAGCGCGACGGCGTGCGCGCCAAGATCGCCGAACTGGCGCGCGAGGCCGAGATCGTCTCGGGCGATCCCGACGGCCCAGTGTGCGTCGTCTCGGGAGATCCCGAGACGGGCGCCTTCCTCAACCCGGTGCTGCTGCGCTGCCCCGACCCAATGAATGCCCGCGCGCCGCACGAGGTCGAGGCCTTCGGCCCGGTCGCCACGGTGATGGCCTATGACGACGCCGAGGAGGCGGTGGCGCTGGCGGCCAAGGGCAAGGGCAGCCTCGTCTCCTCGCTCTTCACCGACGATCCGGCGGTGGCGGCCGAGATCGTCTGCGGCCTCGCGCCGTTCCACGGCCGGGTGCTGATCGGCAACCGCGCCTCGGCCAAGAGCTCCACCGGGCACGGCTCGCCGCTGGCGCCGCTGGTCCATGGCGGCCCGGGCCGGGCGGGGGGCGGCGAGGAGATGGGCGGCATGCGCGGGGTGAAGCATTTCATGATGCGCACCGCCGTGCAGGGCGCGCCGCATCTGCTGACCGCGGTCACCGGGCAATGGTCCGACGGCGCCGCCGCCGAGACCGGCGAGCACCCGTTCCGCAAGTCGCTTGAGACCCTGCGTCTGGGCGATCAGGTGGTCACCGAGGCGCGCGAGATCACCGCCGAGGATGTCGAGCATTTCGCCCATTTCACCGGCGACACCTTCTACGCCCACATGGACAGCACCGCCGCCCGGGCCAACCCGTTCTTCGACGACCGGGTGGCGCATGGCTATCTCATCGCCTCCTTCGCCGCCGGGCTCTTCGTGCAGCCCGACCCGGGGCCGGTCCTGGCCAATTACGGCGTCGACAACCTGCGCTTCCTGACGCCGGTCTATTTCGGCGACAGCCTGCGGGTGCGGCTGACCTGCAAGGAGATCAACCCGCGCGAGGGCGCGGTCTACGGCGAGGTGCGCTGGGATTGCCGGGTCAGCAACCAGCACGACGAGGTGGTGGCGCAATACGACGTGCTGACCATGGTGGCGAAGTCCTGGCCGCTGCCCGAGGACGCCGAGGTCTGAGGGGGCGGGGGCTCCCGGGGGGCCTCCTTCCTGCCGAGGGTGCGGCGTACCTTCGACGGTGCGGACCGGTCGGGGGCGTCGCGGTCCGGACGGACGAGCAGGCAGAGGGACGCGGTCGGATGGTCCGTGTCCCCGGCGCGGAATCAAGGCCGCAGGCCACCGCGCATCGCCGGGCCGCCCCCCGGCCCGGCGATCTGGTGGGGCTGGGTGCTCAGCTTCGATGGTCTTCGGACCTGGCCGGGATAAACCAAGGGATTCCAGGGTCGGGATCGCCGCGCCGCGGCCCGTCGCTGCGCGGCTCAGCTCTGAATCTTGGAGGGCAGGAAAGGGCCCTGGGCAGGCCTCGAGGCGGCCTGTCTGGATCCGCAACATCACCGGCGAGGGGCTCGTCGATCCCGCCGAACCCTCACGCATGTCGACGCGACCGGCGCTTGGGCAAGGCACCCGGCGCGGAAGCAAGGTTGCAGGCCGCCGCGCATCGCCGGGCCGCCCCCCGGCCCGGCGATCTGGCAGGGCTGGGCGCGCAGCTTCGGCCGGATAAACCAAGGGATTCCAAGGTCGGGATCGCCGCGCCGCGGCCCGTCGCTGCGCGGCTCCGCTCTGCGGCTGGAAGGGCAGGACGGGCCCTGGGAAGTCCTCGAGGCGGCGTGTCAGGATTCGCAACATCACCGGCAAGGGGCTTGGCGATGTCGTCCGAACGTTGCCCAGATCGGCGCGACCAGCGGTCGGGCAAGGCCCCCGGCGCGGAATCACGGCCGTCAGGCCGCCGCGCATCGCCGGGCCGCCCCCGGGCCCGGCGATACGGTGGGGCTGGGCGCACAGCTTCGATCGACTTCGGATCTGGCTGGGATAAATCGAGGAATTCCCCGGTCGGGATCGCCGCGCCGCGGCCCGTCGCTGCGCGGCTCCGCTCTGCGGCTGGAAGGGCAGGGCCCCGGGCGGCCGGTCCCGCGCCGACACGCACCCCGCAGAGCGATGAGCCCGGCCAAGACCGGCGCGTTGTCACTCGAGCCCGCGGATCCCGCCCAGGACGAGGTCGGTGGCGAGGTCGGCATAGGCCGCGCGGGTCAGCGCGCCGCCGTCGCGGAACCACATATAGGCCCAGTTTAGCATGCCGAAGAGCGACATGGTCACCGCCGTCAGCCGCGGCACCGGGCCACTGGCGAGGTCCGGCCGCAGCGCCTCCAGCGCGGCCGCGACGCGGGCCACGATGCGGCGCTCGAGCACCCGGATCGCGGCGCGGTCGGCCGGCGGCAGGGCATCCGCCGCGCTGAGCTGCACGCGGTGGAAATCGTCGGCCCCGCGATAGACGTCGAGCACCCCGCGGACCAGCCGGCGGAGCCGCAGTTCCGGCGCCAGGCCGGGCTCGTCGAGCGCCTCCAGCGTGGCGTCGAGCCGCTCCAGATGGGTCGCGATGATGGCGTAGATCAGCACGTCCTTGGAGGGGTAGTAATGGTAGAGCAGGGATTTCGAGACCCCGGCCGCGGCGGCGATCTGCGCCATCGAGGCCTTCTCCATGCCCTGCTCGGCAAAGACCCGGGCGGCCTCGAGCAGCAGGCCGTACTTCTTCTCGGCGAAATCGGCGGCGCGGGTGCGGGCCATGGCTCAGCCCCCGCCGCCCGGACTGGGCCGCGCCCCGGTCATTCCGCCGGGCGGTTGTCGACGACGCGCTTGGCCTTGCCCTCCGACCGCGCCACCTGGCCGGGATCGTGCACCACGACCTTGCAGGACACGCCGACCACCGACTTGACGTGATGCACCAGTTCTTTGGCCGCGGCGTCGCGGGAATCGGCGCCGCCCTGGTCGGGCAGGCATTCGACATGCACCACCATGGCGTCCATGCGCCCCGACCGGGTCAGCTCGATCTGGAAATGCGGCGCCAGCCCGCGGCATTTCAGCAGCTGCTCCTCGATCTGGGTCGGGAAGACGTTGACGCCGCGCAGGATGATCATGTCGTCGGAGCGGCCGGTGATCTTCTCCATCCGCCGCATTGTGCGCGCCGTGCCCGGCAGGAGCCGGGTCAGGTCGCGGGTGCGGTAGCGGATCATCGGCAGGCCTTCCTTGGTCAGCGTGGTGAAGACCAGCTCGCCCAGCTCGCCGTCGGGCAGCACCGCGCCGGTCTCGGGGTCGATCACCTCGGGGTAGAAGTGATCCTCCCAGACATGGAGCCCGTCCTTGGTCTCGACGCATTCGTTGGCGACGCCCGGCCCCATCACCTCCGAGAGGCCGTAGATGTCGACGGCATGCATGTCGAAGGCCTGCTCGATCTCGCGCCGCATCGAATCGGTCCAGGGCTCGGCGCCGAAGATGCCGACCTCGAGCGAGCAGTCCCGCGGGTCGCGGCCCTGGCGGCGGAATTCGTCGAGGATCGACAGCATGTAGGACGGCGTCACCATGATGATGCGGGGCTTGAAGTCGGTGATCAGCGTCACCTGCCGCTCGGTCATGCCGCCGGAGACCGGCACCACCGTGCAGCCCAGCCGCTCGGCGCCGTAATGCGCGCCCAGCCCGCCGGTGAAGAGCCCGTAGCCATAGGCGATGTGGCAGATGTCGCCGGGCCGCCCGCCGGAGGCGCGGATCGAGCGCGCCACCATGTCCGACCAGATCTCGATGTCGCGGCGGGTATAGCCGACCACGGTGGGCTTGCCGGTGGTCCCCGAAGAGGCGTGGATGCGCACGATCTCCTCGCGCGGGGCGGCGAACATGCCGAACGGGTAATTGTCGCGCAGGTCCTGCTTCACCGTGAACGGGAACTTGGCCAGATCGGGGAGCGCCCTGAACTCGTCCGGGTGTACGCCCGCGGCGTCGAAGCGGGCGCGGTAGAACGGCGAATTGTCGTAGGCGTGGCGCAGCGACCAGGCCAGACGCTCGGTCTGCAGCGCCGCGATCTCGTCGCGGCTGGCGGTCTCGATCGGATCGAGGATGTCGCGGGGCGGGGTGAGATCCTTCATGTCGTCCTCCCTCGGGGCAAGCGTCACCCGGCCGCGCCGGTCTGGTTCAGGATGGGCTGTCCGAGGCTGCGCGCATGGCCGCGGAACTCCGCGATCACGGTGCCGTCGGCGCGGCTGACCCGCACGTCGTAGAGCCCGGAGCGGCCGCGCCGCGAGATCTCGCGCGCCTCGGCGGTCAGCTCGTCGCCCAGCGCTCCGGGCACCAGGTAGGTGACCGAGCAATGCTGCGCCACGGTGACCTGGTCGTAGGTGTTGCAGGCAAAGGCGAAGGCGCTGTCGGCGAGGGTGAAGATGTAGCCGCCATGCATGTTGCCGTGGCCGTTGGTCATCTGGTCGGTGACCGTCATGCGCAGCCGCGCCGCGCCCGGGGCGACATGGTCGAGCACCATGCCGAGCCGCTTCGAGGCGCTGTCGTCGTTCCACATCGCCGCCGCGCAGGCGCGCGCCAGTTCCTCTGCCGTCACTCGAGATCCTCCCTCGCCGCCCCGGCTCCCCCCGGCGCGCGTTGCCGCAAGATGTCATAAACCGTCCGACCGGTCAATGATTGTGCATATATCGCTTTCGTGGCAAGTCTGGCGCCGAGGAGTTCGGATTTGGGGGAGAGGCCGATGCCGGTTCTGACCATTCGCCGCGAGAGCGGGATCGCCGTGGTGACGCTCGACAATCCGCCGGTCAACGCGGTTTCCGCGGCGGTCCGGCAGGCGCTCTGGGACGCGGTGGCCGAGCTCGACGCCGACGAGGCGGTCCGCGGCGTGGTGCTGGCCTGCGCCGGGCGCACCTTCATCGCCGGCGCCGACGTGCGCGAGTTCGGCCAGCCGCCGGTGGAGCCGCACCTGCCCGATGTCGTGGACCGCATCGAGGGCGCCGCGACGCCCTGGTGCGCGGCGATCCACGGCAGCGCGCTGGGCGGCGGGTTCGAGATCGCCATGGGCTGCCGCTTCCGGGTCGCCGCGGCCGATGCAAGGGTGGGGCTGCCGGAGGTCAATCTCGGCATCGTTCCGGGCGCCTCGGGCACGGTGCGCACGCCGCGGCTGGCCGGGCTGCCGGCGGCGGTCGAGCTGGTCACCGGGGGCACGCCCTGGGGCGCCGAACGGGCCCGGGAGGCGGGGCTGCTCGACGAAGTGGTCGAGGGCGAGCTGGTGGCCGGCGCGGTCGAGTTCCTGCGCGCCGCGCTGGAGCGCGACCTGCCGACGCCGGTCTCCGAACGCCCGGTCGCGGCGCAGCCGGACAGCTTCTGGGAGGCGGCGCGCAAGGCCGCGGCCAAGCCCGGCCACCAGGCCCCGCTGAAGGCGCTCGACTGCCTGCGCGGCGCCGCGGAGGACGATTTCCGCACCGCCCTGGCGCGCGAGCGCGAGACCTTCTTGGCCTTGCGCGAGTCCGACGAGGCGGCCGCCCTGCGGCACGTCTTCTTCGCCGAGCGCGCGGTCTACCGGCCGGCGGCGATCGAGGGCGTGACGCCGCGCAAGGTCGCGCGGCTGGGCGTCGTCGGCGGCGGCACGATGGGCGCGGGCATCGCCGCGGCCGGGCTCCTCGCGGGGCTCGCGGTCACCATGGTCGAGCGCGACGCCGAGGCCGCATCGGCCGGGCGCGACCGGGTGCTGGCGATCCTCGACGGCGCCGCCAAGCGCGGCAAGCTCGATACCGGCGCCCGCGCCGCCGCCGAGGCCGCCTTCACCGCCGGCGCCGATTACGCCCTGATGGCCGAGGCCGACCTCGTGGTGGAGGCGGTGTTCGAGGAGATCGGCGTCAAGCGCGCGGTCTTTGCGGCGCTGGCCGAGGCCTGCCGCGCGGATGCCATCCTCGCCACCAACACCTCCTATCTCGATCCCCGCGCCATCGCCGAGGGCCTGCCCGGGCCCGAGCGCTTCATCGGCCTGCACTTCTTCAGCCCGGCCCATGTGATGAAGCTGCTCGAGATCGTGCCGGTCCCCGAGACCGCGCCCGAGGTGCTGGCTGCGGCCTTCGCCCTGGCCAAGCGGCTGGGCAAGATCCCGGTCCAGGCGGGGATCTGCGAGGGCTTCATCGGCAACCGCATCCTGCAGCGCTACCGCCGCGACGGCGAGGCGCTGGTCGAGGCCGGGGTGGCGCCGGCCGAGATCGACGCCGCGATCAAGCGCTTCGGCTTCCGCATGGGGCTGTTCGAGATGCAGGATCTGGCCGGTCTCGACATCTCCTTCGCGCAGCGCGAGGCGGCGCGGACGGCCGGCCGCGACATCCCCGAGACGCTGGGCGACATCCTCGTCCGGGCCGGGCGCAAGGGCCAGAAGACGCAGGCCGGCTGGTACGATTACGCCGCGGGCGACCGCCGCCCGCAGCCCTCCGCCGCGGTCGCGGAGCTGCTGTCCGGCCGCGTCGCCCCGGCGCGCGAGATGGACCCCGAGGAGATCGCCCGAAGGCTCTTCGGCGGCATGGCCGAGGAGGGCGCGGCGATCCTCGAGGAGGGCATCGCCGAGCGCGCCTCCGACATCGACCTCGTGGAGATCCACGGCTACGGCTTCCCGCGCTGGAAGGGCGGCCCGATGTTCTGGTCCGGGCGCGGGTGAGCGGCGGGGGAGGGGCGCTGCCCCTCTTGCGCGGCGGGCCGCGCAATTCACCCCGGGATATTTCCGCTCAGAAGAAGGCCCCGGGAGTCATTCCTCGTACCACCAGACGTCGGGGTGGAAGTTCAGGAAATCGCCGTAGATCGGCAGGGTGTCGGGGTAGTGCAGGTTGGCGTCGTGGGCGATGCGGCTCTCGCGCCACTGGTAGATCGGGATGACGTAGCGCCCGGTGGTCAGCACCCGGTCGAGCGCCCTTGTCGCGGCGACGAAATCCTCGCGGCTCTCGGCGGTCAGCAGGGTGTCGATCAGGGTGTCGATGGCCTTGTTGCGGGCGCCCATCCAGTTCATCGAGCCCGGCTGGTCGGCGGCCGCCGACCCCCAGTAGAGCTTCTGTTCGGTGCCCGGGCTCAGCGACAGGCCGCGGGTGTAGTAGGTCATGTCGAAGGCGAAGGCGTTGGTGCGCTCGGCGAACTGGGCGCTGTCGACGAGGTCGATCCCGGCGCGGATGCCGAGGCGTTCCAGCGCCTGGACGTAGAGATCGACGATCGAGGCCATCTCCGGGCTGCCCTGGGGCAGCAGGATGCGGAAGGCGAAGGGCTCGCCGGCGGCGTTGCGCAGCACCCCGCCCTCGACCTGCCAGCCGGCCTCCTCGAGCAGCTGCGTGGCGCGGCGCAGGCTGCCGCGGTTGCGCGCCGTGCCGTCGCCCTCGGGGAGGTCGTAGCCTTCGAGGGCGCCAGGCAGCAGGTGGTCGGAGAGCGGCTCGAGCAATTCGCGCACCCGGCCCTCGGCCGGGCCCGGCTGCATGCCGAGCATGGAATTGGAGAAATACGAGGTGATGCGCGGCTGCCGGCCGCCGGTCATCGTCTCGTTGATGAATTCGAAGTTGAAGGCCTGGATCAGCGCCTCGCGCACGCGCCAGTCGTCGAACGGCGCCCGGCGGGTGTTCATCACGAAGCCGGTGATCCCGGTCGGGCGCTGATGCGGGATCTCCGACAGCACGATCTCGCCGCGCTGGACGGCGGGGAAATCGTACTGGGTGGCCCATTTCTCGGCGTTGGTCTCGCGCAGGGAGGTGATCTGGCCGGCCTTGAAGGCCTCGAACAGCACCTGCGCGTCGGCGTAGAATTCCATGCGGATCTCGTCGAGATTGGCCTGGCCCCGCATGAAGGGCAGGTCGGCGCCCCAGTAATCGGGGTCGCGGCGCAGGGTGACGTAGCGCCCCGCCTCGAAATCCTCGACCACGTAAGGAGCGGTGGCGATGGGGATCACGTCGAGCCCCGATTCGGCGAAGCTTTTTCCCTCCCATTGCGCCTTCTTGAGGATCGGCCGCATGCCGATCAGCAGCGCCAGTTCGCGGTTCGGGTCGTTGAAGGTGAAGCGCAGCGTGCGCGGCCCGGTCTGCTCCATCGCCTCGACCTGGGACCAGATGCCGCGATAGCGCGGATGGCCCTCGGTGCCGAGCGTCTCGTAGGACCACATCACGTCCTCGATCGTGACCGGGCTGCCGTCGGAGAAACGCGCCTCTTCGCGCAGGGTGAAGGCGATCCAGGAGCGGTCCTCGGCCACGTCGAGCGATTCGGCCAGCAGCGGGTAGAGCGTGAAGGGCTCGTCGTAGCTGCGCCCCATCAGGCTCTCATAGGCCAGGAAGCGCAGCTGCCAGGGCGTGCTGCCCTTGAGGATGTGCGGGTTCAGGCTGTCGAAGCTGCCGGTCTCGCCGAGCACGATGCGGCCGCCCTTGGGAGCGTCGGGATTGACGTAGGGAAGGGCCTCGAAATCCGGCGGCAGGGCCGGCTCGCCATACATGGCGATGCCGTGCTGCGGCTCGGCGGAGGCGGGGCCGGAGAGCGCGGCCAAGGCCAGGGCGATCCCCGTGCCGCACAACTTAAGGTAATAAGCGAGGCGCATTTCGGCGACGATCCTTTCCGGGCGGCGGGATTGGGCGGGTGCCGCCCCCGTGTCTATCGGCGCTTCCGTGGCTAATCAAACTTTTAGCTTGGATTCCTGATCGGGAGGGTCTATGTATGAAGCACTGCTCGATAGGTTTCTTGCCTGTATGAAACCTGCCTCAATAACTTAACGCCGGCCTCGTGCCGGCGTTTTTTTTGGTCGGCCGGTCGGGCGGGCCGATCCGGCCGGACCCGGTGCACGGGGGCATGCGGAGGGCGCACGGGGCGGCTTTCCTCCGCGGCGCGGCGTGATACCTTCGCGCCTGCAGCAAGCCAGAGGAGCCGCAGACCATGTCGCTGAAGGGAAAGCAAGCCGTCGTCACCGGGTCGAATTCCGGCATCGGGCTCGGCATCGCCGAGGAGCTGGCGCGGGCCGGGGCCGACGTGGTGCTGAACTCGTTCACCGACCGCGACGAGGACCACCGGCTGGCCGAGGAGATGGCGGCGCGCCACGGCGTCGCGGTGCGCTACGTCCGGGCCGACATGTCGAAAGGTGCCGAATGCCGGGCGCTGATCGCGGCGGCGGGGCGCTGCGACATCCTGGTGAACAATGCCGGCATCCAGCACGTGGCGCCGATCGACGAGTTCCCCGAGGACAAATGGGACGCGATCATCGCGATCAACCTAAACTCGGCCTTCCACACCACCGCGGCGGCGCTGCCGCTGATGCGCGCGGCCGGGTGGGGGCGGGTGATCAACGTGGCCTCGGCGCACGGGCTCACCGCCTCGCCCTACAAGGCGGCCTATGTCGCGGCCAAGCACGGCATCGTCGGCATGACCAAGGTGGTGGCGCTGGAGACCGCGCGCGAGGCGATCACCGCCAACGCGATCTGCCCGGGCTACGTGAAGACCCCGCTGGTCGAGGCGCAGATCCCCGACACCGCGAAGAAATACGACATGAGCGAGGCGGAGGTGATCGAGAAGGTCATCCTCGACCGCCAGCCCTCGAAGGAGTTCGCCACCGTCGAGCAGCTGGGCGGGCTGGCGGTGTTCCTGTGCTCGCCCGCAGCGGCGCAGATGACCGGCACGACGCTGTCGGTGGATGGCGGCTGGACGGCGCTCTGAGGGCGCGCGGGCCGCGGGACCTCCGCGGTCCGGTCCGGCGGAGCCCGGCCCGGGCGGGCCGGGCGCGTCGGGCGCGGGGCGTTCGGGCGCGGCGCTCAGCCGGCGCCGGGCGGGCGGCGGCCCTCTTCCAGCGCCGCGAGGATCGGCTCGAGACGGGGATCGGCGAAGTCCTTCAGGCAGGCCTGGGCGCCGGCCTCGCGCAGCCGGTCCGGGGCCAGGCTCGAGCCCATGCCGATGGTGAAGGCGCCGCTGGCGCGCGCCGCGCGCAGCCCCGAAGGGCTGTCCTCGAAGGCCAAAGCGCGCGACGGCGCCACGCCCAGCGCCGCCATCGCCGCGCGGTAGGGCGCGGGGTCGGGCTTGGGCCGCGCCGCCTCGTCGCCGATCACCAGATGGGTCAGGCGTTCGGAAAGCCCCAGCGCCGCCAGCATCGCCTCGGCATTGGCGCGCGGCGCGTTGGTGACCACGGCGCAGGGCCAGCCCCGGGCTTCGGCGCGGTCGAGCAGGGCCGTCAGCCCGGCCACCGGCGGCACCCGGGCCGGCAGGCGGGCGCGGAACAGCGCCTCCTTCTCCTCGCCCAGGGCCTGCGCGTCCTGTCCCGGGAAGGCCTCGGCGAAGATGTCGGGATTGTGCCGGCCGTGGATGTGCCGGAGGTAATGCGCCTCGTCGATCTCGCGCCCCAGGCGGGCGAAGAACTCCCGGAACACCGCGACATGCAGCGGGTCGGAATCGATCAGCGTCCCGTCGAGATCGAAGAGCAGGGCAAGGGTCATGGGGCGGGCCTCCGGGCCGGAACGGACGGCGCTGCATAGCCGGAGCGGGCCGGGGCGGCAACCGCCGGCCCCGGGCGGCGCCGCGGCGGGCACCGCGCCCGATGGGCCCCGGAGTCGCCGGTCCGGGCGGCCGGCGCGCCGCTTGCGCCGGGCCATCGCCGATCCCCGGCGCGGCGCGCGTCCGCGGCATGCGAAACGGCGGATTCTCGTTTGATCCCATATGCCTGCGCGATGCCCCTCATCCCGCCGCCGCGTCAGGCTTGCGCGGTGCGGCGCGGCGTAATAACGTGAAGCCAAGTTGAAATCGGAAAGGCGCATGTCATGGCGCCAGAGCGTCCCGGTGGTGCGGGCGCTTTCCCGAAACCGGTCGAGAGCTCCGCGCCCGATACCCCGGATTCGAGCGAGCTGTATGCCGCGCTGGATCTGGGCACGAACAGCTGTCGCATGCTGATTGCCCAACCCAAGGGCAGTCAGTTCCATGTGGTCGACAGCTTCTCGAAATCCGTGCAGCTGGGCCACGGGCTCGAGCGCACGGGGCGGCTGTCGCGTGCCTCGATGGGGCGCACGGTGGCGGCGCTGAGGGTCTGCCAGCAGAAGATCCGGCGCCACAACGTCAAGCGCATGCGGCTGGTGGCCACCGAGGCCTGCCGCCGCGCCCTCAATGCGAGGGGCTTCATCAAGCAGGTGCGCCGCGAGACCGGGCTGCAGCTCGAGATCATCCAGCCCGAGGAGGAGGCCCGGCTGGCGGTGATCTCCTGCGCGCCGCTGGTCTCCACCCGCACCGAGCAGCTCCTGGTGGTCGATATCGGCGGCGGCTCCACCGAGCTGGTCTGGATCGACCTGTCCTCGGTGCCGCAGCGCGAGCGCCCGCGGGCGATCATGCGGCTGCATGCCGGCTTCCACACCGTCGACAGCCCGTTCCCCGCCGCCAAGGTGGTGGACTGGATCTCGGTGCCGCTGGGCGTGGCGACGCTGCGCGACCAGTTCTCCGACGTCGAGGACGACGCCGCGCGCTACGCGCTGATGTCGTGGTATTTCGAGGAGAACCTGGCCGAGTTCGCGCCCTACAAGGACGAGCAGCGGCGCGAGGGCTTCCAGATCGTCGGCACCTCCGGCACGGTGACCACGGTGGCGGCCTCGCATCTCGGGCTGAAGCGCTACGACCGCACCAAGGTGGACGGGCTGCGCATGACCTCGGACCAGATCGAGACGGTGATCCGGCGCTATCTCGAGCTCGGCCCGGACGGGCGGCGGCGCGATCCGCGCATCGGCCAGGACCGGCAGGCGCTGATCATGTCGGGCGCGGCGATCCTGCAGGCGCTGCTGCGCTGCTGGCCGACCGACCGGCTGTCGGTGGCCGATCGCGGCCTGCGCGAGGGGCTGCTCTACGCCCAGATGACCGCCGACGGGGTGCTCGAGAACGCGCCGATCTGAGGCCTGCCGGCGCGCGGCGCTTGCACCTTCGGCGCCGGGGGCGGTAAGCCGGCGGACGGCTTTCAGCAAGGCGGGCGCGGCACGGCCCGAGAGGCGGACGAGATGGCGAAGAAACCCAGCGGCAAGAACACTTCCGGACGCGGCGAGCGCGACCTCAAGGTCAAGGTCAAGACGGCGCGCGGGCGCAAGCTGTCCTCGACCCGCTGGCTGCAGCGCCAGCTCAACGATCCCTACGTGAAGCGCGCCCGGGCCGAGGGCTACCGCGGCCGCGCCGCCTTCAAGATTCTCGAGCTCGACGAGCAGTTCCGCTTCCTGGTGCCGGGGGCGCGGGTGGTCGATCTGGGCTGCGCGCCGGGCGGCTGGTGCCAGGTCGCGGTGGCCCGCGTCAACGCGCTGGGCGAGAAGTCGGGCAAGGCCCGCGGCACCGTGCTGGGCATCGACCTGCAGGAGGTCGAGCCTATCGCCGGCGCCGAGATCCACCAGCTCGACTTCCTCGAGGACGGCGCCGACGACAAGGTCAAGGACTGGCTCGGCGGGCCGGCGGACGTGGTGATGTCGGACATGGCGGCGTCGTCCTCGGGGCACAAGCAGACCGACCATCTGCGCATCGTGGCGCTCTGCGAGGCCGCCGCGGAGCTGGCCTTCGACGTGCTCGAGGAGGGCGGCACCTTCGTTGCCAAGGTGCTGGCGGGCGGCGCCGAGGACAGCCTGCAGAAGATCCTCAAGCAGAACTTCACCAAGGTCGCCAACGTCAAGCCGCCGGCCAGCCGCGCCGATTCGTCGGAGAAGTTCGTGGTGGCGACCGGTTTTCGCGGCCGCCGCGCCGGCGGCGAAGGCGCCGAGGCGTGACGCCGCGCCGCGCCCGCTGGGGCACCGTGCTGGCGCTGGCGCTGCTCGCCGCTTGCGCGCGGAACCCCGAGAGCCCGGTGCCGTCCCCCGCGGCGGCGGGGCTGCGCGATCCCGCGGCCCCGGTGGCGGCGCAGGTCGATGCCGGGCCCGAGCGGCTGGCCGGCGAGTGGCGGGTCGTGCAGGGGGCCGGCCTGCCGCCCGGCGCCGCTTTGCGCTTCGCGCCGGGCCGGGTGACCATCGCCGGCACCGAGCATGCCCTCGACACGCTGGGCCCGGGGCGCTTCGCGGTGGCCGGCCGGCCGCTCTGGGTGCATTGGCTCGACGCCGATGCCCGCACCGCGGCGCTGGGCGATCCGGGCGGGGCCTGGGTCTTCGTGATCGACCGCGAGGGCCGCCCCGGCGAGCGGCTGGCCGCGGCGCGCACCATTCTCGACTGGTACGGCTACGACCTCGGCGCGCTGCGCTAGCGCGCCAGTTCCGCCACCAGCGCGTCGAGCATCTGCGCCTCGGCGCCGGCGCTGTCGACCACCTTGCGGTTCAGCGCGCAGCGCAGGTAGAGCCCGTCGATCAGCGCCGCCAGCCGCACGGCCGAGCGCTCCGCGGCGGCGCGGCCGCCGAGCAGCGGCGCCAGGTCGTGCACCAGGTTGGAATGCAGGCGGCGGTGATAGAGCGTCAGCAGGCGCTGCGCCTCGGCCGAGGTCTGCGCCAGAACGTAGAAGTTCAGCCAGGCCGCCACCGCGCCGTCGCGGAAATTGCCCGGCGCGAAGCTCGCGCGGAGCACCGCCTCGATGCGGCCGCGCGGCGAGGTCGCGGCGCGCAGGGCGGCGCGGATCTCGGTGCCGTAATCGCGCAGGATGGCGCGCATCGCGGCCAGAAACAGCGCCTCCTTGTCGCCGAAATAGTGGAAGGCCAGCCCCGGCGAGACGCCGGCGCGCCGGGCGATCTGGCCCACCGTGACGTTCAGCGTGCCGGTTTCGCCGATCTCGCGGATGGTGGCGGCGATCAGGTCGCGCCGGCGCACGAGCTCTTTTGCCATCTCTCTGACGCGCCTCCGAAGAATTCTGTTGCAGGGCGGATCGTATTGAACGATTAATTGACTCGTCAATCAACTTTTGTCGCCCGGGCCGGGCAAGGTGGCCCACCCTGCCACGCCGCGGGGCGGGCGCCAAGCGGCGGGGCCGGGACGGCGCCCAACACGACGCGAAGCATCACGACGCGAAAGGGGGACGGCACGTGCTCGACTGGCTGACCGACAACAAGATCCCGGTGGGCGAGGCCGCGGAGACGGTCTTCGACTGGATCCGCGCCCATGGCGGCTGGCTGCTGGACGGGCTCTCCCTGGCCATGGAGGTGCTGATCGACAGCATTCTCTGGGTGCTCGAGACGCCGCATCCGCTGATCGTCATCGCGGCCTTCGTGGCGCTCACCTGGGGGCTCCAGCGCAACTGGAAGATCGCCGCCTTCGTGGCGGTGGGCTTTCTCTTCATCCTCAACCAGGATTACTGGGAGGAGACGCTGGAGAGCCTGACGCTGGTGATCTCGGCCTGCGTGGTCTGCATGGGGGTGGGCGTGCCGATCGGCATCGCCGCGGCGCACCGGCCGAAGCTCTACACCGCGCTGCGCCCGGTGCTCGACCTGATGCAGACCCTGCCGACCTTCGTCTACCTGATCCCGGCCATCGTGTTCTTCGGCATCGGCATGGTGCCGGGGCTGATCGCCACGGTGATCTTCGTCGTCCCGGCGCCGATCCGTCTGACCTATCTCGGCGTCGCCTCGACGCCGCAGGCGCTGCTCGAGGCGGCCCGCGCCTTCGGCGCCACGCCGCGGCAGGTGCTGTGGAAGGTCGAGATGCCCTCGGCCTTTCCGCAGATCATGGCCGGGCTCAACCAGACCATCATGTTGTCGCTGTCGATGGTGGTGGTGGCGGCGCTGGTCGGTGCCGACGGGCTCGGTGTGCCGGTGGTCCGGGCGCTCAACCAGGTCAACACCGCGCTCGGCTTCGAGAGCGGCTTCGTGATCGTCGTCGTCGCCATCATGCTCGACCGGATGCTCAATGTGGGAGACCGCAAATGACCGCCGCCGTGAAGATCGACAACGTCTCCATCGTGTTCGGCGACCAGCCCGAGCAGGCCCTGCCGCTGATGGACGAGGGACTTGACCGCGCCACCATCCAGCAGCGCACCGACCAGGTGCTGGGGGTGCACGATTGCTCGGTCGCGGTCGAGGAGGGCGAGATCCTCGTCCTGATGGGGCTTTCGGGCTCCGGAAAGTCCACATTGCTGCGCGCGATCAACGGCTTGAACCCCGTCGTTCGGGGAAAGGTCGAGGTCAATGACGGCGGCCGCATGGTCGATGTCACCCATGCCAGCGCGGCCGAGCTGCGGCGCATCCGGCTGCAGCGCGTGGCCATGGTGTTCCAGCAATTCGGCCTGCTGCCCTGGCGCAGCGTGCGCGAGAATGTCGGGCTCGGGCTGGAGCTCGGCGGCATGTCCCGGGCCGAGCGCGGCGAGAAGGTCGACCGCCAGCTCAAGCTGGTCGGGCTCGACGGATGGGGCGACCGCAAGGTGGGCGACCTCTCGGGCGGCATGCAGCAGCGCGTGGGCCTGGCCCGTGCCTTCGCCACCGAAGCGCCGATCCTGCTGATGGACGAGCCGTTCTCGGCCCTCGACCCGCTGATCCGCACCAAGCTGCAGGACGAGCTTCTGGAATTGCAGCGCGAGCTCAAGCGCACCATCGTCTTCGTCTCCCACGACCTCGACGAGGCCTTCAAGATCGGCAACCGGATCGCCATCATGGAGGGCGGACGGATCGTCCAGCTGGGGCGTCCGCAGGAAATTTATGCCAATCCAGCAGACGATTACGTGGCGGAGTTCGTGGCGCACATGAACCCTCTGGGGGTGCTCTGCGCGCGCGACGTGATGGGGCCGGGCGACGGTCCCTGCGCTGCTCGGATCGCCGCCGACAGCCCCGTCGCGGCGGTGATGGAGGCGCTTGCCAAGGGCGGCGGCCCGCTCGGCGTCGAGGAGGATGGCCGCGTCATCGGCACGGTGGACGGGCCCGGCGTGATGCGCCGCCTGATCGACCCGCGCGGCGCCCAGCCCGGCTGACCCCGGCGCGGTTGCCGGGCGGCCCGCCCGGGTCTAGCCTGCCTTACGGGCAGGGCACCAGGCAGGCAGGGACCGGAACGGGATGGCACAGATCCGCGCCGCGGCGATCACCATGGTGCGGGACGATCCCGAATTCCTCGCCCTGTGGCTGCGCCATTACGGCACCGCCTTCGGGCGCGAGAACTGCTACATCGTCAATCACGGCCGCGAGCCGGCGGTCGCGGCTCTCGCCGCGGGCTGCAACCTGATCGGCATTCCCGGCGATCCGCATCCCAAGTTCGACGCCAAGCGCTGGCGGCTCCTGAACGGGCTGGTGGCGGGGCTGTCGGCCTATACCGATTTCGTCGTGGTGGGCGATGTCGACGAACTGGTCGTGGCCGACCCGGCCAGCGGCCTCGACCTCCTCGGCTACCTGGCCACGCTGAAGCGCCGTGCCGTGCACACGCCGCTCGGGCTCGAGGTCATCCACCGCCCGGAGCTCGAGCCGGCCCCGCTTGGCGACCGGGTGCTGGGCCCGCGCCGCCATGTCCGGCTGGCGCCGCACTACTCCAAGCCCTGCGTGCTGGGCCTCGGCAGCAAGATCGCCCGCGGCGGCCATTTCACCCAGCACGAGACGCTGAGCACGCCCGAGCATCTCTATCTGCTGCACCTGAAATACTGCGACCTCGACCTCTATCGGCGCACCATGGACCGGCGCAACGCGCTGGTCGCGGCGACCGGGGCGGGAATGCAGGAGGCGATGATCGGCCGGCACTGGTTCGCCGAGGCGCGCGGCGAGGATGCCGCCCTCTTCGCCGATTTCGCCCGGCTCGAGATGCGCGACGGGTTCCGCACCGCCTGGGCGCGCCGCAAGATGCACGACAGCTGGGCGCCGCGGGAGAACGGGCTCTGGGCCTTCGCGCGGCCCGACTACCGGCTGCAATACCGCCTCCCCGAGCGGTTCGACGGGCTGGTCTGACGGCTCAGAGCACGTAGCGCGAATGGAACGAGATCAGCGCCGCGGCGGTGGCGCCGGGCGCCTGGTCGGGGAAGAAATGCCCGCCCGGCATGGCGCCGTGGGTCATGTCCGCCAGCCGGTCGCGCCAGGTCGCGGCGACGTCGAGCCGCCGCGCCATGGCGCCGTCGGCGCCGTAGAGCACCTGGGCCGGGCTGCGGACCTGCCGTCCCAGATCGGCCGCGTCGGCCGGCAGGTCGACATCGATCGCCGCCCGGTAATCGTCGCACATCGCCCGGATCGCCGCCGGGTCGCGCCAGCAGCGCCGGTACTCGGCCAGCAGGTCGGGGGCGAAATCCTCCAGGCTGGCTTTGCCGAATCCCAGCAGGCAGCGTTCGAAATAGGCGTCGGGATCGTGGCCGATCAGGGTCTCGGGGAAGGGCGCGGGCTGGGCCAGGAAGAACCAGTGGTAATAGGCCCGGGCGACATCGTGGCTCAGCGTGGTCAGCAGGTGATGCGTCGGCACGATGTCCATAAGGGTGAGCGAGCCGATCCGGTCGCCGGCATCGAGCGCCATGCGGTGCGCGGTGCGGGCTCCGCGGTCGTGGCCGGCAAGATGGAAGCGCGCGAAGCCCAGCGCGGTCATCAGCGCCAGCATGTCGGCGCCCATTGCGCGGAAGCTCATCGCCGCGGCGCCGGTCTCTTCGGGCGGCGCCGGGCTGTCGCCGTAGCCGCGCAGATCGGCCGCGATCACCGTGAAGTGCCGCGCCAGTTGCGGCAGGAGCGGGCGCCACATCGCCCGCATCTGCGGAAAGCCGTGCAGCAGCAGCAGCGGCGGGCCGTCGCCGGCGCGCTCATAGGCGATGCGCTGGCCGTCGAGATCGATCCTGTGCGGCGCCGCCGCTGTCACCGATTGAGTGCCGTCACGAAGGCCACCTTCTCCAGCGAGATGCCCATGGTGTCCTCGACCTTACCGTTTGCGGCCGAGAGCAGCGAGCGCGAATTGTCGTCGATCAGGGTGAGGCCGAAATCGACCATCCCGGGCGGCGTGTAGATCACCGCCAGCGCCCCCAGCACGCCGCCGAGCAGCGGGCCGCTCGGACCGCGCGCCCCCCGCGGCCGCAGCAGGAAGCGGCCGATATGCAGCAGGATGAGGATCGCCGAGACCGCCAGAAGCGCGCCGAGCGCCGCCATGACGATGTTCTGGCCCGCCGGGGTCAGCACGCTCTGCGCCAGGCTGTCCCGGAGGTAATCTTGGTTCCTGGCCAGTCCGGCGACGAGATACATCCATCCGAACCCGGCCAGCGCCCAGGGCAGGACCCGGGGCCGTGGCGTCGGGCGTCTTGGCCGCCCGCCGCTCTGCGCAAAGTGAGGATCGACGCGGCTTACCCGCCGCTTGAAATCCTCGATGGTTTGTTTTTTGACTGCGTATCCCATGCAATTGAGGATTGTTGAGGAATATGGCGGGATCATGTTCAGAACCCGCCAAGATCGTGCATTACGGTATTTCCCGTATCCTCATGTCTACCTTGGGTTGTTCTGCATTCAGCCCACATTACCTGACGTCAGCGCTTCGAGAATCCGGGCCCAGCTGCGGATGCCGCGATGGAAGCTCTCGACATCGTATTTCTCGTTCGGGCTGTGCAGCGCGTCGTCGTCCTTGGCAAAGCCGATCAGCATGGCGTCCATGTCGAGCAGGCGCTTGAAATGCCCGGCCACCGGGATCGACCCGCCGGACCCCACGAAGGCGGCTGGATCCGGCCATTCGTCCGACAGCGCCCGGCGCGCGGCCTCGAAGCCGGGGTGGTCGGTGGCCATGGTGGAGGCGCGCGACGCGCCGTGGCCGTGGAACTCCAGCGTGCAATCCTCCGGCACCTGCTCGGCCACCCAGGCGCGGAAGGTCTCGCGAATGGCGTGCGGGTCCTGCTCGCCCACCAGTCGGAAGCTGACCTTGGCGGAGGCGCGCGACGGCAGCACGGTCTTGAAGCCGTCGCCGGTATAGCCGCCCTGGATGCCGTTGATCTCGGCCGTGGGCCGTGACCAGATGGTCTCGAGCGCGGTCCGGTCGGCCTCGCCCGCGGGGTGGCGCAGGCCGACCTCGCCGAGAAAGCCCGCGGCGTCGAACTCGAGCCCGCGCCATTGCGCGGCGATCTCCTCGGGTAGGTCCGGCACGCCGTCGTAGAAGCCCGGCAGGGTGACGCGGCCGGCATCGTCGTGGAGCCGGCCGAGGATGCGCGTCAGAACCCGGATCGGGTTCATCGCCGGGCCGCCATACATGCCGGAATGCAGGTCCTTGTCGGGCCCGGTGATGACGATCTCCTCGCCCAGGAGGCCGCGCAGCATGGTGACGATGGCCGGGGTGCGGCTCTGGAACAGGCCGGTGTCGCAGATCAGCGCCAGATCAGCGGACAGCTCCTCTGCATTCTCCTTCAGGAACGGCACCAGCGAGGGCGAGCCGGATTCCTCCTCGCCCTCGAAGAAGAAGGTGATGCGGCAGGGCAGGCGGCCGTCATGTTCCGCCGCCCAGGCCCGGCAGGCCTCCACGAAGGTCATCAGCTGGCCCTTGTCGTCCGAGGCGCCGCGGCCGCGGATCACCCGGCCCTTGGGCGTGTCCTCGAGCGCCGGGTCGAAGGGGTCGCGCCGCCAGAGCTCGATCGGGTCCACCGGCTGCACGTCGTAATGGCCGTAGAACAGCAGGTGCGGCCCGTCGCCAGGCACCTGGCCGACGACCATCGGGTGGCCCGGGGTGGGCCGCTTCTCGGCCGCTACCCCGAAGGAGGCGAGATCGGCCACCAGCCAGTCGGCGGCGCGGTCGCAATCGCCGCGATAGGCGGGATCGGTGGAGATCGACGGGATGCGCAGGAGGTCGAGAAGCCGGTCGGTGGCGGCGGGCAGGTCGGCGTCGATGCGGGAGAGAACGGCGTCAAGCGTCATGCGCGAATGGCTCCTTCGGGGATGGTTGCGCGCGAGGCTAGCAGCGGCGCCGGCACTGTCCAGTGGCGGCCCAGTGGCGGCGCCCGGGGACCGGTTGGCGCGCGGGCGGCCGCATTCCCGGGTCGCGCCGCGCCACGTTCGCGTTACCGACCTTTGCCGCACTGGCCCCGCAAGCCCGGATCTGGTTGGCTGGACTCTGAGGAGGCCGGCCCCGCGTCGGGGTCGGAAAGGGTGAGGAGAGGAAGTTTCCGATCGGCACGCCGGCGGGGTCCGCCTGCGACGACGCGTCCCGCCGCGGCGGTTGCCTGAGGCGCAGCGAGATTATATTCATTCCAAACTGGAGAGACGGCCGTCGGCCGCCGCAGGGCGGGCGTAAGCGCTGCAAGACACAGGAGGGCCGGGTGGACTACACCTTGCAACTCGATCGCGCCATCACGCGGTTGCACGAGGAGGGGCGCTACCGCACCTTCATCGACATCGAGCGTCGGCGGGGCCACTACCCGCACGCGACCTGGACCCATTCCGACGGCAGCGAATCCCCGATCACCGTGTGGTGCGGCAACGATTATCTCGGCATGGGGCAGCATCCCGCGGTGCTCGAGGCGATGCATGCGGCACTGGACTCGACCGGCGCCGGGTCGGGCGGCACGCGCAACATCTCCGGCACCACGGTCTACCACAAGCAGCTCGAGGCCGAGCTGGCGGATCTGCACGGCAAGGAGGCGGCGCTGCTCTTCACCTCCGCCTACATCGCCAACGACGCCACGCTGTCGACCCTGCCGCGGCTGTTTCCCGGCCTGATCATCTATTCCGACGCGCTGAACCATGCCAGCATGATCGAGGGCGTGCGCCGCAACGGCGGGGCCAAGCGGATCTTCCGGCACAACGACGTCGACCACCTGCGCGAGCTGCTGGCCGCCGACGATCCGGCCGCGCCCAAGCTCATCGCCTTCGAGTCGGTCTATTCCATGGACGGCGATTTCGGCCGCATCGAGGAGATCTGCGATCTCGCCGAGGAATTCGGCGCGCTGACCTATATCGACGAGGTCCATGCCGTCGGCATGTACGGCCCGCGCGGCGGCGGCGTCACCGAGCGCGACCGGCTGGCGCACCGCATCGACATCATCAACGGCACGCTGGCCAAGGCCTACGGCGTGATGGGCGGCTACATCGCCGCCTCGGCGAAGATGTGCGACGCCATCCGCTCCTACGCGCCGGGCTTCATCTTCACCACCTCGCTGCCGCCCTCGGTGGCGGCCGGGGCGGCGGCCTCTGTGGCGCATCTGAAACACGACCAGGCGCTGCGCGACCGCCACCAGACCCAGGCCCGCATTCTGAAGACCCGGCTCAAGGCGATGGGCCTGCCGCTGATCGACCATGGCAGCCATATCGTCCCGGTGATCGTCGGCGACCCGATCCACACCAAGAAGCTTTCCGACATGCTTCTCGAGGGTTACGGCATCTACGTGCAGCCGATCAACTTCCCCACCGTGCCGCGCGGCACCGAGCGGCTGCGCTTCACCCCCTCGCCGGTCCACGGCCCGGACGAGGTCAACCGGCTGGTGCGCGCAATGGACGAGCTCTGGGCACATTGTGCGCTGAATCGTGCCGAGTTGAGCGCCTGATACCGGATACACTGTCCAAATCCCGGCGGTGTGCTATTCTGCCCTGAACGAGAGCGCGACTCGTGGGTCTCCGGTTGAGGGACCCCGCGAAAGGCGCGCCACGGGCAGGCTTGGGACATCGTCGGTGAGGGTAGGGCAGCCGCTATGAGTTCGCGGACCAGCTGGGCGCAATCGAAAAAGCCGGATGAGACCCCGCGCAGCTTCGACGATTTCGAGCTGCGCCTGGGCGACGTGATGCGCGGCGAACGCGCCACGATGGGCAAGTCGCTGCTCGACGTGCAGCGCGAATTGCGCATCAAGGCGAGCTACATCGCGGCGATCGAGAATTCCGACCCCACGGCCTTCGACACGCCCGGGTTCATTGCCGGCTACGTGCGCTCCTATGCCCGCTATCTCGGCATGGACCCCGACGAGACCTATGCCGCCTTCTGCTCGGAGAGCGGCTTTGCGGTGGCGCATGGCATGTCGGCGCAGGCCTCCAGCGTGAAGCGGCCGAAGCCCGAGCCCGCGGCCAAGGCGCCGGTGGCGCGCGATCCCTTCACCCAGCCCGCGCTGCCCTTCGCGCCGCATTCGGATTCGCTGCTGTCGCGGATCGAGCCCGGTGCCATCGGCTCGATGTTGGTGCTGGTGGCGCTGATCGGCGGCATCGGCTACGGCGGCTGGACAGTGCTCCAGGAGGTCCAGCGGGTCCAGGTCACGCCGGTCGACCAGACCCCGGTGGTGCTGTCCGATCTCGACCCGGTGGCCGAGGATGCGCAGCCCGAGGACGCGTCCGGGGAGGCGGTCGAGACCGCCGGGGCGGGGCCGTTCTCGCCGCCCTCGAACGAGGCGCTCGACCGGCTCTACCGGCCGCAGGCGCTCGACGTGCCGGTTCTGGTGGCGCGCGACGCGCCGATCTCCACCCTCGACCCGAGCCGCGTCGGCGTCTTCGCCCAGGCGCGGGAGACCGAACTGCCGGCGGTGCAGCCCACCGGCACCGCCGCCGAGGCGGTGACCCAGCAGCTGGCCGGCGCGCTCGGCAGCCTGGCGCCCGAGGCGGCGCTCGGCGTGGGGACCGGCGGCGGCGCCGACGGCGTCACCCTGATCGCGGTGCGCCCGGCCTGGGTGCGGGTGACCGGTCCGGAGGGCACGCTCTACGAGGGCATCATGAATGCCGGCGACACCTGGACGCCGCCCGCCGGCGCCGCGCAGCCGATCCTGCAGGTCGGCGAATCCGGCGCCATCTATTTCGCCGTGGACGGCGAGGCCTATGGCCCGGCCGGCCCGCGCGGCACCGTGACCTCGGGCATCCGCCTGACCGAAAGCGAACTGACGCAGCGCTTCGAGACCGCCGATCCCGCCGCCGACGCCGATTTCCAGCGCGTCGCGGGCGAGCTCGGCCCGGTCTCGCCGCTGGTGCGTCGGGTCGCGGAGGCCGAGGCGGTGCCAGGCCAGCCGCGGGTGCTCGAACAGGGCGCCGGCGGCGTCACCATCGTCGCCACCGCGGAGGCCTGGGTGCGGGTCCGCGATGCCGGCGGCACCACGCTCTACGAGGCGGTGATGCGGCCCGGCGACACCTGGCAGGTGCCGCAGATGGAGCAGGCGCCGACGATCCGCACCGGCAATGCCGGGGCGATCTACTTCGCCGCCAACGGGCAGACCTACGGGCCCTATGGCAGCAACGGCGCCATCGCCGACAACCTCGCCCTGTCGGGCGTGCAGGTTGCCGAGTCGCTGCAGACGGCCGATCCGGCGCAGAACCAGACCCTGGCCAAGGTGGTGGCCGAGCTCGCCACCCCCGCCGCCGCCCCCGAGCCCGCCGGCGCCGCCGACAGCGCCCAGTAAGGGGCGCTGCCGGGTCCGTGAAAGGCGGGCAGGGTGGGCGGAGCGCCGAGCCACTGGCCTGTGGCTGGCCCGGGGCACGGAAAGGGCGAACCTTGGCCTTTCAGAGCGACGCCGCGCATCGCCAGGCCGCGGCGATGCCGACCGCGAAATCCCTCGCTTTGTCCCTGCCAAGTCCGGAGAAGCCGGAAGCTGAGCGCCAAGCCAAACAATTCGCCGGGAAAGGGGGCGGCCCGGCGATGCGCGGCGGCCTGCGGCCTTGATCCCGCGCCGGGGGCACCACCAGCCGTCGCAGCTTTCAGCGCAGTTGTCCGCGGCCCGGCAGGCCTGCCGTGTCGTCGCCGAGCGCAAACCCCCCGCGCCGCCCGGCGACCCTCGCAAACCGCCCCCGACCGTCCGCGCGGCTTGCAGGCGGCGCCGGTTGCACATAGCTCTGGCACCGGGATGACGCCGTCCCGCCTGCCGTCAGGACCGCAAGGAGCCCGCGATCATGAGCCTCAATTCCGTCCGCCCGTGGCGCAGCATCGCGCGCCGGAAGTCGCGGCAGATCATGGTCGGCCCGGTGCCGGTCGGGGGTGACGCGCCGATCTCGGTGCAGACCATGACCAACACCGCGACCACCGACGTCGCCGCCACCGTGGCGCAGGTGCAGGCCGCCGCAGAGGCCGGCGCCGACATCGTCCGCGTCTCGGTCCCCGACGATGCCTCGGCCCGGGCGCTGAAGGAGATCGTGCGCGAAAGCCCGGTGCCGATCGTCGCCGACATCCACTTCCATTACCGCCGCGGCATCGAGGCGGCGGAGGCCGGCGCGGCCTGCCTGCGCATCAACCCGGGCAATATCGGCAGCCCCGACCGGGTCCGCGAGGTCATCGCGGCGGCGCGCGACCACGGCTGCTCGATGCGCATCGGGGTCAATGCCGGCAGCCTCGAGCGGCACCTCCTGGAGAAGTACGGCGAGCCCTGTCCGGAGGCCATGGTCGAGAGTGGGCTCGAACATATCCGCATCCTCGAGGACAACGACTTCCACGCGTTCAAGATCAGCGTGAAGGCGTCGGACGTGTTCCTCGCCGCGGCCGCCTATCAGGGCATCGCGGACGCCACCGACGCGCCGATCCATCTCGGCATCACCGAGGCCGGCGGGCTGATGTCGGGCACGATCAAGAGCGCCATCGGCCTCGGCAACCTGTTGTGGATGGGCATCGGCGACACCATCCGCGTCTCGCTCTCGGCCGACCCGGTCGAGGAGGTGAAGGTCGGCTACGAGATCCTCAAGAGCCTCGGCCTGCGCCATCGCGGCGTCAACATCATCTCCTGCCCGTCCTGCGCCCGGCAGGGCTTCGACGTGATCAAGACGGTGGAGGTGCTGGAGCAGCGGCTCGAACACATCCGCACGCCGATGTCGCTGTCGATCATCGGCTGCGTGGTCAACGGCCCCGGCGAGGCGCTGATGACCGATGTCGGCTTCACCGGCGGCGGTGCCGGGCACGGCATGGTCTACCTGGCCGGCAAGCAGAGCCACCGCATGTCGAACGAGGCCATGGTCGACCACATCGTCGAGGAGGTCGAGAAGAAGGCCGCCGAGATCGAGGCCGCCGCCGCGGCCCAGGACGCCGCCGAGTAAGGCCCGGTCGAAGCCGTCCCCTGTCCTCGCAGCGCGGGGCCTTGCCGCCCGGTTCCGCCGCACCCGGGCCGGCAGGCCATCGCCCGCTGGGGGCCGCGGCCGCGGTTGCCGTGTCAATGACCTTCCGGCGCCGAAGCCCCGCGCCTTTCCGGCCGGTCCGGCAGGCCATCGCCCGGGTCCACGAGCGCGGCGCGCCCCGTCCGCGACCGGGCTGACCTTCCGGCGCCGCCGCCCCCGTCCCCCCAGGGGTTGCTCCGGCCGGCCTCTGCCTCAAGGCGGGCCGGGGCCGCGGCGTGCTCAGGCTGCGGTCACGCTGACCTTCTGACGCCGCAGCTCCACCGCCCCGTAGCTGGTCAGGAAGGCCACGTCGGTGGCGTCGCGGCCGACGCAGATCCGCGCCATGTCGCCGGCATGCGCCATCCCGGTGGGGTCGATGAGATGCCAGGCGCCGCCGAGCCAGACCTCGGCCACGGCGTGGAAGTCGGGCGGCGTGACCCCGGGCGCGTAGACGCTGGCAAAGCGCGCCGGAACCGTGGCCGCGCGGGCCAGGGTGATCAGCATGTGGGCGAAGTCCCGGCACACGCCCTGGCGCAGCACGAAGGTCTCGAGCGCCGAGGTCTCGGCGTTCGAGGCGCCGGGCACGTAGGCGAAATGCCGGGCCACGAAATCGCGCAGGGCGGCGATTTGCGCGCCGCCGGTCAGGCCGCCATATTCGGTGGCGACGAAGCTCAGGAACTTGTCGGACGGGCAGTAGCGCGACGGGAAGAGATACTTCACCACCTCGGGGGGCAGATCGCCGGGGGCGGCGGCGGTCAGCGCGGCGATGTCGGCGGCCTCGCGCTCCACCGCCACCTCGGCGTGGTACTGCCAGACCAGGTCGCGCTCCGCGCGCACCCAGAGCCGTTCGCCGATGCCGTCCTCGGCCGGGGTCGCGCGCGGCGCCGTGCGGCCGGTTTCCAGCGTTTCCGATAGCACGCGCTGATCCGTGAGCGCCGCCGCCTTGATCTGCACCAGGCAATCGGCGGCGGCCGGCAGGGCGTAATCGAGCGTGACGTCGATCTTCAGAAGCATCGCGGTCTCCCGGCTCCTCGTGGGGTCAATGGCAAGGGCCGCGGCTCCGGCCCCGGGGCACGGCGTCGCGGCGACACGGCCGGTCCAGGCCGGTCATTCGGTCAGGTAGCGCTCCAGCACGACCTGCGGCATGTGCCCGCGGATCATCCGGTCGGGCATGACATAGGACGGCACCATGTCGAGGGTCAGCCGCTCCATCATCGCGCGGTCGGCAGGGTCGGCGGCGACGTCGATCACCGCCGCCCGCAGGCCGAGCCGCCGGGCCAGCGCGTCCAGCTCCGCCTGCGCCGCGGCGCAATCCGGGCAGTCGGGCCCCACCAGGAGCGCGATCGCCGGCAGCGCGCCCTCGGGGCCGGGCCCGGGGCGGTCCGGGGCGAAGAGCCGCGCCGCCTCGGCCTCAATGCGGCCCAGATCGGCGGCGATCTCGTCGGCATAGAGATCCTGCGCGATCGCGGTCAGCTGCGGCGCGGTGAGCCCCAGGGCGGGGCGCACCAGCTCGGGCTCGTCGCGGAACAGCTCGCGCAGTTCCTCGCCGAGCGCGGCGCGCGCCTCAAGCGTGTCGAAGGGCCCGGCCGCGGCCGGGGTGGCGGCGACGAGCGCCGCGACGGCGAGGGCCTGCCTCATCCCCGCTCGCGCACGTCGTCGAGGATCATCTGCATGTCGTCGAGCGGCAGGTAGCCGCGCAGCATCTCGTCGCCCATGATGAAGGTCGGGGTGCCGGAAATGCCCATCTCCTGCGCCAGCGCGCGGTTGGCCTGAAGCTCCTCGGTGATGCCCTCGTCGTCCATCGCCGACAGCACCGCCTCGGCATCGAGGTCGAGCGAGTCCGCGAGGCGCCGCAGGACGGTCTCGCTGGGATCGCCGTTCATCTCCATCAGCGCGTCATGTGCGGCCTTGTAGGCCTCGTCGCCGGCCACCTCGCGCACCGCCACGGCAAAGCGCGACATCGTCACCGAGGCTTCGCCGAGGATCGGGAACTCCTTGACCACGAAGCGGATGTTGCCGTCCGAGGCCACCAGCTCCTCGACCTCGGGCTTGGCGCGCCGGCAATAGCCGCAGCGGTAATCCATGAACTCGACCAGGGTCACGTCGCCCTCGGGATTGCCGCCGACCCAGGACCGGCCGTCGGAGAACAGCGCCTCGGCGTTCTCGGCCACCATCTCCTTGTCGGCCTCGGCCTGGCTGGCCGCCTGGCGCTCTTCCAGCGCCTCCACCGCCTCGAGGATCACCTCGGGGTTCTCCATCAGGTAGTCGCGCACCTCGGCTCGGAACGCCTCGCGCTCGGCCTGCGACAGATCGGTGATCTCGAAGGCCAGGGCAGGGGCGGCGGCAAGCGCCACGGCAGCGGCGGCGAGGGCGGTCTTCATGCGGATGTCTCTCCTGTCGGGGATGGCCTGCGGGGCGGCGTGCCGGTCCGGTTGACCTTGTCCGGCCGCGCCTCCAGTTTCGCGCGGAGCATAGAGAGGGCGGCATGCAAAACTCAACCCGCGGGGACGTCGATCCCTTTATCGTGATGGACGTGATGGAGGCCGCGCGCGCCGCCGAGGAGGCCGGCCGCTCGATCATCCACATGGAGGTCGGCCAGCCCGGCACGCCGGCGCCGCAAGCCGCGCGCGACGCCCTGGCGCGGGCCATGCGGGAGGACTCGCTGGGCTACACCGTGGCGCTCGGCCTGCCGGCGCTGCGGCGGCGCATCGCGCGGCTCTACGGCGAATGGTACGGCGTCGATCTCGACCCGGCGCGGGTGGTGATCACGCCGGGCTCCTCGGGGGCCTTCATCCTCGCCTTCACGGCCCTGTTCGATGCCGGCCAGAGGGTGGCGCTGGGGCGGCCGGGCTACCCGTCCTACCGCCAGATCCTGCGCGCGCTCGACCTCGAGGCGCTGGAGATCGAGGCGGCGGAGGCCAACCGCTACCAGCTCACCCCGGCGGATCTGGAGCCGCACCGCTTCGACGGGCTGATGATGGCCTCGCCCGCCAATCCCACCGGCACGATGCTGGGCCGCGCCGAGCTGGGCGCGCTGGTCGGGCTTTGCCAGGAGCGCGGCGCGGCCTTCCTGTCGGACGAGATCTATCACGGCATCGATTACGAGGCGCGCCCGGTCACCGCGCTGGAGATCTCCGACGAGGTCTGCGTGATCAATTCCTTCTCCAAGTATTTCTCCATGACCGGCTGGCGGATCGGCTGGATGGTGGTGCCCGAGGCGCAGCTGCGCCAGGTCGAGCGGCTGGCCCAGAACCTGTTCATCTGCGCGCCGCATGCGGCCCAAGTGGCAGCGCTGGGGGCGCTCGACGCGGAGGAGGAATTGCAGGCCAACCTCGCGGTGTATGCCGAGAACCGGCGGCTGATGCTCGAAGGCCTGCCGCGGGCCGGCTTTGACCGCATCGCGCCGCCCGACGGCGCCTTCTACGTCTATGCCGACGTGTCGCACCTGACCCGGGACAGCCGGCAGCTGGCGCGCGAGATCCTCGACGAGGCGGGGGTGGCGGTGACGCCGGGGCTGGATTTCGACCCGGCCCGCGGCGCCGGCACGCTGCGCTTCTCCTATGCCCGCGCCACCGCCGACATCCGCGAGGGTCTGGCCCGGCTCGAGGCCTTCATGGCGGCGCGGGGCTGAACCGCGGAGGATGCGCGGAAGCCCGCGCATCCCCGGCGGCCCGGGCAGCCGGCCCGAGATCGGGGCGCGAGAATCGGCTAGGCTTGTCGACACAAAAACAAACGACAGGCAGAGCAGACATGAGCAGCATTCTCACCGCCGTGGCGCTGGTCGCGGCGCTCATCTTTTCGTTGAGGGCAGCGGTCCCGCCGCAGGAGGCCACCGTTCCCGCCGGCCTGCACCCGGCGGCGGCGGAGGCGCCGGCCGCGCCGCGCCGCGCGGCCGGGCTGGCGCTGTGATCTCTCGCCCCGGGCGCGGCCGGGCGCCGCTCCGGGGTGCGAATCCCGCGGCGCCGCGCTAGAAGCGCCGCGAGAGCAGGCCGGGCAGGGCGGATGACGATTCTTGGCAAGACGATGCGGGCCCTGGCGGCGGCCGCGGGCATGGTG
The DNA here is from genome assembly GCF_054482755.1 of Roseivivax sp. CAU 1761. NCBI lineage: Bacteria > Pseudomonadati > Pseudomonadota > Alphaproteobacteria > Rhodobacterales > Roseobacteraceae > Roseivivax > Roseivivax sp. CAU 1761. Next base: position 202,695 of record NZ_JBTLRM010000001.1, read on the forward strand.
ACGGCCGGCGGCGCGGCGCTGGCCCAGGACATGGGCGGGCTGGCGCGGTTCGACGCCGCGGCGTCGCATGTGCGCGCCGCCGGGGCCGGCGTGGAGATCGTGCTGGAGCTCAGCCAGGGCGTGCCGTGGCGGGTCTTCACCCTCGACGCGCCGCCGCGGCTGGTGCTGGATTTCCGCGAGGTCGACTGGGGCGCGGCGGAGGCCGCGGCGCTGCTCGAGACCGACCGCGTGGGCGCCCTGCGCTTCGGCACCTTCCGCCCCGGCTGGTCGCGGCTGGTGGCGGAACTCGCCGGCCCGATGACGCTCGACCGGGCCGGGCTGCGCCCGGCGCCGGATGGCAGCGGCGCGACCCTCGGCGTGGTGCTCTCCCCGTCCGATCCGGAGAGCTTCGCGGCCCGCGCCGGGGCGCCGCGCGATCCGCGCTGGGACCTGCCCGAGCCGGCGGCGGTGGCGCCGGAGCGGGCGCCGCGGGGCGGCCGGCTGCGGGTGATGCTCGATCCCGGCCATGGCGGGCTCGATCCCGGGGCCGAGGTGGCGGACGGCACCGAGGCCGACCTGATGCTGACCTTCGCCCGCGAGCTCAAGGAGGTGCTGTTGCGCACCGGCGGCTTCGAGGTGGCGATGACCCGCGAGGCCGATGTCTTCGTCTCGCTCGAGGCGCGGGTGGCGGCGGCGCACGAGGCGGGCGCCGACGTCTTCGTGTCGCTGCATGCCGACGCGCTCGAGGAGGGGGTGGCGCGCGGCGCCGCGGTCTACGTGCTGGCCGAGGAGGCCTCGGACGCGGCCTCGGCGGCGCTGGCCGAGCGCCACGAGCGCGAGGACCTGCTGGCCGGGATCGACCTTTCGGATGCCGATGACGGGGTCGCCTCGGTGCTGATGGACCTCGCGCGGCTCGACAACGCGCCGCGCAGCCGGGCGCTGGCGGCGCATCTGCTCGACGGCATCCGCGGCGCCACCGCGCCGGTGCACAAGCGCCCGCTGCGGCATGCCGACTTCTCGGTGCTGAAGGCCGCCGACATCCCCTCGGTGCTGGTGGAACTGGGCTTCCTCTCCACCCAGGCCGATCTCGAAAACCTGCGCGATCCGGACTGGCGCGCCCGGATGGCGGCCGGACTGCGCGACGGGCTGCGCGCCTGGGCGGCCGAGGACGCCGCGCTCGCCGGGCTGCGCCGGCGCTAGAACGCCGTCTTGCAGAGCCGTGTTTTGACTGCGCTGCCGCTTCGCTATACTGGCGGCGGGACCACGTTTCCGGGGGACCCCCAATGTTCCGATTCATCTTCTCGTTCTTCGGCGGCATCTTCTCGCTGCTGACGCTCGGCATCGGCATGGTGGCGCTGTCGATCGGCGCGGTCTTCTGGATTTACGGCCGCGACCTGCCCAGCCACGAGAGCCTGGCGCAATACACCCCCCCGACGATCAGCAGGATCTATTCCGTCGAGGGCCGGATCATCGACGAGTTCGCCCGCGAGCGGCGGCTCTTCACCCCGGCCGCCGAGATCCCCGACCTGGTCAAGCAGGCCTTCATCTCGGCCGAGGACAAGAACTTCTACCAGCACGAGGGCTACGACCTGCGCGGCATCGCCGCCGCCGCGGTCGAGGCGGTGCGCTCGCGCGGGCAGGACATCCGTGGCGCCTCCACCATCACCCAGCAGGTGATGAAGAACTTCCTGCTCGGCGGCGACCGCCGGGTGGAGCGCAAGATCAAGGAGATCATCCTCGCCAACCGGCTGGAGCAGACGCTGTCGAAGGACAAGATCCTCGAGCTCTACCTCAACGAGATCTTCCTCGGGCAGAACTCCTACGGCGTCACCGCGGCGGCCCAGACCTACTTCAACAAGGCGCTGGTGGAGCTGTCGCCGGAAGAGGCGGCGTTCCTCGCCGCCCTGCCCAAGGCGCCCTCGGACTACCACCCGGTGCGCAACAAGGAGCGCGTGGTGGCGCGGCGCGACTTCGTGCTCGAGGAGATGTTCGAGAACGGCTACCTCGACGAGGCGACGATGGCGCGCGCCATCGCGGCGCCGCTCAGCACCGTGCAGTCGGGCGACATCGAGCCCTGGAACCGCGGCCTGCCGCCGCGCGACTACTTTACCGACGAGATCCGGCGCCAGCTGACCGACGATTTCGGCGAGGAGGAGTTCTTCTCCGGCGGTCTCAGCGTGCGCGCCACGCTCGACCCGGAGATGCAGGATGTCGGCGCCGAGGCGCTGCGCCGCGCGCTCGAGGATTACGACCGCTCGCGCGGGGTCTGGCGCGGCACCCGGCAGAGCATCCCCGAGGACCGGCTGGGCTCGGAGGCCGAATGGCGCGCCGCGCTGGCCGACATGGACGTGCCGCGCGACATCTTCCTCGAAAGCGAATGGCACCCGGCGGTGGTGCTCGAGGTCGGCGCCAGCGACGCCCGCATCGGCATCGAGGGCGTCGAGGAGGACGAGGACGGCCACTGGATCCCCGCCGCCGACGTGCAATGGGCGCGCAAGTGGAACTTCGAGACCGACAAGCTCGAGGGCAAGGCCGAGACCGCCGGCGACCTCGTCGCGGTGGGCGACGTGGTTATGGTGCGCAAGATGACCTCGGACGAGGATGGCAGCTTCATCCGCTGGACGCTGCGCCAGGTGCCGGTGGTCGAGGGCGCCTTCATGGCGATGGACGTCAATACCGGCCGCGTGCTGGCCATGCAGGGCGGCTTCTCCTACCAGCATTCGGTGTTCAACCGCGCCACCCAGGCCAAGCGTCAGCCGGGCTCGTCCTTCAAGCCCTTCGTCTATGCCGCGGCGCTCGACAGCGGCTATTCGCCGGCCACCATCGTGGTCGACGCGCCGATCGAGATCGACACGCCGCAGGGCGTCTGGCGGCCGAAGAACGCCTCGAACACCTATTACGGCCCGACGCCGCTGCGCACCGGCATCGAGAAATCGCGCAACCTGATGACCATCCGCCTGGCCCAGGAGATCGGCATGGACACCGTGGCGCGCTATGCCGAGCGCTTCGGCGTCTACGACAATATGGGCCGGGTGCTGGCCAATTCGCTGGGCGCCGACGAGACCACGCTGTTCAAGATGGTGGCGGCCTACGCGATGTTCGCCAATGGCGGCGAGCGCGTCGAGCCGACCCTGGTCGACCGCATCCAGGACCGCTACGGCAACACCGTCTACCGCCACGACAAGCGCGACTGCGTCGATTGCGACGATCCCGACGTGGCGCCCGGCTACGGGCCGCGCATCGTGTCGAACCGCGACCGCATCATGGACCCGGTCACCGCCTTTCAGCTGACCTCGATGATGCAGGGCGTGGTCGAGCGCGGCACCGCCGCCGGCATCGTCAACCTGCCGGTGCCGACCGCCGGCAAGACCGGCACCACCAACGACGCCAAGGACGTGTGGTTCATCGGCTTCACCTCGAACATCGTCGCCGGCTGCTATATCGGCTACGACCAGCCGCGCACGCTGGGCTCCTCGGCCTATGGCGGCACCATGTGCGGCCCGGTCTTCCAGGCCTTCATGGAGCGCGCCACGGAGAAATACGGCGGCGGCAAGTTCAAGGTCCCCGAGGCCTGCACCTTCATCAACATCGACCGCTTCTCGGGCTCGCGGCTGGGCGACGGCGCGGCCGGCGAGAACGTCGTGTCGGAATGCTTCCGCGCCGGCGAGGAGCCGATCTTCGGCATCCAGATGGATGGCGGCTGGGCCATGGGCTCGGGCTTCGACGTGATCCAGCCCGACGGACGCTCGACCCGGCCGGCCAAGCAGGTCACCACCTCCACCGGCAAGAAGGCGGTGGTGGGGCCCAAGGCGACCTTCGGCACCATGTCCTCGGGCGGGCTCTACTAGGGCGGCGGTCCGGGCGGGGCGCCGGGCGGCGGGCGCGGACCGGGGGCGCTGCCCCCGGACCCCCGGGATATTTCGGCTCAGAAGAAGCGGGCAGCGCGCGCGGCGGTGCGGGCCGCGGCGGCGCGGCGGGGTGCTGCCGGCCTGGCGGCCTGGCGCGGGGTGCGGGCAGGTCGGCACCGCGCTGCTGCGGCCGGCGCGCGGGGGACCGGGATCGGCATCTCCGGCCGGGCCTGCGGCGGGGGCGGAACGGCGGGGCGGCGGAGCCTCCGGCCGGGCCGCGGCGCTCGCCTCCGGGCGGGGACGGTCTAGGTCCTGCGCGACACGCGGCGCGGGAGACTGGCTTGGACAACCTCGATTCGATCGTTCTGGGCACGCTGGCGGCGCTCGCCGCCGGGCTGATGACCGGCGTGGGCGCGGTTCCGGTGCTGCTGGGCCGGCGCCCCGGGCGGGCCTTCCGCGACATGTCGCTGGGCTTTGCCGCGGGGGTCATGCTGGCGGCGTCGTTCTTCTCGCTGATCATCCCGGCGCTCGACGCCGCAGAGCCCCGCTTCGAGGCCGGGGCCGCGCCGGCGGCCATCGTCAGCGCGGCGATCCTGCTCGGCATGGCGGCGGTGGCGCTGCTCAACGAGCGCCTGCCGCACGAGCATTTCAAGACCGGGCGCGAGGGTCCGGACGCGGTGGCGCTGCGCCGGGTCTGGCTCTTCGTCTTCGCGATCACCATCCACAACTTCCCCGAGGGGCTGGCGGTGGGGGTGGGCTTCGGCGGCGGCGGCGCCGCCGACGGCATGCCGCTGGCCATCGGCATCGGCCTGCAGAACGCCCCCGAGGGGCTCGCCGTGGCGGTGTCGCTCCTGGGCGAGGGCTACACCCGGCTGCGCGCCTGGGCGGTGGCGCTGGCCACCGGGCTGGTCGAGCCGCTGGGCGGGCTGGTCGGCGCCGGCGTGATCACCGTGGCCGAGCCACTGCTGCCCTGGGGCCTGGCCTTCGCCGCCGGCGCCATGCTCTATGTCATCAGCCACGAGATCATCCCCGAGACGCACCGCGCCGGGCATCAGAAGAAGGCCACGCTGGGGCTGTCCCTGGGGCTCGTGGCGATGCTGTTCCTCGACGTCTGGCTGGGCGGCTAGGCGGCGTCGGGCGCCAGCGCCGCGACCACGTAATTGACCGACAGATCGCGGTCGGAGACCGACCAGCGCCCCGAGAACGGGTCGTAGACGAAGCCCTTGCGGTCGACCGGGTCGAGCCCCGCCGCCTGCAGCGCGGACCAGGTCTCCTCCGGGGTCAGGAAGCGGCGCCAGTCATGCGTGCCGCGCGGCAGCCAGCGCAGCAGCCATTCGGCGCCGACGATGGCGGCGGCGAAGCTCCTGGGTGTCCGGTTCAGGGTCGAGACCAGGAGCAGCCCGCCGGGCTTCAGCAGCGCCCGGCAGGTCGCCAGCAGGGCCCGCGGGTCGGCCACGTGCTCGATCACCTCCATCGCCAGCACCACGTCGAAGCGGCGCGCCTCGTCCGCGAGGCTCTCGGCGGTGGCGGTGCGGTACTCGATCTCGAGCCCGGATTGCGCGGCATGCGCGGCCGCCACCTCGGCGCTGCCGGGCGAGGCGTCGATGCCGGTGACCGCGGCGCCGAGCCGCGCCATGGGCTCCGACAGCAGGCCGCCGCCGCAGCCGACATCGAGCATCGCGAGACCGTCGAAGGGCCGCGCCGCGGAAGTGTCGCGCCCGAACTCCGCGGCGATCTGGGCCACCACGTAGTCGAGCCGGCAGGGGTTCATCTGGTGCAGCGGCCGGAACTTGCCTGCGGGGTCCCACCAATCGGCGGCCATGGCCTCGAACTTGGCGACTTCGGCGGCATCGACGTTGGCGTTCGGCATCGCGGTGAAATTCCCATGGTCATTCGGTGTCGAGGTCTCATATAGCTTGGGCATGGACAAGGACCTGGGCCAAAAACGCGCGGTGCAATACCTCTATCCTCCCCTCGATCCCTTCGACTCGCGGATGCTCGATGTGGGGGACGGACACACCGTCTATGTCGAGCAATGCGGCAACCCCGAGGGGCATCCCGTCATCGTGCTGCATGGCGGCCCGGGCGGCGGCTGCTCGCCGGCGATGCGGCGCTATTTCGACCCGCGGGTCTACCGCGTCGTGCTGTTCGACCAGCGCGGCTGCGGCCGTTCGCGGCCGCATGCCAGCGTCACCGACAACACCACCTGGCACCTGGTGGAGGATATCGAGCGCATCCGCGCCGCGCTCGAGCTCGGCCCCGGAACGGTGTTCGGCGGCTCCTGGGGCGCCACCCTGGCGCTGGTCTACGCGCTGAGCCACCCGCAGGCGGTGCGCCACCTGGTGCTGCGCGGCGTGTTCCTGATGACCCGGGCCGAGCTTGACTGGTTCTACGGCGGCGGCGCCGGGCAGTTCTGGCCCGAGACCTGGGCGCGCTTTGCCGAGCTCGTGCCTCAGGAGGAGCGCGGCGACCTGATCGCGGCCTATCACCGGCGCCTGTTCTCGGGCGACCTGCGCGAGGAGACGCGCTTTGCCCGCGCCTGGTCGTCCTGGGAGAACGCGCTCGCCTCGGTCTATTCCTCGGGGCAGGGCGGCGAGGCGCCGGGCGATTACGCCCGCGCCTTCGCCCGGCTCGAGAACCACTACTTCTCCAACCGCGGCTTCCTCGACGAGGACAACTGGATCCTCAAGAACATCGACCGCATCCAGCACATCCCCGGAATCATCGTGCAGGGCCGCTACGACATGATCTGCCCGCCGCGCCGCGCCTGGGAGTTGTCGCGCGCCTGGCCGGCCTCGGACCTGCGGATGATCCGCAATGCCGGCCATGCCCTGTCGGAGCCGGGGATCAGCGCCGAGCTGGTGCGGGTGATGGACGAGATCGCACAGAACCTGGCCTGACCGGGGCCGCGCCGCCCGTGCCGCGGCGCACCACCGTTATTCGCCATACCGGGTTTACATACCTGCGCCAGCGGTTAGGCTAGCCCACCCCGCCAACGGCAACGGTTTCTCTGTGTGTCCAGTGTATTGACCATCGTACTGCAACGTCTGCTGCTCGGGCTTCTCACGCTTTTCATCGTCTCGATCGTGATCTTCGGCGCCGTGAACATGCTGCCCGGCGACTTCGCCGAGGTGATCCTCGGGCAGGGCGCCACGCCCGAGGCGGTGGCGGCGATCCGCCGCGATCTGGGCCTGGGCGAGCCGCTGCTCACGCGCTACCTGAGCTGGCTCGGCGGGGTCCTGACCGGCGATCTCGGCACCTCCTTCGCACAGGCCAACTTCGCCAGTTTCGTGGGCGCCAGCGACGCCCAGGCGGTCACCGTGCTGGACCAGATCGCGCCGCGCTTCGCCAACACGATGTTCCTCGCCGGGGTGACCGCGGCGATCGCCGTGCCCTTCGCGGTGGGGCTGGGTCTGCTCGCCGCGCTCTTTCGCAACTCGGCCTTCGACAAGGGCGCCAACATCTTCGCGCTGACCTCGATCTCGTCGCCGGAATTCTTCCTCGCCTACGTGCTGATCCTGTTTCTCGCGGTGCTCAACCCGGTGCTGCCGTCGCTGTCGAACATCTATGCCGGGATGGGCCTGGGCGAGCGGCTGGAGCGCACGCTGCTGCCGGCCCTGACCCTGACCCTGGTGGTCACCGCGCACATGATGCGGATGACGCGGGCGGCGATCATCAACCTGCTGGCCAGCCCCTATATCGAGATGGCCCGGCTCAAGGGCCTGTCGCCGATGCGGGTGATCCTGCGCCACGCCCTGCCCAACGCGCTGGCGCCGATCATCAACGTCATCGCGCTCAACCTCGCCTACCTGATCACCGGCGTCGTGGTGGTCGAGGTGGTCTTCGTCTATCCGGGCATCGGCCAGCTCTTCGTCGACAGCGTGAAGATCCGCGACATCCCGGTGGTGCAGGCCTGCTGCCTGATCTTCGCCGCCGCCTACATCCTGCTCAACCTCGCCGCCGACATCCTGTCGATCCTGTCCAATCCCCGGCTGAGGCATCCGCGATGATCCTGGCCTGGACCCTGGCCGCGCTGGCCGGCCTCCTGGCCGCCGCCTGGGCGCTGCGCGCGGCGGGCCGCGCCGCCACCGGCGGGGCGCCCGCGTTCCGCGACATGAGCTTCGCCGCCGCCCTGGGCTACGCGGTGGCCGCGGCGGGGCTTCTCGGCGCGGTCTGGCTGTGGCTCCAGCCGGGCGCGGTGTTCTTCCGCTGGGCGGTGCAGTTCTTCGCCGCGGCGCTGCTCGCCGCGCTGCTCTTCCGGACCGCCGGGCGCCGGATCGGCCCCGGCGCCACCCGGCGGGCCTTCCGGCGCATGCCGCTCACCGCGGCCTTCGGGCTCCTGACCATCGCGCTCTACGCCGTCCTGGCGATCTTCGCGCCGCTGATCGCGCCCTACGGGCAGTCCGAGGTCTTCGCCGCGGTCAACGTGCTGCCCGGCGGCGACCCGGCCGCCGGCGGCGATCCGGCGCATCCGCTGGGCACCGACCAGATCGGCCGCGACCTCCTGTCCCGGCTGATCTACGGCGCCCAGAACACCGTCGGCATCGCCTTCGTGACCACCTGCCTGGCCTTCCTGCTGGGCGGCAGCCTGGGCTTTCTCGCCGCGGTGATCGGCGGCTGGTTCGACAACGCCCTGGCCCGCCTGATGGACGTGCTGATGGCGATCCCGTCGCTGATCTTCGCGCTCCTGCTGATGACCATCGCCAGCGCCTGGGCGGGGTCCCAACAATGGCAGCTGACGCTCTACATGGTGCTGATCATCGCGGTGATCGATTCCACCCGGGTGTTCCGGCTGGCCCGCGCGGTGGGCCAGAACATCGTCGTGATGGACTACATCGAGGCCGCCAAGCTGCGCGGCGAGGGCATGGGCTACCTGATCTTCCGCGAGGTGCTGCCGAACGCCACGGCGCCGCTCCTGGCCGAGTTCGGGCTGCGCTTCTGCTTCGTCTTCCTGACCATCGCGGCGCTGTCCTTCCTCGGCGTGGGCATCCAGCCGCCGCTGGCGGACTGGGGCACCATGGTGCGCGACCTCGCGCAGTTCATCAACTTCGCCGCCTTCTCGCCGCTGGCCGCGGCGCTGCCGCTGATGGCGGCGGGGGCCATCGCGCTTTTGACCGTGGCGGTGAACTTCGTCGTCGACTGGATGCTGCACCGCTCCTCGGGGCTGAAGGACTGAGCATGGGCAACCTGCTGACCATCCGCGATCTGCGCATCGAGGGCCGGGCCGACGAGGCCTGGCACCCGATCGTCAACGGCGTCGATCTCGACCTCGACCGCGGCGAGGTGCTGGGCCTGATCGGCGAGAGTGGCGCCGGCAAGTCGACGCTCGGCCTCGCCGCGATGGGCTTCACCCGCGACGGCGTGCGCATCGCCGGCGGCCGGGTGGAGTTCGACGGCACTGATCTCGTCACCGCGCCGCTGGCAGAGCGCCGGCGCCTGCTCGGACGGCGCATCGCCTACGTGGCGCAATCCGCGGCGGCGAGCTTCAACCCGGCGCACCGGCTGATCGATCAGCATGTCGAGGCGCCGGTGGCGCATGGCGTGATGCCGCGGGGCGAGAGCGCGGCCGATGCCGAGCGGCTCTACGGCGCGCTGCGCCTGCCCGATCCCGACCGCATCGGCCTGCGCTACCCGCACCAGGTCTCGGGCGGCCAGCTGCAGCGCGCGATGACGGCCATGGCGATGTCCTGCCGGCCCGACCTGATCATCTTCGACGAGCCGACCACGGCGCTCGACGTCACCACCCAGATCGAGGTGATGGCGGCGATCCGCGACATCGTCGAGCAGTTCGGCACCGCGGCGATCTACATCACCCACGACCTCGCGGTGGTGGCGCAGATGGCCGACCGCATCAAGGTGCTGCTGCGCGGCGACGAGGTCGAGGAGGCGCCGACCCGCGACATGCTGGCGGCGCCGCAGCAGGACTATACCCGCTCGCTCTGGGCGGTGCGCAGCTTCCAGCGGCCCGAGAAGCCCGCGCCGGCGCTCGATGCCCGCCCGGTCCTGTCGTTGCAGGAGATCGACGCGGCCTATGGCCGGGTGCCGGTGCTGCACGAGGTCAGCTTCGACATCCACGAGGGCCGCACCGTCGCCGTGGTGGGCGAGAGCGGGTCGGGCAAGTCGACCGCGGCGCGCTGCATCACCGGGCTGCTGCCGCCGGGCGCGGGCCGCATCGAGCTCGACGGCGAGGAGCTGCCCGCCGATTACCGCCGCCGCAGCAAGGACCAGCTGCGGCAGGTGCAGATGATCTACCAGATGGCCGACACCGCGCTGAACCCGAAGCAGACGATCGGCCAGATCCTCGGCCGGCCGGTGGAGTTCTATCTCGGCCTGACCGGCCGCGCCAAGCGCGCGCGGGTCGCCGAACTGCTCGACGAGATCGAGCTGCCGGCGGCGCAGTTCCTCGACCGGCTGCCCTCGGAGCTGTCGGGCGGGCAGAAGCAGCGGTTGGGCATCGCCCGGGCGCTCGCCGCCGAGCCGCGCGTCGTGATCTGCGACGAGGTGACCTCGGCGCTCGATCAACTTGTCGCGGAGGGCATCCTGAAATTGCTGGCGCGGCTTCAGGACGAGCGTAAGCTGTCCTACATGTTCATCACCCACGATCTGGCGACCGTGCGCGCCATCGCCGACGAGGTGGTGGTGATGAAGGGCGGACGGGTGGTCGAACGCGGCCCCAAGCGCGACATGTTCCGCCCGCCGCACCACCCCTATACCGACCTGCTGCTGAGCTCGGTGCCGGAGATGGACCCGGACTGGCTCAGCCGTCTGCTCGAGGCGCGCGGGCGCGACAATGTCGGCGAGGCGGCGCCGCGATGACACGATGACGAGACCCGCCGCGGTGCAACGCGGCGGAGCAAGCCACCAAGGGAGAAGACGATGACACGGATTTCCAGACGCGGATTGCTTCGCACCGGCGCGGCGGCCGGGGTGCTCGCCGCCACCGGCCTGCCGCTGCGGGCCCAGGAGGCCAAGCGCGGCGGCCGCCTGGTGGCCGGCATGTCGGGCGCCAATACCTCGGACAGCTGGGACGGCCGGACGCATTCCGATCTCTACATGATCGCCTGTGCCCAGGGCGCGGTCTTCGACAGCCTCACCGAGGTCGCCGCCGATGGCAGCCTGGTGGGCGAGCTCGCCACCGACTGGGAAGCCTCGGCCGATGCCAAGACCTGGACCTTCAACCTGCGCCAGGGCGTGACCTTCCACAACGGCAAGGCCTTCGGCGCCGACGACGTCATCGAATCGCTGCAGCTGCACGTCGCCGAGGGCGCCAAGTCCGGCGCCCGGCCGCTGGTCGAGCCGATCGAGGAGATGAAGAAGACCGGCGATCACCAGGTGCAGTTCGTGCTGAAGGCCGGCAATGCCGACTTCCCCTACCTGATGTCGGACTACCACCTGCTGATCTATCCCGCGGGCCAGATCGAGGAGGCCATCGCCAAGGGCATCGGCACCGGCCTCTACCGCGTCGAGAGCTTCGATCCCGGCGTGCGCTTCGTCGGCAAGCGCGTCGACAGCCACTACAAGGACGGCGAGGCGGGCTGGTTCGACGAGCTGGAATTCATCGCCATCAACGACAACACGGCGCGCATGAACGCGCTGCTCACCGGCCAGGTCGACGCCATCAACCGCATCGACTTCAAGACCGAGCAGCTGCTGAAGGCGAACCCGTCCACGGTGATCCAGGAGGTGACGGGCAACCAGCACTACACCTTCCCGATGCTCACCAACATCGCGCCCTTCGACGACGTCAACGTCCGCAAGGCGCTGAAATACGGCATCAACCGGCAGGAGATGCTGGACAAGATCCTGTTCGGCCATGGCCGTGTCGCCGCCGACAGCCCGATCGGCCCCGCCAACCAGTACATGGCCGAGCTCGAGCCCATCCCCTACGACCCCGACAAGGCGGCCTGGCACCTGAAAGAGGCCGGGATGACGAGCCTCGACATCGACCTCTCGGCCTCCTCGGCGGCCTTCGAGGGCGCGGTCGACGCGGCGCAGCTCTACCAGGCCTCGGCCAAGCCCGGCGGCGTCAACATCAACGTCGTGCAGGAGCCGGCGGACGGCTACTGGTCCAATGTCTGGATCAAGAAGCCGTGGTGCGCCTGCTACTGGTCCGGCCGGGCCACCGAGGACTGGATGTTCTCCTCAGCCTACGAGGAGGGCGTGCCGTGGAACGACAGCCAGTGGGATTCGGAGGACAGCGCGCGGTTCCAAAGCCTGCTCGTCGAGGCCCGGGCGGAGCTCGATTCCGCCAGACGCCGGGACATGTACGGCGAGATGCAGCGCATCCTGCGCGACGAGGGCGGCGTGGTGATCCCGATGTTCGCCAACTGGGTGCAGGCGGTCTCCACCAAGATCGGCACGCCCGAGACCGTCGGCAATCTCTGGCAGATGGACAATTCGCGGCTCGGCGAGCGCTGGTGGATGGCCTGAGCTTGCGCTGAGACGGGGAGTGCGGCGCGCGCCGGGGCGC
>NZ_JBTLRM010000001.1:215001-356063 GCF_054482755.1 Roseivivax sp. CAU 1761
CCCCTCCCCCCCCCCCCCCCCCCCCCCGCCGGGGGCGCGGCCCCCGGACCCCCGGGATATTTCGGCTCAGAAGAAGGGGCGGGGCCCGGCCGGCTTTGTCCCGGGCCGGCCTTTCCTTTCCGGGACGGGCATGCGATAGCGACGTGCCAAACGAACTCCCACCCGAAAGGCTTCTGTCATGGAGATTCGCGAGGCGCTGACCTTCGACGACGTGCTACTGGTTCCCGCCGCCTCGAGCGTGCTGCCCTCGACCGCGGATACCCGCACCCGGGTGACCCGGTCGATCGCGCTCAACATCCCGCTTCTGTCCTCGGCCATGGACACCGTCACCGAGGCGCGGATGGCGATCACCATGGCGCAGGCCGGCGGCATGGGGGTGATCCACCGCAATCTCGACATCGAGGCCCAGGCCCGCGAGGTGCGCCGCGTCAAGCGCTTCGAGAGCGGCATCGTCTACAACCCGGTGACGCTGCGCCCCGACCAGACGCTGGCCGACGCCAAGGCGCTGATCGAGCGCTACAACTTCACCGGCTTCCCGGTGGTCGACGATCAAGGCCGGGTGGTCGGCATCGTCACCAACCGCGACATGCGCTTCGCCACCTCGGACGACACGCCGGTGCGGGTGATGATGACCTCGGAGCGGCTGGCGATCCTGCAGGAGCCGGCCGACCGCGAGGAGGCGCGCTCGCTGATGCGCTCGCGCCGGATCGAGAAGCTGCTGGTGACCGACAAGGCCGGCAAGCTCACCGGGCTGCTGACCCTGAAGGACACCGAGAAGGCGGTGCTGAACCCGACCGCCTGCAAGGACGATCTCGGCCGGCTGCGGGTGGCGGCGGCCTCGACGGTGGGCGATGCCGGCTTCGAGCGCAGCCAGGCGCTGGTCGATGCCGGCGTCGACATGATCGTCATCGACACCGCGCACGGCCATTCCGAGGGCGTGGCGATCGCCGTGGAACGCGCCAAGAAGCTGTCGAACGAGGTCCAGGTGGTGGCCGGCAACGTCGCCACCGCGGAGGCCACGCGGGCGCTGATCGGCGCCGGGGCGGATGCGGTCAAGGTCGGCATCGGGCCGGGATCGATCTGCACCACCCGGATGGTCGCGGGCGTCGGCATGCCGCAGCTCACCGCGGTGATGGATTGTGCCGCCGCGGCCGGCGACGTGCCGGTGATCGCCGATGGCGGCATCAAGTTCTCCGGCGACTTCGCCAAGGCGATCGCCGCCGGCGCCTCCTGCGCCATGGTCGGCTCGATGATCGCCGGCACCGACGAGAGCCCGGGCGAGGTCATTCTCTACCAGGGCCGGTCGTTCAAGGCCTATCGCGGCATGGGTTCGCTCGGCGCCATGGCGCGCGGTTCGGCCGACCGCTACTTCCAGAAGGACGCGGCCTCCGACAAGCTGGTGCCCGAGGGCATCGAGGGCCAGGTGCCCTACAAGGGGTCGGCCTCGGCGGTGATCCACCAGCTGGTGGGGGGCTTGCGCGCCGCCATGGGCTATACCGGCTGCGCCACCGTGGAGGAGATGCGCAGGAACTGCGCCTTCGTGCGGATCACCAATGCCGGCCTGCGCGAAAGCCACGTCCACGACGTGCAGATCACCCGCGAAAGCCCGAACTACCGGATCGGCTGACGGGCCGGGGACCGGTGGGGCGCGGCTCGGCCGCGCCGCGGCGGGCTTGGCGCCGGCCCGGGACCGGGCGGCGACGTGGGGCGTTCGGACGTTCGGCCGCGGCAGGGCCCTGCCCAATGGCTTCGCGTGGCAAGGTATGACTGCCGTGGCGTGCATCGGGGGGAGGCCACGGCGTGCTCAGCTACAGGACTGCCGGTGGTTTCGGTGCGGATGGGATCAAGGCATTTTCGACACCGTCCGGAAATCGCGGCGACTTCAGAGCTGACAGGCGATAAGCGTCTATGCATCGCAAGCCGAGGCGGGAGCTTTTTGGACATTGGTCCGGGGGACGGCGCGTTGTGTCGACTCTCCCGAGGCACCGCCCGAGCGGCGCGATGGCGCCGCTCGGCCGGCGATCAGGTCGCGAAGGCCGCCCGGAAGGCCTCGAGGGCGGCCTAGCCGAAGCCGACGGCAAGGGCTTCCATGTCATCCGGCCCGTCATGATCCCTCTCGCGCAACGCCCGCGCGACGCCGGCCGCGGCGTGGTGCTGGCCGACCTGCTGGACCAGGGAGTGTCCTCGGTCGGCGACCCGACGCAGCGCCACGCGGCCGCCATCGACGGCCGCGCGCCGCTCTAGGACGGCGGCATCATCACCCGGCTCGACTGCGTGCCCTGCTCCGTCGTGGTAAACAGGGAGGGCCGGCGCTTCTGCGACGTGGGGGAGGATGTCTCGTCCGAGCGCCAAACGATCCGGGGGCGGCTGGTGGCGGCGCAGCCCGACTAGGTCCGCTAGGTCATCATCGACGCGAAAAGCATCACCCTCTTAATGTCCTCGGTCTTCCCGCCGATCGCGGCCGGCAGCACCGAAGAGCTGGCCGCGAAGATGGATCGGCCGGCCGACGCGCTCACCGCCACCGCGGCCGAATTCAACGCCGCCTGCGGCGACACCTCCGGCGTCCACCCGACCGAGCTCGACGGCGTGGCGAACACCGGTCTGACGCCGCCCAAGACCCACTGGGCACGGCCGCTCACCGAACCGCCGTTCTACGGCTACCTGCTGAAGGCCGGCGTCACCGTCACCTTTCTCGGGCTGAAGGTCGATCGCCGCGTGCAATGCGCCACCGCATCGGGCCCGATCCGCAACCTCTGGGCGGCGGGCGAGACCATGGCCGGCGCGCTCCTGGGCCAGGGCGACCTCGCCGGGTTCGGCATCACCATCGGCACCGTCTTCGGACCCATCGCGGGACAGGAGGCCGCCGCCCGTGCAAGCTGATCTTCTCCAGGAACCCCGTCACCAGGCGGAAATCTGCATCGCCTGCCGCTACTGCGAGGGCCATTGCGCCGTCTCCCCGGTGCTTCACGCCGAACGCGCCTTCTCCGTCGGCGACCTGACGCAGCCCGCCATTCTCTGCCACACATGCTGCATCTGCAATCACGCCTGCCAGTCTACCGCGCCGCACGAATGCGCGCTGACCCTGCCCCGCGCGCTGGCCGCGCGCGCCACGCCAGCTGGGACGCCTTCGCCTGGCCCGGCGGGCTGGCCCGCGCCGTCCACCGCTCCGGGGTCGCCATCCGCGGTGCTGGCGGTGCTGTCCTTCGCGGCGCTGTTCGGGCTGGCCCGCGTCCTGCCGGCGGACGGCGCGGGCTTCTACGCGGTGATGTCGCACAACCTCATGGTGGCGATCTTCCTGCCGGCCTTCCTGCTGCCGCTCCTGAGCCTCGCGGTGGCGCTGCGACGCTACTGGGTTCATGTCGGCGGCGAGCGGGTGACGCTCGACCACCTGCGAAGCGCCTTCGGTTCGGCGGCGAAGATGCGCAACCTCGCCGGCGGCCACGGCGACGGCTGCAATTTTGAGGACGAGGACCGCTTCAGCCATGCCCGGCGCCACGCCCATGCCGCGGTGCTGACGGACTTCCTGCTGTGCTGCGCCTTGACCGCCTCGGGCACGATCCTGCATTGCGCCTTCGACGCGCCGGCGCCCTACGGCGTCTGGTCGCTGCCGAAGCTTCTGGGCGTGCCGGGCGGCCTCCTGCTCGGGCTTGGGGCGCTCTGGCTCGGCTGGCTTCAAGTTCCGCGCGGAGCGCGATCTCGGCGCGCCCGCAGCCTGTGGCGGCGACATGGCGTTCATCGGCCCGCTAGCCTTCGTGGCGCCGAGCGGCCTCGCCCTCTGCGCTCTTCGCTCTGCGCCCTGCGCCCTGCACCCTGCGCGAAAGCGCCGCGCTGCCGCTCCGGCTGGCGCTGCACCTCGGCGGGGTGCTGGCCTTCTTCCTGCTCACGCCCTTCACCGAGATGGCGCACGGCTTCTACCGTATGGCGGCACTGGTGCGCGACGCGCAGAGGTAGGCGCGGGGGGTCGCCGCCACCCTCGGGACGCTGGGAGACCGGTATCAGAGCACCGGCGCCGCGCGGAAATCGGTGACCGTGGTGAGCCTCGTTCCAGAGCGGATCAGTGCGTGGGTTCGAAGAGCGGGCATTAGGTGTCAAGCGCTGCGGGATGCCACGCGGGTCAGACGCCGCCCGGGCGCGGGGAAAGTGTCGGGGCCGATCAGCGCGCCGGCGGCGACTTCGGGTTCGCTGTCGCCCTTGGGACAGGTCTGTTCAAGGCCTTAGCGCGCTCCAAGTTCAAAAGGGCAGCGTCACTCTCCCTTGTGAGTGGCGTTAGCACCGCAACGACCCGGGTTGGATTGCAGGGAAAACTGCGCTCGGCGCCGGACGGCGGTCGTCGAGATCCTTCGAGCCGACCTGGGCGAGGTCGTCGCATGGCGCGGGCTTCGGGTTCGCACGCCCTGGGCGATCCGGCTGGGCTTGGCCCGCGAAAGGAAACGCATGCCGTGGTGCTGCCCGCCGGCAGCGCGCACCACTCCTGATAAGGTCTTGCGATTGACCGATTTCAGCGAGTTAGTGGCGGAGAGACAGGGATTCGAACCCTGGGACCCCGTGAAGGGTCAACGGTTTTCGAGACCGCCCCGTTCGACCACTCCGGCACCTCTCCGCGGGGGTCTGCGGCGCATCTAAACCGGGCGGGCGGGGCGTGCAACCGGAAAACGGCGAGAAATTCCGGCGGCTCCGGCATTTCGACCAGGTGCGGCGGGCCGGTGGGCTGGCGGCTTGGCAAGCGGGCCGGCGCACTCTAGGTCTGGGGCATGACCGCAGCCGGAAAGCCCTCCTCCATGATGCGCCACATCCTTCCGTTCGTCGCGGCCTGCGCCGTGCCGGCGATGCCCGCCACCGCCGGCCCGATCGAGGACCTCGCGGCGGCCCTGCGCATCCCGGATCTGGTGTCGGTGATGCGCGAGGAGGGGCTGGCGCAGGGCAAGTCGCTGGCCGGGGAGATGCTGCCCTCGGGGCCCAACCCGGCCTGGACCGCGATCCTCGAGCGGATCTACGACACCGGCCGCATGGAAGAGGTGGTGATCGATTCCTTCGAGGCGCATCTGGCGCCCGAGCAGGCGGCGACGCTGCTCGACTTCTTCGCCGAGGGCGACGGGCGCGAGATCACCCGGCTGGAGATCGAGGCGCGGCAGGCGATGCTCGATCCGGCGGTCGAGGAGGCGGCGCGCGAGACCTACCGGGCGCGCCTGGCCGAGACGGGCGGGCTGCCCGAGGCCGAGGACGGCGCCGAGGCCGGAGAGGAGACCGGCGCGGCGGACGGCGCCGGGGACGGCCGGCTGGCCCGGCTCGACGCCTTCGTCGCGGCCAACGACCTGGTCGAGAACAACGTCATGGGGGCGATGAATGCCAGCCTGATGTTCTACGGCGGCCTCGCCGAGGGCGGCGGCATCGAGATGAGCGAGGACGAGATCCTCGCCGATGTCTGGGCCCAGGAGGAGGAGACCCGCGCCGAGACCGAGGAATGGGTCAAGAGCTTCCTGCTGATGGCCTACGAGCCACTCTCGGCGGAGCGGCTCGACGCCTATATCGCGCTGTCCTCGGCGCCCGAGGGCCAGGCGCTGAACCGGGCGCTGTTCACCGGGTTCAACGAGATGTACGAGGACATCTCCTACGCGCTCGGCCTGGCCCTGGCGCAGCAGATGCGCGAGACCGACCTCTAGGCGCGACCGGCGCGACCGGCGCGACCGGCGCGACCGGCGCGAACGCCCTTAGGTGCCGACGGCGCGACCGGTGCGCCGGGGCCGGGCGGAACGGCCGGCGCCGGATGCCGCGCGATGGCCCGGGAAGCGCTTGACAGCCGGGGCGTTCGCGACCATAAGCCCGGTCTCGTGACGGGGCCCTGCGCCCCGTTCATGCTTTGATGAGAAACGACGCCCCGTGCGGGCGCGCTGTCCGATCAGGCGGCCCCGAGGGCCGGAACACCCGCCGCGGGCGGGGGCCACAGGACGCGGCGAAACAAGGAAGACGCAGATGTTCGCGGTGATGAAAACCGGCGGCAAGCAGTACAAGGTCCAGTCCGGCGACACGCTCCGGGTGGAGAAGCTGGCCGCCGCGAAGGGCGACAAGGTCCAGTTCAACGACATCCTGATGCTGGGCGGCGACGAGACCACCTTCGGTGCGCCGACCGTGGCGGGCGCGGCCGTGCAGGCCGAGGTGATCGACCAGATCAAGGGCGAGAAGGTCATCCACTTCGTGCGCCGCCGCCGCAAGCACAGCTCCAAGCGGACCAAGGGCCACCGCCAGCAGCTGACCCTCGTGCGGGTGACCGACATCCTGGCCTCGGGCGCCGAGAGCTCGGGCGTGCAGGCGGCGATCGGCGCCGGCGCGGCCGGAGCCGCGGGTCTGGGCGCCGAGCGCCACGCGACCAACCGCGCCGAGCAGGCCGAGATGGTGGCGCGCGCCAAGGGCTCCGAGGCCAAGGCCAAGCCGGCCGCAGAGGCGTCGGTGGGCGCCGGCGCCGCGGACGACCTGAAGAAGCTGTCGGGCGTCGGCCCGGCGCTGGCCAAGAAGCTGAACGAGGCGGGGATCAACACCTTCGCCCAGATCGCGGCCTGGACCGAGGACGATCTCGCCAAGCTGGACGAATCGATCCGCAACAAGGCCGAGAAAGAGGGCTGGGTCGCCCAGGCCCGCGACCTCGCGAAGTAAGGAGATCTGAGAGATGGCACACAAGAAAGCAGGCGGTTCCTCCCGCAACGGACGCGACTCCGCCGGCCGTCGCTTGGGCGTCAAGCTCTATGGCGGCCAGCAGGCAATCCCGGGCAACATCATCGTGCGTCAGCGCGGCACCAAGTTCTGGCCGGGCAACGGCGTCGGCATGGGCAAGGATCACACGATCTTCGCCACCTCCGAGGGCGCGGTGACCTTCCACAAGGGGCTGAAGGGCCGCACCTTCATCTCCGTGCTGCCGGCGGCGGAAGCCGCGGAATAAGCCGAACGCGCATTGCCGAGACGACAGGAAAGGGGATCGGCGCCAGGCCGGTCCCCTTACCGTTTGCGCCCGACCCGCAGGACAGCGGGCGGTGATCGCCACATGGCTGACACAGCGGCGCGCTAGGGGACACCGGAGGAGGGTGCCCCCGCTTCGAGGAGGACCGACATGAGTCTCGACACCGCCCCGGCCTTGCCCGTCATCGTCGCCGAGCGCATCGCGCTGCGACCGCTGCGGCCCTCCGATGCGCCGCTGATCGCCCGGCATGCCGGGCGGCGAGAGGTGGCCGAGATGACCGTCGCGATCCCTCATCCGTTTCCCGCCGACGGCGCCGAGGCCTTCGTCGCCGCGGCGCTGGCGCCGCAGCGCGAGGAAGAGGTCTGGGCCATCGACGCCTCGGCCGCGGGCGGGGCGGACCTTGCCGGAGTGGTGTCGCTGAAGGCGGTCGGCCGCGGCCAGTCCGAGATCGGCTACTGGGTGGCGCCGGAGGCCTGGGGCACCGGCCTCGCCTCGGAGGCGGTGCGGGCCCTGGTGGCGGCCAACCCGCTCGGCAATTGCACGATCTTCGCCAGCGTGTTCCAGGACAACCCGGCCTCGGTCCGGGTGCTGGTGACCGCCGGCTTCCAGTTCATTGGCGACGCCGAATCGCCCTGTGCCGCCCGCGGCACGGTCGTGCCGACCTGGACCTACCTGCGGCGCCTGCGCGACTGACTCGCCCAGGGTCGCGGCAGGCGTCCCCCTTGAGCCCGGGCGCGATCCGCTCTATCGCCCGGGGCCACAGCGCATCGGAGCCCGAGACATGAAATTCCTCGACCTCGCCAAGGTCTATATTCGCTCGGGATCGGGCGGGTCGGGCTGTGCCAGCTTCCGGCGCGAGAAGTTCATCGAGTTCGGCGGCCCCGACGGCGGCGATGGCGGCCGCGGCGGCGATGTCTGGGTCGAGGCGGTCGAGGGGCTGAACACCCTGATCGATTTCCGCTACCAGCAGCGTTTCTTTGCCCAGAACGGGCAGGGCGGCATGGGCCGCCAGCGCACTGGGCGCGACGGCGAGGACATCGTGCTGCGCGTCCCCGTGGGCACCGAGGTGCTCGACGAGGACGAGGAGACGGTGCTGGCCGATCTCGACACGCTGGGCCAGCGCGTGCTGCTCGCCAAGGGCGGCAATGGCGGCTGGGGCAACGTGCATTTCAAGTCCGCCACCAACCAGGCGCCGCGGCGCGCCAATCCCGGCCAGCCCGGGGTCGAGCGGACGATCTGGCTCCGGCTGAAGCTGATCGCCGATGTCGGCCTTCTCGGCCTGCCCAATGCCGGCAAGTCGACCTTTCTCGCGGCCTGCTCCAATGCCCGTCCGAAGATCGCCGATTACCCGTTCACCACGCTGCATCCCAATCTCGGCGTGGTGGGCGTCGACAACACCGAATTCGTGGTCGCCGACATCCCCGGCCTGATCGAGGGCGCGCATGAGGGCCGGGGCCTGGGCGACCTGTTCCTCGGCCATGTCGAGCGCTGCGCGGCGCTGCTGCATCTGATCGACGGCACTTCGGGCACGCTGCTCGAGGATTGGCGCACCATCATCGACGAGATCGAGGCCTATGGCGCGGGACTGGCCCAGAAGCCGCGGATCACCGTGCTGAACAAGGTCGACGCGCTCGACGACGAGGAGCGCGCCTTCCTCAAGGACGAGCTCGAGGCCGTGTCGGGTCAGCCGGTCTTCCTGATGTCCGGGGTCTCGGGCGAGGGCGTGACGGAGATCCTGCGCCGGCTCAAGACCAAGGTCGAGGCGCGCCGCCGCGCCGACCGCGCCCGCGACGAGGAGAGCGACGAATGGCGTCCCTGACCGGGGCCCGCCGCATCGTCGTCAAGATCGGCTCGGCGCTGCTGGTGGACCGGGCCAGCGGCGCGCTGCGCCACGACTGGCTGGCCGGCATGGCCGAGGACGTGGCCCGGCTGAAGGCCGGCGGCGCCGACGTGATCCTGGTCTCCTCGGGTTCCATCGCGCTGGGACGCGGCGTGCTGAAGCTGCCGGCCCAGGCGCTGCCGCTGGAGCAGAGCCAGGCCGCCGCAGCGGTCGGCCAGATCCGCCTGGCCCGCGCCTGGGAGGAGAGCCTGGCGCCGCACGGCATCACCACGGCGCAGGTCCTGGTGACGCTCGAGGACAGCGCCGACCGGCGGCGCTACCTCAATTCGCGCGCCACGCTGGAGACGCTGCTGGGCTTCGGCACGGTGCCCATTGTCAACGAGAACGACACCGTGGCCACCGACGAGATCCGCTACGGCGACAACGACCGGCTGGCGGCCCAGGTGGCGGTGACGGTGGGCGCCGACACGCTGATCCTCTTGTCGGACGTGGACGGGTTCTACACCGGCAACCCCGCCGCCGACCCCGCCGCGCGCCGCTTCGACGTGATCGAGGAGATCACCCCCGAGATCGAGGCGATGGCTGGCGATGCCGGGTCGGGCCTTTCGAAGGGCGGCATGAAGACCAAGCTGATGGCGGCCAAGACGGCGACGCTCTCGGGCTGCGCCATGGCGATCTGCGAGGGCTCGGTGCGCAACCCGCTGGCGGCGCTCGAGGCCGGCGCCGCCGCCACTTGGTTCACGCCGCAGCTCGACCCCAAGGCGGCGCGCAAGCGCTGGATCTCGGCGATGAAGCCGCAGGGCACGCTCATCGTCGATGCCGGCGCCGCGGCGGCGCTGTGCCAGGGCAGTTCGCTGCTGCCGGCGGGGCTCGCCCGGGTCGAGGGCGCCTTCGGGCGCGGCGAGCCGGTGACCATCCGCGCCGCCGAGGGCCGCACCCTGGGCCAGGGCCTGACCCGCTACACCGCCGCCGAGGCGCGGGCCATCGCCGGCCGCCGCTCGGCCGAGATCGAGGAAATTCTGGGCTATCCCGGCCGCGCCGTGCTAGTCCATCGCGACGACATGGCGCTGTGACGCCGGTCAGCCGCCGGAGGCAAGAATGAAGGATTTCGACAGCATCCCCGAACTCATGCAAGAGATGGGTCGGCGCGCCCGGGCCGCCGCCGCGGAGCTGGCCTTTGCCACGCCCGAGGCCAAGGCGCAGGCGCTCGAGGCCGCCGCCGACGCGCTTCTGGCGCGCCAGGACGCCATCCTCGCGGCGAACGAGGAGGACATGGCCTACGGCGCCGAGAAGGGGCTGAGCGCGGCCATGCTGGACCGCCTGAAGCTCGACGCGCCGCGGCTCCGCGGCATCGCCGATGCGCTGCGCGCGGTGGCCGCCCAGCCCGACCCGGTGGGCGCCGTGCTGGCCGAGTGGGAGCAGCCCTCGGGGCTGAAGATCCGCCGCGTCCGCACGCCGCTGGGGGTGGTCGGGGTGATCTACGAATCGCGCCCCAACGTCACCGCCGATGCCGGCGCGCTCTGCCTCAAGGCCGGCAATGCGGTGATCCTGCGCGGCGGCTCGGAAAGCTTCCATTCCTCCGGCGCGATCCATGACTGCCTCGTCGAGGGGCTGCGCGCGGCGGGCCTGCCCGCGGACGCGATCCAGCGCGTGCCGACCCGCGACCGCGCCGCGGTCAGCGAGCTGCTGACCCTGACCGAGCATGTCGACGTCATCGTGCCGCGCGGCGGCAAGGGGCTGGTCGGGCTGGTCCAGCGCGAAGCACGGGTGCCGGTCTTCGCCCATCTCGAGGGCATCGTGCACGTCTATCTCGACGCCGCCGCCGATCCGGTCAAGGCGCTCGACGTGGTGCTCAACGCCAAGACCCGGCGCACCGGCATCTGCGGCGCCGCGGAATGCCTGCTGATCCACCGCGACGCGCTCGACACGGTGGGCCAGGGCGTGGTGCGCGCGCTGCTCGACCGCGGCGTCGAGATCCGCGGCGATGCCGAGCTGCAGAAGATCGAGGGCGTGACCCCGGCCGGCGAGGACGATTGGGGCCGCGAATACCTCGACATGATCATGGCCGCGCGGGTGGTGGACGACATCGACGCGGCGATCGGCCATATCCGGACCTACGGCTCCAACCACACCGAATGCATCCTGACCGAGGATGCCGAGGCCGCGGCGCGGTTCTTCGAGCGCGTCGACAGCGCCATCCTGATGTGGAACGCCTCCACGCAATTCGCCGATGGCGGCGAGTTCGGCATGGGCGCCGAGATCGGCATCGCCACCGGCAAGCTGCATGCCCGCGGGCCGGTCGGCGCGGCCGAGCTGACGAGCTACAAGTACCTGGTCACCGGCGACGGCACGGTGCGCGGCTGAGGGTCCGGCCGGGTCCGACGCCCCGAGGCGCCCGGGGCGCTGGAGGCGACGCTCAGAGCCGGATCTCCAGCCGGTCGCCCTCGGCCTCGACCCGGATGCCGCGGCCGGCGGCGTCGGCCAGGTCGCGCAGCAGGCGGAACTGCACCTGCGCCGGGGCCAGCTCCCCGGCCTCCGCCGGGGCGGAGAAGCGGGCCGGGTCGAGCCGGTGCCAAAGCGCGGCATCGATGCGCAGGCCCGGATTCTCGACGAAGCAGTGCCAGACGCCGTCATGGGCGAACCCGACGCGGCCGCCCCGCGGCAGCGCCGCCTCCATGCAGAGATAGAGCAGGAAGGCCAGCTGCACCTCGGCGCGCGGCAGAGCGCCGTCGGGGCGCCAGTCGATCTGCAGCCGGCCGCCCTGCTGGAAATCCGCGAGGATGCCGGCGATGTCGCCCTGCGCCATCGGCTGGTCGGCCGAGGCCGCGCCGAAGGCCACCCGGTAGAAGCGGATGCGGGCCGCGGCATTGCGACACGATTCCTCGATCAGCGCCAGTTCCGGGCCGCCGCCCATGCCGGCCATGGCCAGCAATTCCAGGCCGTTGGCGATGGCGCCGATCGGGCTGATCAGGTCGTGGCAGATGCGTGACCCTACCAGCGCCGAGAGATCCCCGTTAGGGTCGCTCATGCGCCCGATCCGGCGTCACGGGAGTGGACCTGAATGAGTGACCTGAACGCGATCCTGGAACCCGGCATGCTGGTGCGCCACCCGGACCGTCCGGATTGGGGAACCGGGCAGGTGCAGTCCAATATCGGCGGCCGCATCACCGTCAATTTCCGCGACGCGGGCAAGGTGGTGGTGGATGGCAGCCGCATAACGCTTCTCCCGGTCTTCGACGAAGACTGACCCGCGACGGGTTTCCGCGGCGTTAATCCTTCCGCGTTCGCGCCCTGATTGCAAGCGGCGTTGCCGTCCCCGGAATCTGCGCCTAAGCCTTGGCCGAGCCCGGAACGAGGAGGACCGGATGACCCACGCGCCGCACTACGAGACCCGCTGGGCCGCGGATGCGGAGGATCTGCGCGCCGCGCAGCGGCTGCGCTACGACGTCTTCGTGGCCGAGCTGGGCGGCGGCGGCGCCGGGGTCGACCATGCCGCGCGGCTCGAGACCGACCGCTACGACGCGGTGGCGCGCCACCTCCTGCTGATCGACCGGGCGGCGCCGGGCGCGCCGGTGATCGGCGCCTACCGGCTGCTCGACGGCGCGGCGGCGGAGCGCGCGGGGGGCTTCTACTCGGCCGGGGAATACGATCTCGCACCGCTTCTCGGGGCCGGGCGGCGGGTGCTGGAACTCGGCCGTTCCTGCCTGCACCGCGATTATCGCGGCGGGCCGGGCATGATGCTGCTCTGGCAGGCCCTGGGCGAACATGTCCAGCAGGCGGGGGTGGAGATCCTGTTCGGCACGGCGAGCTTTCACGGCACCGATCCGGGGCGCTACGTCCATGCCTTGTCGAACCTGCATCACCGCCACCGCGCCCCGGCGGCGCTGCGCCCGCGGGCCCGCGAGGCGGTGGCGATGGACCTGCTGCCCGCCGAGGCGGTGGACCGCCGCCGCGCGGTGCTCGAGACGCCGGCGCTGATCAAGGCCTATCTGCGCCTCGGCGGCGCCGTGGGCGAGGGGGTCTATGTCGACCGCGACTTCAACACGCTCGACGTGATGATGGTGATGGAGGTGGCCGCCCTCGATGCCCGGCGGCGGGCCTTCTATGTCGGGGGCCGGGGATGAGCGAGACCTGGCGCGGACCGGCGCCGCCGCCCGCCCGGCCGCTGAGCCCGCGGGACCGGCTGCGGGTGCTGCGCCGGGCGCTGCCGCTGGCGCTGACCGTGTTCGGCGGGCTGGCGCTTCTGCTGCTGGTCCGGCTGGTCGAGCGTCCGCTTTGTGGCATGGACCGCCCGGTCACGCCGTGGATCACCCGCGGCGTCTGCCGGCTCGCGCTGCGTCTCATCGGGCTGCGGCTGGAGCGCCGCGGCCGCCCCGATCGCCGCGCCGGGGCGATGGTCGCCAACCATGCCTCCTGGCTCGACATCTTCGCGTTGAATGCCGGGGCCGCCGTCTATTTCGTCTCCAAGGCCGAGGTCGCGGGCTGGCCCGGCATCGGCTGGCTGGCGCGCGCCACCGGCACCGTGTTCATCCGCCGCGACCGCCGCGAGGCCGCCGCCCAGGCGCGGCTCTTCGCAGAGCGGCTGGCGCATGGCCACACGCTGCTGTTCTTCCCCGAGGGCACCTCGACCGACGGCCGCCGGGTGCTGCCCTTCAAGACCACGCTGTTCCAGGCCTTCCTGGCCGAGCCGCTGGGCGCGCGGGCGGCGATCCAGGCGGTGACGGTGATCTATCACGCGCCGCCCGAGGCCGACCCGGCGCTTTACGGCTGGTGGGGGGAGATGGACTTCGCGCCGCATCTCGTCCGCGTCCTCGCGACCAAGCGGCAGGGCCGGGTCGAGCTGGTCTACCACCCGCGGGTCGACGTCGCCCAGTGCGGCGATCGCAAGCGGCTGGCGCGGCGGCTCGAGGAGCAGGTGCGCGCGGCCCATCCGCTGGGCCGGCGCGACGCCTAGGGGACCCGAGGGCCGCCTCAGCGCATCGCGGCGACCAGCTCCGAGAGCGCCGCGGCGGCATCCTCGGCGCGCCAGATCTCCTCGCCGATGGCGAAGAAGTCGGTCACCGGCGCCAGCGCGCGGACGGTCTCGGCATCGAGCCCGCCCTCGGCCACCACCGGCACCTCGATCATCTCCGACCACCAGGCGAAGAGCTCGCGCTCGGCCATGGTGCCGTCGCCCAGGGCGGTGGCCCCGGCCGGGCCGAAGGCCACGTAATCGGCCCCGGCCTCGCCGGCATTCATGCCCTCGTGGCGCGAGGCATGGGCGAAGGCGCCGACGATGGCATCGGCGCCCAGCGCCTTGCGCGCCGCCCGGACCGAACGCGCGCCGTCGCCGAGATGCACCCCGTCGAGGCCCAGCCGCTCGGCCAGCACCACATGGGTGTCGATCACCAGCGCCACGTCGCGGGCATGGGCGACCTCGCGCACGGCATCGGCGGCGCGCAGCAGCCGGTCCTCGTCGCGGGTGGCCAGCGCCAGCCGCAGGCAGGCCACCTCGGCGCTGTCGAGCACCCGCGCCAGCCGCTCGGGGTAATCCGAGAGGTCGAAATCCGGCGGCGTGATGAGGTAGAGCTGGGGGTGGTCGGTCTCGGCCATGGAAAGCTCCTCGCGAACGTCTGAGGCGGGCCTATATCGCGGGCCGGGGCGCTTTGCCAGCACCCGGCTTGAGCTTGCCGCCGCCGCGGCCTAGAGGGGGACCGCCCCGAAGCCCAGCCGGAGATCCGCCCATGCCCGCCCCGTCCGACCCGGTCCTGCCCGCCATCGTGCTCGTGCGCCCGCAGATGGGCGAGAATATCGGCGCCGCGGCGCGCGCGATGTGGAATTTCGGCCTCGACCGGATGCGCATCGTGGCGCCGCGCGACGGCTGGCCGAACCCGGCGGCGCGGGCCATGGCCTCGGGCGCCGGGCGCGTGCTCGACGCCGCCGAGCTGCATGGTGACACCGCCGGGGCGCTGGCCGATTGCAGCTACGTGCTGGCCACCACGGCGCGCATCCGCGGCCTGACCAAGCCGGTGCTGAGCCCGGAGGCGGCGATGCAGGAGACGGCGCGCCGCGCCGCGCGGGGCGAGAAGGTGGCGATCCTCTTCGGCCCGGAACGCGCCGGGCTGGAAAACGACGACGTGGCGCGCGCCAACGCCATCGTCTCGGTGCCGGTCAATCCCGATTATGCCTCGCTGAACCTTGCGCAATGCGTGCTGCTGATGGGCTATGAATGGCGCCGCGCCTCGGCCGAGGTGGTGGCCGAGAGCATGGAGATGGCCGGCGCCAGCTGGGCCAGCCATGCCGAGGTCGAGGCCCTGGCGCGACATTACGAGGAGCGGCTGGAGGCGGCGGGGTTCTTCTTCCCGCCCGACAAGGCCGACAGCATGAAGCGCTCGCTGCGCAATCTCTGGTCGCGGATGCCGCTGACCCGGGCCGATGCCCAGACCCTGCACGGGGTGCTGCGGCAAATGGTGCGCTGGGCCAACCGGGGGGGCTGACTTGCAGCACGGCACGCCGGGGCCTAGTGTCCCGGCGATCCGAAGGAGGCGCCGATGGCCGCAAACCGCAAGCTGTTCGAGGAAGTGGGCACCGCCAAGCCGGAGCGCTCGGCGCCCCAGGGCGGCATGATCGACCGCGGCCGCCGCTACGCCCGGCGCGGCATCCGGCTCTGGCTGATGCTGCTCTTCGCGCTGGTGGTGGTGATGATCGCGGTGGGCGGGCTGACCCGGCTGACGGATTCCGGCCTCTCGATCACCGAATGGGCGCCGGTCACCGGGGCCCTGCCGCCGATGGATGCCGCCGCCTGGGAGGCGGAGTTCGAGAAGTACAAGGCGATCCCGGAATACCAGCGCCAGAACCTCGGCATGACGCTGGCGGAGTTCAAGACGATCTACTGGTGGGAATGGGGCCACCGCCAGCTCGGCCGGGTGATCGGGCTGGTCTGGGCGCTCGGCTTCGTGGGCTTCTGGGTCGCCCGCAAGGTGCCGCCGGGCTGGACCGGGCGGCTCCTGTTGCTGGGCCTCTTGGGCGGCCTGCAGGGCGCCATCGGCTGGTGGATGGTGGCCTCGGGCCTGACCGGCGACCGCGTCGACGTGGCGAGCTACCGGCTCGCCACCCATCTTGGCCTGGCCTTCGTCATCCTCGGCTTCATCGCCTGGGACGTCTTCCTGCTGGGCCGCGAGGAACGCGAGCTGATGCAGGCCCGGCGCAGCCGCGAGGCCAAGCTGTTCTCGATGTCGACGGGCCTGCTGCACTTCGCCTTCCTGCAGATCCTGCTCGGCGCGCTGGTCGCCGGCATCGATGCCGGGCGCAACTACACCGACTGGCCGCTGATGGCGGGGGAGTTCCTGCCGCCGACGCCGCTCGAGATCGACCCGGTCTGGCGCAACTTTTTCGAGAATGCCGGCACCGTGCAGTTCATGCACCGGATGGCGGGCTATCTGCTCTTCGTGTTCGGCATCGTGGTCTGGGCCCGCGGCCGCCGCTCGCCCAATGCCGACACCCGGTTCCGCTTCAACGCGGTGCTGGCGCTGCTGGTGCTGCAGATGGTGCTGGGCATCGTCACCGTGCTCTACGGGGCGCCGTGGCCGGCGGCGATCCTGCACCAGCTGGGCGCGGTGGCGCTCTGGGTGCTGATCCTGCGCGCCCGGTTCGGCGCGCAATACCCGGTCTTCCAATCGCTGCGCGGGGTGCGGAAATGAGCGATGCCTATGACGAGCTGATGGCGCATCAGCGCGAGACCGAGGCGCTGGCCCAGGTGGCCGGGCGGCTCGGCTGGGACCAGGAAACCGTCATGCCGCGCGGCGCCGCGGCGCAGCGGGCCGAGGAGATCGGCGCGCTCGAGGGCGTGCTGCATGCCCGGCGCACCGACCCGCGGATCGGCGAATGGCTGGCCGCGATCGACGCCGCCGGGGCGCCCGGCGACGCGGTGGCGGCGGCCAATCTGCGCCGCATCCGCCGCGCCTATGCGCGGGCCTGCAAGGTGCCGGCGCGGCTCGCCGCGGAGATCGCCCGCACCACCAGCACCGCCCAGGGGGTCTGGGCCGCGGCGCGCGAGGCCGACGATTTCGCGGCCTTCGCGCCGACGCTCGCCCGCGTGCTGGAACTGAAGCGCGAGGAGGGCGCGGTGCTGGCCGGCACAGGCAGCGTCTACGACGCCCTGCTCGACGATTACGAGCCCGGCGCCACCGCCGCCACGCTCGCCGCGATGTTCGACCGGCTGCGCCCCGGGCTGGTGGCGCTGCGCGAGCGGGTGCTCGATGCGCCGGTGCCCGACCCGGTGACCGGGGTGTTCGAGGCCGCCTCGCAACTGGCGCTGTCGCGCGAGGTCGCGGAGCGCTTCGGCTACGACTTCACCCGCGGCCGCATCGACCTCGCCGTGCACCCGTTCAGCTCGGGCTCGGGCAACGACGTGCGGATCACCACCCGGACCAGCCCGGTCGACCCGTTCAACTGCCTCTATTCGACGATCCACGAGGTCGGCCACGCCACCTACGAGCAGGCCATCGACCAGGCCCATCTGTTCACGCCGCTGGGCCAGGGCGTGTCGATGGGCGTGCACGAGAGCCAGAGCCGGATCTACGAGAACCAGCTCGGCCGCAGCCGTGCCTTCACCGGCTGGCTCTTCGGGCGCATGCGCGACCGGTTCGGCGATCTTGGCGTGGCCGATGCACGGGCCTTCTACCGCGCGGTGAACCGCGTCCATGCCGGCTATATCCGCACCGAAGCCGACGAGGTGCAGTACAACCTGCACGTCCTGCTGCGCTTCGACCTGGAGCGCGCGCTGGTTTCCGGCGACCTGCAGGTCGGCGACCTGGAGGCCGCCTGGAACGACCGTTTCGCGGCGGATTTCGGCTTTGCCGTCGATCGCTCCTCGAACGGCGTGCTGCAGGACGTGCACTGGTCGGTGGGGCTGTTCGGCTACTTCCCGACCTACACGCTGGGCAACGTCTATGCCGGCTGCCTGCACGAGGCGCTGCGCCGCGACCGCCCGGGCCTCGACGCGGAACTGGCGGCGGGCGATCTGAGCGGCGCGCTGGGCTGGCTGCGCGACGCCGTCCAGCGCCATGGCGGGCTCTACGAACCCGGCGAGCTGATCGCCCGCGCGACCGGCGCGGCACCCTCGGAGCAGCCGCTGCTGCGTTATCTCGAGGCCAAGTTCGCCGACCTCTACGCTCCCGAGGGCGCGCTCTGACCGGCGCCGGGGCCGTCAGGCCTCGGCGCTGGTGGGCAGGGCGGTCTCCGACAGATCCTCGAAACAGCGGGTGATCCATTCCACCGCCCGGCGCATCGCCGGATCGGCGCGCCGCGTCTCGTGGAAGATCAGCCAGAATTCGGCGCTGAAGGGCGGCCGGTCCGGGAACAGCGGCGCCAGGTCCGGATTCTGCGCCGCCAGCCGGTCGGGCAGCGGGCCCGGCAATCCGGAGACCGTCATCAGGCTGTAGAGCGCGGTGAAGTTGTCGACGCGCATCTTCGGCGGCCGCTGGAACAGGTCGAGTCCCATCTGCATCGGCGGATAGGCGTCATGCGCCTCGCCGAGCCCGACCCAGTCGGCGGGCAGCTCCTGGTCGCGGAAATGGTAGAGCCGGAAGGTCAGCTCGCCGGCCTTGCGGGTGACGATGCGGCCGCTTTCGGGCTGACCATACATGATCACCAGGTCGTTCTCGCCCAGGCCCTCGCGGAACACCCGGTCGGCGAAGACCAGCGAGATGCCCTCCAGCATGTCGGCATGGCGCTTCAGCCCCGGCATCAGCACCAGGTTGGTGACGATCGGCACCGAGCCGATATGCAGCGTTACGGATTCCGCCCCGGTGGCAGCGCTGCGCTCGTTCATCACGGTCTGCAGCGTGCCGTCGAAATCCTGCGCGATGTCGATCAGCCGCTTCACCGAATCCGACGGCTTCCAGCCATCGGCGGTCTTGATGAAGGCCGGCGTCCCGAGGCTTTCCGACAGGCGTTCGATGCGGCGCGACACGGTCGCCGTATTGGTGCCCAGCAGCTTGGCCGCGGCGGTCATGGTCCCGGTTTTCGACAGCGCCACGAGAAACCGGAGGTCGTCCCAATTGTCCATTGCTCAAACGGATCCGTATTATATCCGGCCCGCCCATGCCGGCGCGGCCGATGTCAGGGGCGGGCCGCGCTCGGGCGGCCCCCGCTTCAAAACACACTAACACGGCTTTGCCGACTGGCAATCCGTCGCGGCGACGGGCCTGCGCACCGGTCCGCCTCGGGGTCATTCCCCGGCCGGGCCCTCGGGGGCGTCGTCGCCCGCGGAGGTCTCGCCGTCGGGCTCCTCGCCCGGCTGTTCGGCGATCCAGGCCACGCTGACCACCTCCTCGCCGCGGCCGGTGTTGAAGATCTTCACGCCGCCGGCGTTGCGGGAGCGGAACGAGATGCCCTCGACCGGGACCCGGATCGACTGCCCGCGCGAGGTTGCGAGCATGATCTGGTCGTCGAGATCGACCGGGAAGGACGCCACGAGGGGGCCGCCCCGCATCGCCCTGTCCATCGCCATCACGCCCTGGCCGCCGCGGCCGCGCACCGGGTAATCGTGCGAGGAGGAGAGCTTGCCGGTGCCCTTGGCGCTCACCGTCAGGATCAGGTTCTCCGCCGCGGACATCTCGGCATAGCGCTCCTGGCTGATGGTGGCGTTGGCATCGGCCTCCTCGTCGGCCTCGGCGTCGGTCTCGGCATCGTCGACCAGCCCCGCCACGGCGCGGCGCATCTTGAGGTAGGCGGCGCGCTCGTCGGCGCTGGCCTCGAAATGGCGGATGATCGACATCGACACGACGCGGTCGCCGTTGAGCAGCTTGATGCCGCGCACGCCGGTCGACTTGCGGCCCTTGAAGACCCGCACCGCGGTGGTCGGGAAGCGGATGGCGCGGCCCGAATCGGTCACCAGCATCACGTCGTCCTCCTCGGAGGCGATGCGGGCATTCACCAGGCTGACGCCCTCGGGCAGGTCCATGGCGATCTTGCCGTTGCGCATGACGTTGGTGAAATCCGACAGCGCGTTGCGGCGCACGTCGCCAGCCGAGGTGGCGAAGACGATCTGCAGGTCGTCCCATTCCTCCTCGTCGCGGTCGACCGGCATGATCGCCGCCACCGACACGCCGGTCGGGATCGGCAGGATGTTGACGATCGGCTTGCCCTTGGAGGTCCGCCCGCCGGCCGGCAGGCGCCAGGTCTTGAGCTTGTAGACCATGCCCGCCGTGGTGAAGACCAGAAGCTGGGTATGGGTGTTGGCGACGAAGAGCGTGGTGACCACGTCGTCTTCCTTGAGCCCGCCGCCCGACAGGCCCTTGCCGCCGCGGCGCTGGCTGCGGAACTCGGTCAGGGCGGTGCGCTTGATGTAGCCGGACTGGGTGATGGTCACCACCATGTCCTCGCGCTCGATCAGGTCCTCGTCGTCCATGTCGCCGGCCCAGTCGGCGATCTCGGTGCGGCGCGGCACCGCGAAATTGTCGCGCACCTCGCGCAGCTCGTCGGCGATGATCCCCATGATGCGCTCGCGCGAGCCGAGGATCTCGAGGTAATCCTTGATCTTGCCGGCCAGCTCCTCGAGCTCGTCGGTGACCTCCTTGACGCCGAGCTGGGTCAGGCGCTGCAGGCGCAGCTCGAGGATGGCGCGGGCCTGCGCCTCGGACAGGTTGTAGGTCCCGTCCTCGTTCATGGTGTGGGTGGGATCGTCGATCAGCCGGATATAGGGCGCGATCTCCTCGGCCGGCCAGCGCCGCTCCATCAGCTTCTCGCGGGCCTCGGCGGCGTCCGCGCTGGCGCGGATGGTGGCCACCACCTCGTCGACATTCGACACCGCCACGGCCAGGCCGCAGAGGATGTGGCTGCGCTCGCGCGCCTTGCGGAGCAGGTAGGCGGTGCGCCGCGCCACCACGTCCTCGCGGAAATCCACGAAGGAGGTGAGGAAGCGCCGCAGGGTCAGCTGCTCGGGCTTGCCGCCGTTCAGCGCCAGCATGTTACAGCCGAACGAGGTCTGCATGGGCGTGAAGCGGAACAGCTGGTTCAGCACCACGTCGGGCGTCGCGTCGCGCTTCAGCTCGACCACCACGCGGACGCCGTGGCGGTCGCTTTCGTCCTGCACATGGGCGATGCCCTCGATGCGCTTGTCGCGCGCCGCCTCGGCGATCTTCTCGATCATCGCCGCCTTGTTCACCTGGTAGGGGATCTCGTCGATGACGATGGCGTAACGGCCAGCGCGCAGCTCCTCGACGCGGGTCTTGGCGCGGATGATCACCGAGCCGCGGCCCTCGAGATAGGCCTTGCGCGCGCCGGAGCGGCCGAGGATCAGCCCGCCGGTCGGGAAATCCGGCGCCGGGACGTACTCGATCAGCTGCTCCGAGCTCAGGTCGGGCTCCTCGATCAGCGCCAGCGTGGCGTCGATCACCTCGCCCAGATTGTGCGGCGGGATGTTGGTGGCCATGCCGACGGCGATGCCGCCGGCGCCGTTGACCAGCATGTTCGGGAAGCGCGACGGCAGCACCGTGGGCTCGCGGTCCTTGCCGTCGTAATTGTCCTGGAAGTCGACGGTGTCCTTGTCGATGTCGGCCAGCATGTAGGCGGCCGGCTTGTCCATCCGGACCTCGGTGTAGCGCATGGCCGCGGCGTTGTCGCCGTCCATGGAGCCGAAATTGCCCTGGCCGTCGAGCAGCGGCAACGACATCGAGAAGTCCTGCGCCATCCGCACCAGCGCGTCGTAGATCGCGCTGTCGCCGTGCGGGTGGTATTTCCCCATCACGTCGCCGACCGGGCGCGCCGACTTGCGGTAGGGCTTGTCGTGGCTGTTGCCGGTCTCGTGCATGGCGTAGAGGATGCGCCGGTGCACCGGCTTCAGCCCGTCGCGCAGGTCGGGGATCGCGCGGCTCACGATCACGCTCATGGCGTAATCGAGATAGGACGACTTCATTTCCTCGAGGATGGAGACGGTCGGACCCGCCGGCATCGGGCGGCCGGAAGGAGTTTCGTCTGCGTTCTCAGGGGGTTCTGGGGTGTCGTTCACGGGGGCCTTCCCAAGATCGCTGGTCTATATCTAGTTGCCCGATTTATAGCAGAACCACGATCTTGGCGGCAATGGCTGGCGCCGGGCTTTTCTGGCAGCCACCGGACCAGTTTGATAACATACTGTTTTCTTTGAAAAGTAAGTTTTTCGGCGCATCATGATTCCGGCAGTCTAGGACAACGACAGGAGTCGCGATGGAGATGAGCGAAACCGAGTTGATGCTCAAGGGCTACGGCCTGACGACGGCGGAATTCTTCTACCGGATGCCGGACTACCAGAGCGTGCTGAACAGCTTCATCTGGCAGGATTACGACATCGCCCCCGATCACCCGAAGCTACTGGGCTTCATCTCGTTCTGGCAGGAGCAGATCGAGGGGCCGCTGCATTCGGTCCGGTTCACCCATCGCAAGATGATCGCGCCGGGGGAATGGCGCAGCCTGGTGGGCGAATTCTCCTATCACTAAGCGCGCGGCGGGAAGGCCGCGCCCGCGCCGGTCAGCTGCCGGCGCCGAGGCCCAGCCGCATCAGCGCCTGGCGCACGGGGGTCACGTCGTGCAGCAGGCTCAGCCCGGCGGCGCGCAGGTCGTGCAGCCAGGCGCTGTCGGCGCGGCTGATGCGGTTCAGCGCGCCGATCCCGGCCAGCCGCAGGCGGATGTCGCCGCGCCGCGCCCGCGCATAGGCGTCGAGGACCGGCGACGCGCCGGGATCGGCGGGCGCGGCGGTCACGGCCTCGGACAGCGCGGCGATGTCGTGCAGGCTCTGGTTCAGACCCTGGGCGCCGATCGGCGGCAGCACATGCGCCGCCTCCGCCACCAGTGCCAGCCGCTCGCCGGTCAGCCGCTCGGCCTCCTGCGCGACGATCGGCCAGATCGACCGCGGCGAGGCCAGTTCGAGCGGGCCGTAAAGGCCGCAGGACCGCTCCGTCATCGCGCGTTCGAACTCGGGCCCGTCGAGCGCCATCAGCGCCTCGGCGCGCGGCCCGTCCTCCATCCAGACGATGGCCGAGCAGGGCTTGCCGGCGCGGTCGGGCAGCGGCACCAGCGTGAATGGCCCGCCGGAGCGGTGGATTTCGGTGGAGACGTTGTGGTGCGGCTCGGCATGGGTGACCGCGAAGGCCAGCGCCTTCTGGCCGAACCGGGTGGTGCGCACGCCGATCCCGGCGGCGCGGCGCATCGGCGAGTGCCGGCCGTCGGCCGCCACCACCAGCCGCGCCGCCACGCGGGTCCCGTCGTCGAGCCCGACGCGCGCCTCGGCGCTGCGCGCCAGGAGCCCGGTCGTGGCGACGCCCTGGCGGTGGGTCACGCCGGGCAGGTCGGCCAGCGCGGCGATCAGTTCGCGGCGGATCACCCGGTTGGGCAGGTTCCACCCGAAGGGCCGGTCCGAGATGTCGGCGGCGTCGAAGGATTTCACCACCGGCGCGCCGCGCGCCCCGGCATCGACCACCCGCATGACCTGCAGCGGGGTGGCGTGCGGTGCGAGGCGCGCCCACAGGCCGATGCGGTCGAGGAAGTCCCGCGCCGGCTGCAGGAAGGCGGTGCTGCGCAGATCCGCGCCCGGACCGGCATCGTCCTCGGGCGGCGGCGGCGCGGGATCGACGCAGAGCACCCGGAGGCCCGCATGGCCCAGCGCCGCCGCCGCGGCGAGGCCGGCGATGCCGCCGCCGGAGATCAGGATGTCGGTGCGGGTCAGGGTCATGGCCGGGCTCCTACGCTTGGCCGCACAGGTAGGCGGCGCGGCGCGTGCTGACCAGCGGCAATCGCGGCCGGCGGTGCGACGATACCGCCCCTTGGCGCGCTTGATCGCGGCGCCGGGCTGCCGCTATCGTGCGCCGACCTCATTCAGGAAGACGCATGTCCCAGATCCGCCCCTCCCAGAAAGACGCCTACACGCTGATCCTCGAGGCGATCGATACCGGCGCCTACCGGCCCGGCGACCGGCTGGTGGAGAGCGATCTGGCCGAACGCTTCGGGGTCAGCCGGACGCCGATCCGAGAAGCCCTGCAACGGCTCGAGACGCAGTCGCTGCTGACCCGCGACGGGCGTTCGCTGATCGTGGCCTCGCTCGATCACAACCAGATGGCGGAGCTCTACGCGGTGCGCACCGAGCTCGAGGGGCTGGCGGCCCGGCTGGCGGCGCGGCACGCCACCGAGGAGGAGATCCTGGTGCTGTCGGAGATGGTCGAGGCCGACCAGGCGCTGCTCAACGATCCGGCGGCGCTGGCGCGGGCGAACCGGCGCTTCCACTCGCAGATCCACCTGGCCTCGCACAACCGGTTCCTGGTCCAGCAGCTCGACCTCGTGCACCGCTCGATGGCGCTGATGGCGACCACCTCGCTGGCGGCGCAGGGCCGCGGCACGGTGGCCCTGAACGAGCACCGGGCGATCGTCGAGGCGATCGCCCGGCGCGACGAGGATGCCGCCTATGTGGCGTTGTGCGACCACATCTCGCAGGCCTTCGTGACCCGCCTGAAGGAAGAGAGCCGGACCCGCGGCGAGGCCTGAGCCGGCCCGAAGGCGGCCGGCTCAGCCGGTGGCGCCGTCGCCGGAGCGGTCGGGCCGCGAGGCGCCGTGGGCGGTCTTGTCCCAGAAGAAGGGGGCCGTGACGGCTTCCCAGAGCGCCTTGTAGGCGGCGGCCACGCCGAGCGGGAAATAGAGCAGCAGCAGCGGCACCCAGCGCATCAGCCGGCGATGCGGGCTGCGCGCCACCGCGGCGAGGCCCGCCGCCAGGGTGATCGCGTGGGCGCCGAGAAACAGCGCCGCCAGCCCGGCCGCGTCGATCCAAGGCGGCAGCGGCGGCGCGCGGCCCATCGGGATCAGCCAGAAGGCCCAGATCAGCGGCGCCAGCAGGAACTGCGCCCAGGCGGTCAGGAACAGCACCTGCACGCCCAGCCAGCGGCGCGCGCCGAGCTGGCGCCAGAGCCGGCGCGGCGCGCGATTGTGCACCCGCCAGGTCATCATGTAGCCCTTGTGCCAGCGCGAGCGCTGCCGGATCCACGGCCAGACGCGGTTGTTGGCCTCCTCCAGGGTGACGGTGGGGAACACCTCGGTGCGGTAGCCGAAGCGCGCCAGCCGCAGCCCCAGATCGGCATCCTCGGTGACGTTGTGGGCGTCCCAGCCGCCCACCCGCTCGAGCGCCGCGCGGCGAAAATAGACCGTGGTGCCGCCGAGCGGGATCACCAGGCCGAGCCGGCAGAGCCCCGGCAGGACGAGGCGGAACCAGGTCGCGTATTCGATGGTGAAGCAGCGCGACAGCCAGTTGGCGCGCGGATTGTAGAAATCGAGGATGCCCTGCAGGCAGACGAGGTCGGCGGGGGCGCGGGCAAAGGCGCGGGCGATGCGGTCGAGCTGGTCGGCGGACGGCGCGTCCTCGGCGTCGAGGATGCCGATCAGGCTGCCGCGGGCGAAGGGCAGGGCGTAGTTCAGCGCCCGCGGCTTGGTCTTGAGCCGCCCCGCCGGCACCGTGACAATGCGGATCCAGCCCGGCAGCGGCAGCGCCGCCAGCGCGTCGCGGGTGGCGCGGTCGTCCGCCTCGAGGATCAGCAGCACGTCGGTCGCCGCCCTGGGGTAGCGCAGCCGGCCGAGCCGGCGCAGCAGGTCCGGCAGGATCGCGGTCTCGCGGAAGAGCGGCACCAGCAGGCTGATGCAGGGCGTCTCGGGCGCCGGCGCGCGGCGCGCGGCCGGTGCGGGCGGCGTGGCGCGGCGCGGCCGCCAGGCGGCGCAGATCGCCAGCAGCTTAAGCGCCTCCGCGGCGCAGAGCAGCGCCACCGCGATGAGCACCACGGCGGCGAAGAAGAAGGCCGGCGCGAAGACCAGCAGGGCGCCGCAGCCGAGCATCCAGAGCGCCGCCGCCAGCCGCCGCCGCGGCGGTGCCGCGTTGCGGTCGCGGCAGCTGAGATCGGCGGGCAGGGCGGTCTCCGCGCGCAGCGCCAGGTCGGCCCGGCACCGCGCCTCGATCTCGGCCTGGAGATCGGCCTCGCGCATCAGCGCGCAGGCAAGGCGGTCGTAATGCGGCGCCAGGGCGGGCCGCAGCGCCTCGAAGGCGGCGGAACTGGTCGCGGCGACGATCAGGGTGGCGCCCCGCCACTGCCAGGGCGCGGCGCCGAGGCGCAGGCAGAGGACCGGATCGACGAGACCGGAGAGCCCCGGATCGGGCGGGTCGCGGCGGCGGTCGAAGGCGGCGAGACCCTGCCGCGCAGCCTCCGCGCGCAGCAGCGCCGCCGGAGTCACCAGATCCTCGGCCAGCAGCAGACGGTCGAGCGGCACGCGCTGGCGCCGGGCACGGGACAGCGCCGCCACCAGGTCGATCCGCGTCAGCGCGCCTTGGTCCACCAATACGCAGCCCAGCGGCCGGCCGAACGCCGGCACCGTGGCGCCTGCGCGGCGGCGCGATGCGAATTCCGGCCGAAGCGTCTGCATGCCGCGTTCCCCCGTGGCTCAGGGGAACGTGGCGAAAATGATTTAAGATTCGCTAAATTTGCGCGCGTTTCGGCAAGCCAGCCGAAGCGCGCAAAGACCTGTCGGTTGCAGTCCGGGGCGCGCCGGACCGGCGCGGCGGCGGCGTGCCCCGGGCGGGACACGCCGGCCGGATCAGGCGCGCTCCATCGAACGGGCGAAGCGTTCGAAAAGGTAGAAGCTGTCCTGCGGGCCGGGGCTGGCCTCGGGGTGGTGCTGCACCGAGAAGACGGGCTTGTCGGCCATCCGGAGCCCGCAATTCGAGCCGTCGAAGAGCGAGACATGGGTCTCGAGAATGCCGGTCGGCAGGGTCTGGCTGTCGACCGCGAACCCGTGGTTCATCGAGGTGATCTCGACCTTTCCGGTCTCGATCTCCTTGACCGGATGGTTGGCGCCGTGATGGCCGTGGTTCATCTTCACCGTCTTGGCGCCGAGCGCCAGGGCCAGCATCTGGTGGCCGAGGCAGATGCCGAAGACCGGCAGGTCCTTCTCCAGCACGCCGCGGATCATCGGCACGGCGTATTCGCCGGTCGCCGCCGGGTCGCCGGGGCCGTTCGACAAAAAGACCCCGTCGGGCGACTGCGCCAGGACGTCCTCGGCGGTGGCCGAGGCGGGCAGCACCGTCACCTCGCAGCCGGCCGAGGCGAGGCTGCGCAGGATGTTGCGCTTGGCGCCGTAATCGATGGCCACGACGCGGTGGCGCGGCTCCTTCAGCGGCGCGTAGCCCTCGGGCCAGGCCCAGCGCATCTCGTTCCAGCGGTAGGATTGCGCGCAGGTCACCGATTTTGCCAGATCGAGCCCGGTCAGGCCCGGGAAGGCGCGCGCCTGCGCCACCAGGCGGTCGATGTCGAAGCGGCCCTCGGGATCGTGCGCCAGCGCGACATGCGGCGCGCCCTGCTGGCGGATCGCCCGGGTCAGCCGGCGGGTGTCGACGCCGCCGATGGCGATTCGGCCGCGGCTCGCCAGCCACTCGCCGAGGCGCTGCGCGGCGCGCCAGTTCGAGGGATCGGTGGGCATCCACTTCACCACCATGCCGGCAGCCACGGGATCGTTGCTTTCGTCGTCCTCGGGGTTCACCCCGACATTGCCGACATGCGGGAAGGTGAAGGTCACCACCTGCCCGGCATAGGAGGGATCGGTCATGATCTCCTGGTAGCCGGTCATCGCGGTGTTGAAGCAGAGCTCGGCCTGGGTCTCGCCCACGGCGCCGAAGCCCTGGCCGTAGAACACGGTGCCGTCCGCGAGGGCGAGGCATGCGGTTGGGTGGTCCGGCCGGATGGCTGACATGGGGCGACTCCTCGATGCGGCGGGCAAATCGCGGCATAGGTAAGGAAGTGGTCCCGCAGGGTCAAGGGGCGATGGAAATGCGAAAATCTTGCGTTTCCATACACTTGGCGACGTAGCGGCAGAGTTGCGCGCCGCCGGCGGCTGGCGTAGGGTCGGCATTTGCACGCAACAGCGGGACGAAAGGACGGGGATGGAGCTTCGAGCGCGCATCGCGGCGGCCACGAAACAGGCGATGAAGGAGCGGCAGGCGGACCGGCTGTCGACCCTGCGGCTGATCAATGCCGCGATCAAGGATCGCGACATCGCCGCCCGCGGCGACGGCACCGATACCGGCGTGCCCGACAGCGAGGTGCTGGCGATCCTCGAGAAGATGGTCAAGCAGCGCCGCGAGAGCGCCCGCACCTACGAGGAGGGCGGCCGGCTCGACCTGGCCGAGCAGGAGCTGGCCGAGATCGCGGTGATCGAGGAATTCCTGCCGCGCCGGCTGACCGACGAAGAGGTCGAGCAGGCGGTCGATGCCGCGGTAGCCGAGCTCGGCGCTAACTCGATCCGCGACATGGGCCGGGTGATGGGCGTGCTGAAGGCGCGCTATGCCGGGCAGATGGATTTCGGCGCCGCAGGCCCCATGGTGAAGGCACGGCTCTCGGCCTGAGCGCGCCGTCGGGCCGTCCGGGGCGCGTCGCGCCCCGGGAGGGGTCTCAGGGAAAGTCCCGGGCGATCGCCGCGAGGGTCTCGGGCGCGTCGATGCGGAACCGCTCGACGAAGCGCGCCTTGAAGCCGACGCGGCCGCGCCGGGCGCCGAAATTCTCCCCGTGATTGAGCTCGTAGAGCACCGAGGGCCGTTCCAGCGGCGTCAGCCTCTGGCCGGCCAGCGCCGCCAGATAGGGAAACATCCGGTGCTCGTGCTGCGTCATCGCGGCGAGGAAGGCCGCGCTTTCCGGCAGGCCGGGATCGTGCGCCAGCGCGGCGCAGGAGCCGCAGAGCTTCCAGAACGGCTTGCGCAGCGGCATGCCGGGGCGCGGCGGCCCGGCCAGCGCGATGGCGCCGGTGCCGGCATCGCGCACGAAGCCGGTCTCGGCCAGGTAGCCGCCGGGCGCGGCCCGGCCCAGCATCTCGGCCACCGTGCCCTGGCGCAACAGGTCGTCGGCGTCGAAGCTCATGACGTAGCCCGGGGTCTCGGCCCGCGCGCCGTGATCGGCGCAGAGCGCCGCGAGCTTGCGCCACTTGTCGTTGCCCGGCGTCGGGTCGTCGAAGGGCAGGTGGCGGATGCGGTCGTCGGCGGGCAGCGGCGGCGCCTCCTGGCAGCAGATCACGGCGCGCCAGCGGGAATCGTCCTGGGCCCGGAAGCTTTCCAGCGTGGCGGCCAGCCGGCCGGTCACCGCCTGCCAGTCGCCGACATCGCGGGGGCTGACCAGCGGCACCAAAAAGGTGACCTCGCGCGGCGTCGGGGCGGGGTGTCCGGCCCGGGCGGCGCGCAGGCGCAGGGCAGCCTCCTCGGACGGGGCCAGCGGCCCGGCCCGGCGCGCCGCCGCGGGCCCGCCGAGCGCGGCCAAAAGCCGGCGCAATGCCCGGCGCGGCTTCGGAGTGGCGGGCGCCTGGGCCATCAGCGCGCCACGATCCGCCGCAGCCGGTCGGCGAGGTCGGCATAGAGCGCCTTGCGCTCGTCCTCGGACAGGAAGGCGCCGATCTCGACCTCGCGGCCGCAGCCGGTGAGGGTGACGTAGAAGGGCACCGGCCCGCCGTCGGGGTGGAGCGCCACCTTGGCCCAGTAGGGATTGCATTCCCAATCCTGCGCCGCGCCGTCCGGATTGCGCCGGACCAGCCGGATGCAGGTCGGATCGAGCGTCAGAATCTCGAGGATGGCCCGGTCGCGGAAGTTGCGCCTGAGGCCCCACCAGAGCCCGCCCACCGCGAGCAGCATGAAGGGCAGCAGCCCCCAGAGCAGCGCCGTGCCGAGCAGCGTCGAGAGCGGAATCGTGGCCAGCCCGAACACCGCCAGGATCGCCGCGGCAAAGCCCTCGGGCGGCAGCGAATTGTGCGGCCAGGCGCGCAGTTCCTGCGGGCCGTCCGGGGTTGCGGGAGGGGACCAGGCATAGGGCATGGGCCTAGAATATCGCACCGTCCGGCGGGCGACAGGGACAGGTTGTCTCGCCCCTACCATTGCGGCGCGCAATGGCTCTCGACCGCGGCCAGCATCGCGGCCTTCTGCTCGGGCCGGATCTGCGCCACGCAGGCCTCGGCCAGCCGCGCCAGCGCCGCCACCCGGTCGCCGGCATCGGCATTGGCCTCGGCGGCGCGCTGGATCGCGTCGAGCCGGACGAAGCTGTCCTCCATCTTGCCGAAGGCCGACTGGAAGCGCAGGTCGCCCAGCCGCTTCGGGCCGAAGCGCCGGGTCAGCGCGAAGACCGGGTTGCCGGCGTAGCGCAGGCGGATGGCGTAGAAGAGCAGCGCCTTGACCTGGTCGGCGGCCCGGCCGAGCTCCTCGGGCTCGACAATCAGGGACAGGCCCACGGTCTTGACGATGTTGGAGGTCGAGTTGAACAGGTAGGGCGAGACCCGACGCGGATCGATCCCGTCGAGCGCGTCGCGGGTGCGCCGCGCCCAGGCGCCGCGCTCCGGGTGGCCGGTCAGGATGCCGCCATTCAACAGCACGTTCAGCACCGAGAACCGCATGTGCACGCCGTCGAGCCGCAGCGCGTTGCGCGCCGGCAGGCCCATGGCGCGCTCGAGGATCGTCGTCAGGGCCGGGATCAGCCGGGCGGTGAGGTCGCGGTCGACCAGTTCGCTGGCCTTGTGGGCGGCGGCGATCATGGCGTAGTCGCGGTCGTTGGGCAGCAGCGCGGGCTCGGCGCTCAGCGTCTCGAGCAGCGCCGCCTGCTCGCGCAGGTCGGCGGGGCGGTGGCGCTTGTGGTAGATCAGCGCCTGCGCGGTCTTGCGCCGGTCGCGGCGGCCAAGCCCGGCCAGCGCCGCCGCGGCTTCGGCGGCGGTCAGGAGGGTGAAGTCGCGGCCCTTGCCCAGTTCATACATGTCGT
The DNA here is from genome assembly GCF_054482755.1 of Roseivivax sp. CAU 1761. Lineage (NCBI taxonomy): Bacteria > Pseudomonadati > Pseudomonadota > Alphaproteobacteria > Rhodobacterales > Roseobacteraceae > Roseivivax > Roseivivax sp. CAU 1761. The sequence continues at coordinate 245,552 of NZ_JBTLRM010000001.1, forward strand.
GCCGTCCCGCGCTGTGGCTCGCCGCAGCAATACGCGCCTCGCGCCGGCGTGCAACCGCTTCGCCGCCCGGCGCGCCGCGGAACGGCCGCCGGGACGGAAAAAGGCCCCGCGGGTTGCGCGGGGCCTTTCGGAAAGGTCGGGTCGGGGGCGCCGCTCAGTGCGCGTGACCCTTGTCCCAGTCCTCGCGCTTCGGCAGCTGCTCGAAGGTGTGCTCCGGCGGCGGCGAGGGCAGGGTCCATTCCAGGGTGTCGGCGTATTCGTTCCACGGGTTCGCCGCGGTCTGACGCTCGCCCTTCAGCAGGGAGTAGATCACCACCCCGAAGAAGAACAGGAACGAGGCAAAGGACAGGAAGGCGCCCCAGCTCGACACCGCGTTCCAGAGCGCGAAGCCCTCCGGATAGTCGATGTAGCGCCGCGGCATGCCCTGACGGCCGAGGAAGTGCTGCGGGAAGAAGGTGATGTTGGCGCCGATGAACATCGCCCAGAAATGCACCTGGCCGGCCCATTCGGGGTACATGCGGCCGGTCATCTTCGGGAAGTAGAAGTAGATGCCCGCGAAGATGGCGAAGACCGCGCCGAGGCTCATCACGTAGTGGAAATGCGCCACCACGTAGTAGGTGTCGTGATAGGCGCGGTCGATGCCGGCCTGGGACAGGATGATGCCGGTGACGCCGCCCACGGTGAACAGGAACAGGAAGCCGAAGGCCCAGAGCATCGGCGTCTTGAACTCGATCGAGCCGCCCCACATGGTCGCGATCCACGAGAAGATCTTAACCCCGGTGGGCACCGCGATGACCATGGTCGCCAGCATGAAGTAGCTCTGCTGGGTCAGCGACATGCCGACGGTGTACATGTGGTGCGCCCACACGACGAAGCCCAGCGCGCCGATGGCGATCAGCGCCCAGACCATCGGCAGGTAGCCGAAGATCGGCTTGCGCGAGAAGGTGGCGATGACGTGGCTGATGATGCCGAAGCCCGGCAGGATCACGATGTAGACCTCGGGATGGCCGAAGAACCACAGGATGTGCTGGTACAGCACCGGGTCGCCGCCGCCGGCCGGGTCGAAGAAGGTCGTGCCGAAGTTGCGGTCGGTCAGCAGCATCGTGATGGCGCCCGCCAGAACCGGCAGCGACAACAGGATCAGCCAGGAGGTCACGAAGATCGACCAGGAGAACAGCGGCACCTTGAACAGGCTCATGCCCGGGGCGCGCATGTTCAGGAAGGTGGTGATCATGTTGATCGCGCCGAGGATCGACGAGGCGCCGGAGACGTGCACCGCGAAGATCGCCAGGTCCATCGAGAAGCCGCCTTCGCGGACCGAGAGCGGCGGGTAGAGCACCCAGCCCACGCCGGAGCCGGTCTGGCCGTTGCCGCCCGGCGCCAGCACCGAGCAGACCGCCAGCGTGGTGCCGGCGGCATAGAGCCAGAAGGACAGGTTGTTCATCCGCGGGAAGGCCATGTCCGGCGCGCCGATCTGCAGCGGCATGAAGTAGTTGCCGAAGCCGCCGAAGAGCGCCGGGATGACCACGAAGAACATCATCAGGATGCCGTGCCCGGTGATCAGCACGTTCCACAGATGGCCGTTCGGCGTGCATTCGCCGGCTGCGGCGGCGATCAGGCGCGCGCCTTCCTGGCACATGTACTGCACGCCCGGATCCATCAGCTCCAGGCGCATGTAGACGGTGAAGGCCACCGAGATGAACCCGGCCACCGCGGAGGTGATCAGGTAGAGGATCCCGATGTCCTTGTGGTTGGTGGACATGAACCACCGCGTGAAGAATCCGCGATTGTCGTGGTGGTCATGGCCGTGCATGGCGGCGTCTGCCATCTAAGCCTCCTCGATTGTGGGGCGTCTCCGGGCAGAATCCGCCCGCACCCTTCCGGTCTGGCGCCGTTTTAGGAAATGCCCCCGCGGGCGGCAATGATCGGTTTTGCCGCAGTCCGAACTATTTGTCGCAGCCCGGCGCGGGCTTGCGCGGCGGCGGCGCGGGTGCGGCGCCGACGCTGGGGCGCGCCGCGGGTGCGGCGGCGATCCCACACCCTGCCGGGCGGCGCGGCGGCACCCGCAAATCGCCGCTAGGCCCGACTCGGCCCTCCGTGCTAGCGTGAGCAAGAAATCGCCGACCGGCGCCTCTGGGGGGAGAGCGGCTGGACAAAAGGAGGACAAGAATATGGCATTTCTCGATTCGCACCGTATCCTGCTGCGTCCCTCGCGGTCCGGCGAGATGTTGCGCCGTCTCTGGGAAACCCCCTTCGACCGCCGCGCCCGCGAGATCTCGCGCCGGGTGGCGGAACTGCGCGCCCTGTCCGAGGAGGATCTGGCGGCGCGCGGCCTCCAGCGCTCCGACATCCTGCGCTACGCGCTGACCGGCAAGACGAGCTGATCCTAGGATCGGCTGCCGCGCGCGTCGGCGCGCGGCAGGTCACGGCAAACGGCCCCGGAGCGCTCGGGGCCGTCGTCGTTCGGGGCGCCGCCGCCCGGGGCGCGCGCGGGTGCGGGCGCGGTCAGCCCACCGCCGCGCCGTCGGAGCGGCGGATCTGGATCACGCTCGAGCGGGGCAGCGCGCCGGGGCCGTCGGGGAACGGCGCGTCCGGGTGCTGGATGCCCACGAACATCGTCGCGCGGTCGGCCGACCAGGTCAGGCCGGTCACCTCCGACCCCTTCGGCCCGGTCAGGAAGCGCGCGATGCGGCCGGTCTCGGGGTCGCCGGCCAGCATCTGGTTGTTGCCCATGCCGGCGAAGTCGCCGTCGTTCGAATCGTCGCCGTCGGTCTGGATCCAGAGCAGGCCGGTGGAGTCGAACTGCATGCCGTCGGGCGAGTTGAAGAGGTTGCCCTCGGTGACGTTGTCGGATCCGGCATGGGCGCCGTCGTGCACCAAGGGGTTGCCGGCCATGACGTAGAGATCCCAGTCGAAGCGGTCGGCGGCGTGGTCCGCGCCCTCGGGGAACCAGCGCAGGATCTGGCCGTATTCGTTGGCCGCGCGCGGGTTCGCGGCGTTCACCGGCATGCCCTCGCCGCCGCGCTTGGAATTGTTGGTGAGCGCCACGTAGCCGGCAACATTCGTCGGGTTCACCGCCACCCATTCCGGGCGGTCCATGCTGGTCGCGCCGACCGCGGAGGCGGCGAGGCGGGTCAGGATGGCGATCTCGGCGGCGTCGGCCAGGCCGGTCGCCTCGGGGGTCAGGGCGATCCACTCGCCGGTCATGTCGTCGTGGAACCGGGCGACGTAGAGCTGGCCCTCCTCGAGCAGGGTCGCGGTGTCGCCGCCCTCGACATAGGCCGCGTCGGACACGAAGCGGTAGAGGAACTCGCCGCGCTCGTCATCGCCGAGATAGACCACCACCCGGTTGTCCCGGGCCAGCGCGCAGGCGGCGTTCTCGTGCTTGAAGCGGCCGAGCGCGGTGCGCTTGACCGGCACCGAGGCCGGGTCGGCGGGGTCGATCTCGACCACGTAGCCGTGGCGGTAGGGCTCGTTCGGGGTCCGGGTGACGTCGAAGCGCGGGTCGAACTTCTCGTAATTGTAGCGCCCCTCGAGGCCCACGCCGTAACGCGCGAAATCCTCGGGCAGGGTGGCTTGGGCCTCGGGATCGGCGGCGCCGAAATAGCCGTTGAAGTTCTCCTCGCAGGTCAGGTAGGTGCCCCAGGGGGTCCGGCCCGAGCCGCAATTGTTCAGCGTTCCCAGCACCTTGACGCCCTCGGGGTCGGCCTCGGTGCGGAGCTTCGCGTGGCCCGCGGCGGGGCCTGCAAGGCGCATCTCGGTGTTGCGGTGGATGCGGCGGTTGAGCGGGCTGTCGACGACGATCTGCCAGCCGTCCGCGGCTTCGGCGATCTCCATCACCGTCACGCCCTGCATGTTCTGCAGGATGCGCACCTCGTCGGCGTCCTGCGGCATGCCGTCGTCGCGGTGCGGCAGGTTGGTCTTGGGGTTGGCGTATTCGTGGTTTACCGCGATCACCTGCCGGCCCGCGACCTCGAAGGCCTCCATGCCATCGGTGTTCTCGCCGAAGACCTTGTCCGAGGAAGCAAGGTCGACGCCGGTCTCGGGGTCGAAGCCGGCGCCCGAGAACAGCGCGTCGCCCCAGCGCGCCAGCGGCTGCCACCGGTAGCCCTCGGGCACATGCACGGTGGCGTCGGTGAAGATGCCGATCGGCTCGAACGGGATGCGCGCGGCGGCGGCCGCCTTGGCGCGGGCGGAAGTGGCGCCGAGGAGGCCGGTGCCCATCACCGCGGCGCCCGAGCCCACCGCCAGCACGCCCGACAGGAAGCCGCGGCGCGAGATCGCCCGCTCGACCACGCGGTCGAAGTCCGGCGTCTCATGGCGCGGGAAGTGCAACTCGTCCCATTCGTCCCAGGAGAGGTGGCTGGTGTCTTTGGTCATGGCTGTCCCCAAAACTGCGTGTTCGCAGCCCGAGGCCTAAGCCCGGCCTGCTGCAGTTTTGTGACCCAAGACGAAGCTTTCGTGACGTTTCAGCCGCGTCCGGCGGCGGCCGGGGCCGGGGCGGCGAAGACCGTGTCGAAGCTCCGCCGCAGCGCCACGTCGACATCGTCCATGGTCACCGGCAGACCGAGATCGACGAGGCTGGTGACGCCGTATTCGGTGATCCCGCAGGGCACGATGCCGGAGAAATGCGTGAGGTCGGGCTCGACGTTGATCGACAGGCCGTGGAAGCTCACCCAGCGGCGCAGGCGGATGCCGATGGCGGCGATCTTGTCCTCGGCCGGGGCGCCGGTGGCGGTGCGCGGCTTGTCGGGCCGTTCGATCCAGACCCCGACCCGGCCCTCGCGGATATGCCCGGTGAGGCCGAACTCGGCCAGCGCGGCGATCACCCAGGCCTCGAGATCGGCGACGAAGCGGCGCACGTCGCGGCCGCGCCGGGCGACGTCGAGCATGACATAGGCGACGCGCTGGCCGGGCCCGTGATAGGTGTATTGCCCGCCGCGCCGCGTCTCGTAGACCGGGAAGCGGTCGGGATCGGTGAGGTCGGCAGGCCGCGCGCTGGTCCCCGCGGTGTAAAGCGGCGGGTGCTCGAGCAGCCAGATCAGTTCCTCGGCCCGGCCCTCGGCGATGGCGGCGGCGCGCGCCTCCATCTCCGCCAGGGCCGCGGGGTAGTCGGTCAGACCGTCGGAGATGCGCCATTCCACCATGGCGCAGGGCTTAGGTAGAGCCGCGGCCGGGGTCAATCCGCCCCGCGGCCCCGGCCCGGGGGACGCTCAGGCGTCGTTCGGCCCGGGCAGGTCGCAGACGCCGACCAGTTGCTCGTACTGGGTGGTGACCCAGCCCAGCGCCTGGTCGGGGTTCTGCGCCTCGATGCGGTCGGTGAAGCGGGCGAAGACCGCGGCCGAGCGGCTGTCGTCGATCATCGGGATGTCCTGCGCGGTGATCACCGTCTGGTAGACGAAGAAGCCGATCGCCACGAGCAGCACGCCGCGCGCCACCCCGAAGAGGAAGCCCAGGCCCTGGTCGAGCCCGCCCAGCGCCGAACGCTGCACCAGCCCCGAGAAGACCGGGGTGAAGAACGACACCACGATCAGCGCCACCGCGAAGACCGCGGCGAAGGCCGCGATGATCGACAATTCGCAGCTGTCGGAGAGGAATTCGCCCACCACCGGCAGTTCCTTGACCAGCGGCTGGGCCTGCGGCGCGAACAGGAAGGCCACGATGGCGGCGGCGATCCAGCCGGCGATGGCCATCGCCTCGCGGACCAGTCCGCGCGAATAGGCCAGCAGCGCCGACAACACGATGACGACCGCCACGACGGCGTCGACTGCGGTGAAACCTTCCATGAACCTGCCTCTCGAACCTCTATGCGCCTGAGCGTCAGCCCGCGCCGAACACTTCGCCAACGAAGGCCGTCAGATCGCCCATCTGGGTGAGGGACAGCCCCGACGCATCCCCGGACTTGCCGCCGCGGGGCATGATCGCCGCGGTGAAACCAAGTTTCTGCGCCTCTTTCAACCTGTTTTCGGTCTGCGCCACCGGGCGCAGCGCCCCGGAGAGCGAGATTTCACCGAAGATCACCGTTTCGGCCGGCAGGGCGGCGTCCTCGCGCGCCGAGAGCAGCGCCGCGGCGACCGCAAGATCCGCCGCCGGCTCGGAAATCCTCAGGCCGCCGGCGACGTTGAGATAGACGTCGAGCCCGGCGAAGGGGATGCCGCACCGCGCTTCGAGCACCGCGAGGATCATCGACAGCCGCCCGCCATCCCAGCCGACGCTGGACCGGCGCGGCTGCGATTGCGGCGTCGGCGCCACCAGCGCCTGGATCTCGCACAGCACCGGGCGGGTGCCCTCGATGCCGGCAAAGACCACCGAGCCCGCCGCCGGCGTGCCGCGCTCCGACAGGAACAGCGCCGAGGGGTTGGCAACCTCGGCGAGCCCGGCGCCGGTCATCTCGAAGACGCCGATCTCGTCGGCCGGGCCGAAGCGGTTCTTGACGGCGCGCAGAAGGCGGAACTGGTGGCCGCGCTCGCCTTCGAAATAGAGCACCGTGTCGACCATGTGCTCGACCACCCGGGGGCCGGCCAGCTGGCCGTCCTTGGTGACGTGGCCGACCATCACCACGGCGAGCCCGCGGCGCTTGGCGAAGCTGGTCAGCTCATGGGCGGCGGCGCGCACCTGGCTGACGCTGCCCGGCGCGCTCTCCACCGTGTCGGACCACATGGTCTGGATCGAATCGACGATGGCGAGATCCGGCGCCTCGGCCTCCAGCGTGGTCAGGATGTCGCGCAGGGCGGTGGCGGCGGCGAGCTTGACCTGGGCCTGGTCGAGGCCGAGCCGCGCCGCCCGCATGCGGATCTGCGCCGCCGCCTCCTCGCCGCTGACATAGACCACCTTGAGCCCGGCGGCGGCGAAGGCGGCGGCGGCTTGCAGCAGGAGGGTGGACTTGCCGATGCCGGGATCGCCGCCGACGAGGATCGCCGACGCCGGGACCAGCCCGCCGCCCAGCACCCGGTCGAGTTCGGGCATGTGCGAGGGCGTGCGCGGCGGCGGCGTCTCGTGGGCTGAGAGATCGGTCAGCGGCACCGGCGTGCCGCGCACCGCGCCGAGGCTGCGGCTGCCCGGCCCGGTGGAGAGCGGCGCCTCCTCGCGGATCGAGTTCCATTCCCCGCACGCGTCGCAGCGCCCCGACCATTTCGAGGTCGCGGCGCCGCAGGATTGACAGACGAAACTGGGTGCGTTCTTGGCCATGCCGGGGCTTTATGCCGCCCCGGCCACCGGCTGCAAGGTCACTCCGCCGCGCGCTGGTGCAGCAGCGAGACGATGCGGGAATCGTCCTGGTGGGGGGCCGCTTCGCGCGCGGCTTCCGCCTCGGCATCGGCGACCACCCGCGGGCCGCGGCGCTCGTGGCTCGGCGCCTCCTCGACTTCGTGCAGCTCCGGCAGCACCTCGGTGAGTTCGTCGCAGAGCCGGGCGAGCTGCGATTCCGCCACCGCCTCGTCGGTCTCGACGCGGGCCAGCCAGAGCCGGATCTCGTTGGCGACGCGCTTGGCGGTCTCGAGGCGCAGGTTGAAATCCTCGATCTCCTGCTGGCGCTGGATCAGGAAATCGCGCGCCCGGGCGACGTTGCGGTCGGAATAGACCGCCGCCAGCTCGCGCGAGAGGTGGCTCATCTGGGACGCGACCTCGAGCACCGAAGGTTCGAGATCGGCCAGATCCGGGTGGTCGCGGAGGAAGGCCATGCGCTCGCGCACCGAATCGAACTCGGATTTCAGCTGGAACGCGCCGCCGCGGTCGGCGGCATGCGCGACCTGGTAGGCGCGCGCAACGTCCTGCATGCCGATCTGGAAGCGGCGATGCGAGGTCTCCAGCGCCATCACGCGGGCATTCGAGGGCAGGAAGAAGCACAGACCCACGGCCAGCGCGGTGAGGGCGATCTGGACCGCCGGCCCGGCGCCTTCGAGCACCGTGGCGCCGAAGGTGAGGTCGAGCGCCAGCCAATCGGCACGGCCCAGCGCACAGGCGATGGTGTAGGCGAGAAGGGACAGCGCGATGGTGGCCAGAACCAAAGCCGTCAGGCGCTGCATCAGAAATTGAATCACATGAAAAGACGATCTGAACGTAGCAATCATGGCGCGCCCCTTGTCGGTTGGTCGCAGGCAATCAATACCGGCGATTTTATGCCGAACGCGGCAAAATTCATTAAGTTTCTTCGACTCCAGCCCGATTCAGTGGAAAATGACGGGTTGTGTCGGATTCGCCTCACCTCCTGCGCGAACCTGTGCGGCCGGCGGCGACAACGGGAGCGGATTGCGCGGATTGTTCCCGTAATGCGCGGCCGGGCCCCGCGGTTCCCCGAAATCGCCGCAAGACGCCCTTCGCGGCGCCGGAACGACGCCGGAAACGACGCCGGAACGAGACGGGCCGGCCGCCGCAGGGACCGGCCCGGTCTGGTGTCTTGGCTCAGCCTGGCCCGGTCAGGGCGAGGGGATCGGCGTCAGCTGGTCGAACCCGGCGGTGAAGCCCGACAGCGACATCTCGGTGACCACGCGCTGATCGGGGGCGAGCGCCGGCACGATCGAGACATTGGCCACGGCGCCGCGCTTGAAGCCGTTCAGATCCTCCTGGGTGAAGCCGATCCGCGCGATGCAGCCGATCTGCGTGCAGAAGGCGAAATCGTAGCGCTTGGCCTGGCCGCCATCGACGGCGATGGTCAGCTTCTGGGTCAGCAGGGTTTCGAGCGGCACGATGACATTGGCGCCCGCCACCACCTGGCCGCCGCCCTCGACCTTGAAGATCCGGGCCTCGGCCACCGGGTTGTCCTCACCGGCGCGCAGCAGCTGGTAAAGCTGGCAGGGGCCCTCGGATCCGTCCTCGAGCCGGATGCACTCGACCTTCCAGTCGCCTTCCTCGGATTTCACGAAGGTGTTGTCCTGGCGCTGCCCGACGGCCTCGCCCGGCTCGGCGATGCCGGTGTCGAGCGCGTCGTCGACCGGGCTGGTGCCGCCGGTCTCGGCGGCGGCCGGAGCTTCCGGCGCCTCTTCGGTTCCGGCGGCCTCGCCGGCGGCATCCGCATTGCCGGTCTCGGGCGCGGTCTCGGTCGTCTCCCCGGCTTCGGCGGCCGGTGCCTGCGCGGTTCCCTCGGCCTCGTCCTGGGCAAAGGCCGGGGTCGCGGCCATCAGCGCGATCAGCGACAGGTGGGTCAGTCTGGGTCTCATGCAATTCTCCGAGCGATCCATACGTCACGGCGCGCATATCATGGCACCGGGGGCGTGTCAGGAGGGATGGCGACCGGCGCCGGCGGCGTCCGGCCGGTGGGCGGGACAGGGACGGCGGAGCGGCACCAGCAGGGCCCGGAACGTGAAAAGGAGCCGGTAACCGGCTCCCTTTCGTATCGTTTTGCTCCCTGTCGGACCGGCCGACCTTGTTTCTGGGTGGGACGCTACGACGCGGATCCGGATCGGTCAACAGGCAATGTTGCGCCGATGGCGGGGCACAAAAAAGCCGCGCCCGGGGGCGCGGCCAGTCCAGACAGGGAGGAAGTCCGCCCGGACCCCAAGAGGACATGCGATCCGGACGAATTCATACTGGAGCCAAAAGGTTAAGTTTGTATCCTACGCCGGTCCGGAGGGAGGTGCGGGATGGAGGAGGGGATCTTCGTGGGCGGCGGCGGGCCCGGGAATCGCGTGCCGCAGCGCCTCGCGCTGCGCTACGCCAATCGGCACGGCCTGATCGCCGGCGCCACCGGCAGCGGCAAGACCGTGACCCTGCAGATCCTCGCCGAGGGGTTTTCCCGGGCCGGCGTGCCGGTGGTGCTGTCGGACGTGAAGGGCGATCTGGCGGGCCTCTCCCGGCCCGGATCGGAGCGCTTCCGCCTGCACGGCGCCTTCGCCGAACGGGCGGCGCAGATCGGGCTCGAGGATTACTGCTACGCCGCCTGCCCGGTGACCTTCTGGGACGTCTTCGGCGAACAGGGCCACCCGGTGCGCGCCACGCTGGCCGAGATGGGTCCGATGCTGCTGGCGCGCATGCTCGATCTCAGCGCGGCGCAGGAGGGGGTCCTGGCGATCGCCTTCCGGGTCGCCGACGAGCAGGGGCTGCCGCTTCTCGACCTCGCCGATCTGCGGGCGCTGCTGGTCTGGCTGGGCGAGAACCGCGCGGCGCTGTCGCTGCGCTTCGGCCATGTCGCCCCGGCTTCGGTGGCGGCGATCCAGCGCCGGCTGCTGATGCTCGAGGCCGAGGGCGCGGAGGCCTTCTTCGGGGAGCCCGCGCTGGAGATCGGAGACCTGATGCGGCGCAGCCCGGACGGCCACGGGCAGGTCAACATCATTGCCGCCGACCGGCTGATGGCGGCGCCGCGGCTCTACGCCACCTTCCTGCTCTGGCTGCTGTCGGAGCTCTTCGAGGAACTGCCCGAAGTCGGCGATCCGGAGCGCCCGAAGCTGGTCTTCTTCTTCGACGAGGCGCATCTGCTTTTCGACGATGCGCCCAGGGCGCTGCTCGACGCGGTGGAACAGGTGGCGCGGCTGATCCGCTCCAAGGGGGTCGGCGTCTACTTCGTCACCCAGACCCCGGACGACGTTCCGGAGGACGTGCTGGGCCAGCTCGGCAACCGGGTGCAGCACGCCCTCAGGGCCTTCACCGCGCGCGACCGCGCCGCCCTGCGCGAGGCGGCGCGGACCTACCGCGACAACCCGGCCTTCGACACCGAAACGGCGATCCGCGAGGTCGGCGTGGGCGAGGCGGTGACCTCGTTCCTGGGCGCCAAGGGCGTTCCCGGCATGGTCGAGCGCACGCTGATCCGACCGCCATCCTCGCAGCTCGGCCTGATCGCCGAGGCGGAGCGCCGGGCGATCCTGCAGGCTTCCGACATGGCGGCGAAATACGACACCCCGGTGGACCGCCGCTCCGCCGCCGAGATGCTGGCCGGACGGACCCGGGCGGTGGCGGCGGAGGCGGAGCGCTCGCCCCCGGCGCCGGCCTCCCGGCGCTATGGCGGGCGGCATTCGCCGGGCCCCGCACCGCGCCGGGCTGACCCGGATCCGGCCAGCCCGGACCTGATCGGCGATATCGGGCGTTCCCTTGCGGGCGCGCTGGTCAGGGAACTGGGCGGCACGACCGGACGGCGGCTGGTGCGCGGCGTCCTGGGCGGCCTGTTCCGCGGCCGGTGAGGGGTCGTGGCGTTACTTTGTGCAGGGATTTTACTGGAGCTTCGGGCATGCTGGACCGACAGGGCAGAATTGGGACGGGAATGATCGCACTCGATCACCTTGCGGTTCTTGGCGAGACACTCGAGGAGGCGGCGGCGCATGTCGAGGCGGCGCTGGGCCTGCCCATGCTGCCGGGCGGCAAGCATCCGCATTACGGCACCCACAACCGGCTGCTGGGCCTGGGCGACGGCCTGTTTCTCGAGGCCATCGCCTGCGATCCCGCCGCCCCGCCGCCGGAGCGCGCGCGCTGGTTCGGGCTCGATTCCTTCCGCGGCCCGGCCCGGCTCGACAAGTGGATCTGCCGGGTCGCCGATCTCGACGAGGCGCTCGAGGAGCTGCCGATGGCAGGCCGCCCGGTGGAGCTGTCGCGCGGCGCCCTGCGCTGGCGCATGGCGGTGCCGCCGGACGGCGCCTTGCCCTGGGACGGGCTGTTCCCGGCACTGATCGAATGGCTCAGCCCGGTGCCGCCGGGCAACGTGCTCACCCCGTCGGGCTGGCACCTGAAGGAACTGATCGTCGCCCATCCCCGGGCGATGGAGATGGCGGAGCTGCTGCGCCCGCATCTCGATGCCCGCCGCGTCTGCTTCGTCGACGAGCCGGTGCCGGCGCTGCGGGCGGAGTTCGGTTCCGGAGACCACCGGCGCATCCTGCAATGACCATCCGCCCCGCGCGGCCCGACGATGCCGCCGCCCTCGTCGCGCTGGTCAACCCGCTGGTGAGCGACACGACGGTGACCTTCACCACGGTGCTGCAGACCGAGGACAGCATGCGCGCGGCGATCGCCGACCGGCTGCCGGCCTGCCTCGTGGCGGAGCGCGACGACGGGTTGGCGGGATACGTCTCGGCCTTCCCGTTCCGCGCCGGGCCGGGCTATGCGCGCATCCGCGAACACACCATCGTGGTGGCGCCGGGGCAGCGCGGGCAGGGCGCCGGGCGCGGCCTGATGGCGGCGCTCGAGGCGGTGCTGCGCGCCGACGGCATCCACGCCCTGGTCGCCGGGATCAGCGGCGAGAATCCCGCCGGCTGCGCCTTTCACGCGGCGCTGGGCTTCCAGCGCGTCGGCCTGCTGCCCGAGGCGGGGTGGAAGTTCGGCCGCCATATCGATCTGGTGCTCATGCAGAAAATGCTGTCGCCGCCGCGCTGACAAGGCCGCGGCGACGCCCTACACTCCGGCCATGTCGATCTGGACCCGCATCACCGACGCGCTGCGCTCGCTCGCCCAGGGCGAATCGCTCGCCACCGTATTCGACCGCCTGCGCAGCCCGCCGGAGCGCTCGGTCGCGTTCACCATCGCGGTGATCGCGCTGGCCGCCAAGATGGCCAAGGCGGACGGGCAGGTGACCCGCGACGAGGTCAGCGCCTTCCGCGAGGTCTTCCAGATCGCCCCCGAGGACGAGGCCGGGGCGGCCCGGGTCTTCAACCTCGCGCGGCAGGACGTGGCGGGGTTCGACGATTACGCCCGGCGCATCGCGCGGATGTTCGACGACGCTTCCGAGACGCTCTGCGACCTCGTGGAGGGGCTGTTCCACATCGCCATGGCGGATGGCCGCTACCACCCGGCCGAGGATGCCTTCCTGTCCGAGGTCGCGGCCATCTTCGGGCTCGACGACCGCGCCTTCCGGGCGATCCGGGCGCGCTACGTGTCCGACGCCGAGCCCGATCCCTATACCGTGCTCGGCGTGTCGCCCGACATGGACCTGACCGAAATCCGCAGGGCCTGGCGGCAGCTGGTGCGCGACAGCCATCCCGACCGCATGGTGGCGCGCGGCCTGCCGCCCGAGGCGGTGAAGATGTCGGAGCGGCGGCTGGTGGCGATCAACCGCGCCTGGGAGGAGATTTCCGGCGCCCGCGCCGCCTGAGGGGTGACGCCGGGCGGCGCGACGCTATCTCTGCCGGCATGAGACCGCGCCTGTCCTCGATCCGTGCCACCTGTCTCGCCGCGGCGCTCGCGGCGGCGCCGGTGGCGGCGCAGCAGGAGACGCCCGATCCGCCGCCCCGGGCGGAGACCGAGACCGACCCGGGGCCGAGCCTGATGGAGCAGGGCCTGCGGCTGTTCTTCGAAGGCTTCATGGACGAGTTCGAACCGGCGCTGCGCGATCTCGCCGAACTGGCCGAGGGCGTGGAGCCGGCGCTGCGCGATTTCATGACCGAGATGGGACCGGCGCTGCGCGAATTGCTGGCCGAGGTCGACGATTGGTCGGTCTATCACCCGCCCGAACGGCTGCCCAACGGCGACATCATCCTGCGCCGCAAGACGCCCGAGGAGATCGAGGAGCCGCCGCTCGAGGAACCCGGCCCGGACGGCCAGATCGAGCTCTAGGCCGCGGAGGGCCGGCCGGGCGCGTCAGGCCACGCGCACCTCGGTGCGGGCGTCGAGCGTGCCGGCCAGCGCCCGGAACCGCGCTTCGGCCACCTCCCCGAACAGCGGCGCCGCCACCGCGCTCAGCTCGATCCGCAGCAGCTTGTCCTCCGGGTTCCAGCGCAGCCGCGCCGCGGCCTCGCGCTTGTCGGACATCCAGAGCATGGCGCCCAGCCGCATCGCCTTGCCGAGCGTTTCGGCATCCTTCAGGCATTCGGCATCGGCCAGCGCGAAGAAATCCTCGAACCGCGTGCCCTCGCGCTTGTTGCGGTAGCGGTGCAGCAGGGCGAGGCCGAGGAACACCCGCTCGGCATGTTTCAGGCCGCCGAGATTGGCCCGGGTCGCGTTCTCGAAACAGGTCTCGGCGCGGTAATCGGGATGGGCGCGCCAGCTCACGTCGTGGAGCAGGCAGGCCGCCTTGACGATGCGCAGCCGCGCCGGGCTGGCGGCGGGAAACAGCGGCGCCACGAAATCGTAGAGCGTCCGCCCGTAGCCCGGCATCCGGGCATCCTTGGCCTCGGCGAAGCGGCAGGCCTCGATCAGCGGATCGCGCGAGCGCAGATCCTCGGGCATCTGCTCGTAGAGCAGGCCCTCGCGGATGCCGTAGCTGGAGATCGCGATGTCGGCCGGATCGACCACGGCGACGAGCTGCTTCAGCACCTCGGCCGCGTAGGGCACCAGCGCCATCCGCGAGGCGGACAGCGAACAGGCCTTGCGCAGCTGGTCGAGATCGGCGCGCTCGATGAATTTCACCGTGTCGGCCACCGCCTTGGCGTCCATGCGGTATTCGTGCAGCACGTGCAGCGGGTAGGCGCGCCGCTCCATGTCGATGCGGGCGATGGCGCGCCACGAGCCGCCGACCAGGAACAGCCGGTCGCGCTGGGTGCCGAGCCGGCCCGAGACCTCGTCGAGAACCTTGCGGATGTGCTTCTCGCGGGCGGCGCGGCCATCCTCGATGTCGCGCAGCCGCAGCGGGCCGAGCGGCGTGGTCACCCGGCGGCCGACCTTGCCGCCCGAGATCTCGGCCAGTTCCATCGACGATCCGCCGATGTCGCAGACCAGCCCGTAGCTGCCGGGCCAGCCCAGCAGCACCCCCTGGGCGGAGAGCCGGGCCTCCTCTTCGCCGTCGATCACCCGGATCTCGAGATCGGTCTCGCGCGCCACCTCGGCGCAGAAATCCGGCCCGTCCTCGGCCTCGCGCACCGCCGCGGTGGCGACCACCAGCAGCTTGCCGGTCTTCATGCCGTGGCTCAGCAGGTCGAAGCGCTTGAGCGCCGCCAGCGCGCGGGCGCGGCCCTCGGGGTTGAGCCGCCCGGTCTCGGCCATGCCGGCGCCGAGGCCGCACATGATCTTCTCGTTGTAGAAATAGGCCGGGCTGCGCGCGGCCCCGTCGAAGACCACGAGGCGGACCGAGTTCGAGCCGATATCGACCACCCCGACCCGGGCCAGGGCCCGCGCCTTGGCGTCGGAAAAGAAGGGGCGCTCGGACTTCCCGTCGAAGGGATGCGGGTCAGCGGCTGCGTCCATCTGCGACTCCGGGCGGGCTGATGTCGGGGCGACCCTTTCAAGGGCCGCCGGGCGGGTCAAGGGTGACGCCGCGCGGGCGGCGGCACAATTCCGGTCAGAGGTCGTCGCCATGGGTCAGGTCCGGCACGTCCTTGGCGCCGGCCGAGCCGCGCCCCGACAGCGACGGGTTCTCCATGAAGAAGCGGTGGCAGTTGAAGGCGAAGACGCCCTCCTCGAACTCGTCCCGGCGAAAGCGGCCGTCCGGGGTCATCGCCCAGGACTGCGCCACGTCGGCGAGGTTGGCCGCCATGATCTGGCTGACGATCTGCGCCTTCACCGTGTCGTTGTGGATCTCCACCAGGGTCTCGACCCGGCGGTTGAGGTTGCGCCCCATCCAGTCGGCCGAGGAGATGAAGACGCGGGCCTTGCGGTGCGGCAGGCCGTGGCCGTTGCCGAAGCAGACGATGCGGCTGTGTTCGAGGAAGCGTCCGATGATCGACTTCACCCGGATGTTCTCGCTCAGCCCCTTCACGCCGGGGCGCAGGCCGCAGATGCCGCGGATCACCAGCTCGATCTTCACCCCGGCCTGGCTGGCGCGGTAGAGCGCGTCGATCATGTCGGGCTCGATCAGCGAGTTCAGCTTGGCCCAGACATGCGCGGGCTTGCCGGCGCGGGCGAAGCCGACCTCGCGCTCGAGCATCTCGAGCAGCGAGGATTTCAGCGTGTGGGGCGAGATCGCGAGGTTTTCCAGGCCCTCGGGATAGGCGTAGCCCGACAGGTAGTTGAAGACCTTGGAACTGTCCCGGCCGAGCGCCGGATCGCAGGTGAAGAAGCTGAGATCGGTGTAGAACTTGGCGGTGATCGGGTGGTAATTGCCGGTGCCGAAATGCGAGTAGGTGACCAGCCGGTCGCCCTCGCGGCGCACCACCGTCGACAGCTTGGCATGGGTCTTCCAGTCGAGGAATCCGTAGACCACATGGGCGCCGGAGCGCTCCAGCCGCCGCGACTGGCGGATGTTGGCGGCCTCGTCGAAGCGCGCCTTGAGCTCGACCAGCGCGGTCACCGACTTGCCGTCCTCGGCGGCCTCGCAGAGCGCGTCGACGATGGGCGAGTTGCGCGAGGTGCGGTAGAGCGTCTGCTTGATCGCCACCACGTCGGGGTCGAGCGCCGCCTGGTGCAGGAAGCGCACCACCATGTCGAAGGTCTCGTAGGGGTGGTGCAGCAGCATGTCCTTCTGGCGGATCGCCGCGAACATGTCGCCCTCGTGGTCCTGCACGCGCTCCGGCACCCGCGGCGTGAAGGACGGCCAGAGCAGGTCGGGCCGGGCGTCGAGGACCAGCTCCTTGGTGTCGGCGAGCCCGACCATGCCGTCGAGCTCGATGACCTCCTCCTCGCGGACGTGCAGCTCCGACATCACCACGCGGCGCAGCGCGTCGGGCGCGCCGGTGGAGATGGTCAGCCGCACCACCTCGCCGCGCCGCCGGCGCTTCAGCGCGACCTCGAATTCGCGCACCAGATCCTCGGCCTCTTCCTCGACCTCGAGATCGCTGTCGCGCAGCACCCGGAAGCCGAAATGCTGCTTCACCCGGTAGCCCGGGAACAGCGAATCGATGTGCAGGAGCAGCAGGTCCTCGAGCAGGATGAAACGCTGGGTGCCGTTGTCGGCGGGCAGGGCGATGAAGCGGTCGATCTGCGCCGGGATCGGCAGCAGCGCCTGCAGGGTGCCGCGGTCCTTGCGCGTCCGCTCGAGCTGCAGCGCCAGGCAATAGCCCATGTTGGCGATGAACGGGAAGGGATGGGCCGGGTCGATGGCCAGCGGCGACAGCACCGGGAAGACGCCGTCGAGGAAGGCCTGCTTGAGATAGGCGCAATCCTCCTCGCTCAGCCGGTCGCGGCCGAGGATGCAGATTCCGGCCTCCTCCATCAGCGCCTTGAGCTCGGCCAGGACGCGCTGCTGGGCGGCCATCAGGCGGCGGGCATCGGCGTCGATCTGCACCAGCTGCTGCGCCGGGGTCAGACCGTCCGCCGCCGGCGTGGTGTTGCCGGCCTGGGCGAGCTCGCGCAGGCCGGCCACGCGGACGGTGTAGAACTCGTCGAGGTTGGAGGCCGAGATCGACAGGAAGCGCAGCCGCTCGAGCAGCGGCACGCGCGGGTTCTCCGCCTCCTCGAGCACGCGCCAGTTGAAGCCCAGCCAGCTCAGTTCGCGGTTGACGAAGCGGTCGGGGCCGGAGGCGTCGAAGTCCTTCAGCGTCACCGGATCGGGAAACGCCGAGTTGAGAAAGTCGGTATTGGCCATGGCGCCGCTATGGCGGGACACGGTGACGGTGTCGTGACGTTTCATGCCCCCTCCTCGGGATCGCTCTCGGCGAAGGCCTCGCGGGCGATCGCCAGGGTCACCCGGCGGCGCCGCGCCAGCGCCGTGCGGTCGATCTCGGCGACCAGGCGCTGGGCGTCGGCGAAGGCCCGCGGCATGCGCCGCACGAGATAGGGGATGACGCCGGGATCGGGGACGATCTGGCGGTCGGCGAAGAGCTTGGCCAGCACCGCCGAGAGCAGCGTGTCGTCGGGCGGGGCGAGCTTGGCCACCGGGGTGGAGTGCAGCCGCGAGGCGAGGTCGGGCAGGGCAAGCGGCCAGCGCGCCGGCGGCAGCGCCCCGGTCAGCAGCAGCGAATGGCCCTCGGCCAGGACCAGGTTGTGCAGGTGAAAGAGCGCGTCCTCGGCCCGGCGGGCCCCGGCCAGGCGGTCGGCATCCTCGACGCAGACCGGCCCGGTGGCGAGGCCCGGGATATCGGCCTCGGCAAGGTCCTCGGCCGCCACCAGATTGCCGCCGCTCTCGGTGCGCCAGACCTGGGCGAGGTGGGTCTTGCCCGACCCCGGCGGGCCGACCAGCGCCAGCTTGCGCGCCGGCCAGGCCCGCCAGGCATCGATCTGCGCCACCGCCACGGCGTTGGCCGGGGCGACGTAGAAGTCGCCGCGTCCCAGCGCGGGCCGGGCGGGCAGGTCGAGGCTGAGCTGGCGGGCGGCGGTCACGTGCGCGGATCCCTCAGTTCGGCGCGGCCCTCCGTGGTCGCGCCCAGATAGAGTTGCGAGCCCAGGTACTGGTCGACGAGGAAGCGCGCCACCACCCCCAACGCCGCGGCGATCGGCACCGCGAGGAGCAGACCCACGAAGCCGAAGACGGTGCCGAACACCGCCATGGCGAGCAGCAGCCAGACCGGGTGCAGCCCGACCGAGTCGCCGACCAATTTGGGGGTGAGGACGTTGCCCTCGATCACCTGGCCGACCTGGAAGATCAGCGCCACGGCGAGGATCCACCACCATTCGCCCCAGAACTGGAACAGCGCCAGGCCGATCGCCAGCGCGCCGCCGACGATGGCGCCGACATAGGGGATGAAGGTCAGGAAACCGGCCAGCACCCCCACCACCAGCCCGAATTGCAGCCCTACCAGCCACAGGGCCAGCGCGTAATAGGTGCCGAGGATGACGCAGACCGTGCCCATGCCGCGGATGAAGCCCGCCAGGGTGCGGTCGATGTCGCGCGCCAGCTGCCGCAGCGTCGGGGCGTGTTCGCGCGGCAGCAGCCGGTCGACCTTGGCCACCATGCGGTCCCAGTCCATCAGCAGGTAGACCGCCACCACCGGCACGATCACCAGGAGCAGCAGCAGGTTGATCAGCGAGGCCGCCGAGGTCAGCGCGGTCTTCAGCAGCGCCCCGCCGCGTTCGCGGATGGCCTCGCCGATGGCGAGGATCTGGTCGCGGGCCGGGCTGCCCTGTTCCATGACCTGCGGGAAGCGTTCGGCCAGGAAGACCTGCAGGTTGCGGAACACCTCCGGCGCGATGTCGATGAGCTGGCCGGTCTGGCGCACCAGGGTGGGCACCACGAGCAGCGCCAGCAGCACCACCACCGCGAGCGCGCAGACGGTGATGATCGCCGTGGCCAGCCGCCGCGAGGTGCCGGCCGCCTCCAGCCGGTCCGCCACCGGATCGAGGAAATAGGCCACTGCCGCGCCCAGCACGAAGGGCAGCAGCACGTCGCCCAGGGCCCACAGGATGACCGCCGCCACGATCGCGGCGATGCCCCAGTATTTCAACTGCTCGCGGAGCGGCATGGTGTCTCCCGAAATGCCCCTGGCCGGGGCGGTTCTGCCATCATCCCGCGAAACCCTGCCGATGCAAGGCCGCGCGGGGCCTGCCCCCTCGCCCCGCCGGGCGGCGGAGTCAATAAGGCGGGCGGCCGCGCGGGCCGCCCTTCCCGCCGCCGACGCCGCGCCGCCACAGCCGGCGCCGGCCCCCGGGACGGCCCGCCGGGCCACATTGCCTGCGCCCCGGCTTTCCCCTACACCGCGCCGCGAACCAAGACCTATCTGATCCGGGGACAGATCATGCGCCTGAGCCGTTACTTCCTGCCCGTCCTGAAGGAGACGCCGTCGGAGGCGCAGATCGCCTCGCACCGGCTGATGCTGCGCGCCGGCATGATCAAGCAGGCCTCGGCGGGGATCTATTCCTGGCTGCCGCTGGGCTACCGGGTGCTGCGCCGGATCGAGCAGATCGTGCACGAGGAGCAGGCGCGCGCCGGCCACATCCCGATGCTGATGCCGACCATGCAATCGGCCGATCTGTGGCGCGAGAGCGGGCGTTACGACGCCTACGGCCCCGAGATGCTGCGGATCCGCGACCGCCAGGACCGCGACATGCTGTTCGGGCCCACCAACGAGGAGCAGATCACCGACATCTTCCGCTCTCACGTCTCGTCCTACCGCGACCTGCCGCTGACGCTCTACCAGATCCAGTGGAAGTTCCGCGACGAGATCCGCCCCCGCTTCGGGGTGATGCGCGGCCGCGAATTCCTGATGAAGGACGGCTACAATTTCGACCTGACGCGCGAGGATGCGCTGCACGCCTATAACCGCCACCTGGTGAGCTACCTGCGCAGCTACGAGCGCATGGGCCTGCAGGCCATCCCGATGCGCGCCGAGAGCGGGCCGATCGGCGGCGACGACACGCACGAATTCCTGGTGCTGGCCGAGACCGGCGAGTCGGGCGTGTTCTACGACAGCGCCATCACCGACCTGCGCTTCGGCGACCGCACCATCGATTACGACGACCGCGACCAGTGCCGCGCCGTGCTCGAGGAATTCACCTCGCGCTATGCGCGCACCGACGACACCCATGACGCGGCGGTGTTCGAGGCCGAGGTGCCCGAGGCCCGGCGCCGCGAGGCGCGCGGCATCGAGGTCGGGCAGATCTTCTATTTCGGCACCAAGTATTCCGAGCCGATGGGCGCCGTGGTGGTCGACCCCGAAGGCAACCGCGTGCCGGTGCATATGGGCAGCCACGGCATCGGCGTGAGCCGGCTTCTGGGCGCCATCATCGAGGCCAGCCACGACGAGCGCGGCATCGTCTGGCCCGAGGGCGTGACGCCCTTCCCGGTGGGCATCGTCAACCTCAAGCAGGGCGACGCCGCCGCCGATGCGGCCTGCGACAGCCTCTATGCCGAGCTTTCGAAGCGCGGGCTCGAGCCGCTCTACAACGACACCGAGGACCGCGCCGGGGCGAAGTTCGCCACTATGGACCTGATCGGCCTGCCATGGCGGATCACCGTCGGGCCGCGCGGGCTCGCCAAGGGCGTGGTCGAGCTGACCTCGCGCCGCACCGGCGAGAGCGAGGAGATGTCGCCCGAGGCCGCGGTGGACCGCATCGCGCAGATTTACGCGCACCGCTGAGGGCGCCGTGGCGCGGGTGCCGCGCGCCGGCTAGACTGGGCGCCGACGGCCCCCGAAGAGGGCCGCGGCGAGCGGAGGCGAAAGCGATGATCCTGCGGGTGCTGGCAGTCGCGGCGGGGCTGGCGGGCGCCGGCACGCTGTCGCAGTTTCCGGAATTCTCCCAGCAATACGTGCAGCGCCTGGGCGGCGCGGTGGACGAGCTGGGCCGCGTCGTGGCCGGGCTCGACGCCGATGCCGCCGCGGCCGGGCTCGACCGCGGCACGGCGCTGGCGCAGCTGGCCACCGGCGGCGAGTTCGGCGCGGCGCGGGCGCACAGCCTGCGCGCGCTGGTGGCGCGCCACGCCGCGCTGTCGGCGGATCTGCAGGCGCTGACCGGGGCCGGCCCCTATGGCCGGGCGGTGCAGGCGGCCCGCCTGCGCGATCCCGAGATCGCCGCCCGCACCCTCGAGGCCTTCCGCCCGGCGCTGCCGCTGGGGGCCGAGGGGGCGGTCTTCGCCGGCGCCGGGTTCGCCCTCGGCTGGGGCCTCCTGGCGGCGCTCGGGGCGGTTCTGCGCCTGCTCCTCGGCCGCCCGCGGATGCCGGGCTGCCCGCCGCCGCACCTGGCCCGCCGCTAGGCCCGGCCGGGCCTCCGCCGGGGCTGCGGCCTTCCATCCCCGGCCGCCGGGGCGTAGAGGGCGGGCCGGAACGGCGCGAGGACAGGCCATGCGGTGCGACGAGTTGATCCCCTATCCCTCCCGGACGCGGATGCGGGCGCGGCCTGTGCCGGTCCGCTGCGGGGCGGCGGCATGATTCCGGCCGCGCGCTGCCAGAGCGCCGCCGAGATCCTCGACCGCATCGCCGCCGGCATGCCGGCCGAACAGGCGCTGACCAACTGGGCCCGCGGCGCCCGGTTCGCCGGTTCCAAGGACCGCGCCGCGGTGCGCGACCTGGTCTTCGACGTGCTCCGGCGCTGGCGCTCCACCGCCGCGATGGGCGGGGCGGACACCGGCCGGGCCCGCATCCTCGGCCTGCTGCGGCAGACCGGCGCGGATCCCGAGGCGCTGTTCACCAGCGCCCGGCACGCCCCCGCCGCGCTGACCGAGGCCGAACGCCAGGCCGGCCGCGATCCGGCCGGGGCCGAGGCGCTGGATCTGCCCGACTGGCTGCTGGAGCCGCTGCGCGCCGGGCTCGGCCCCGCGGCGGAGGAGGTGGCCGAGGCGCTGCGCCACCGCGCGCCGATCACCCTGCGGGTCAATCTCCTGAAGGGCGATGCGGCTGTGGCGCAGGCGGCGCTCGCCGCGGCGGGCATCGCGACCCGGCCGAACCCGCTCTCCGCCACCGCGCTGACGGTGACCGGGCCGGGCCGCGGCCTGGCGGCCAGCGCGCCCTATCGCGACGGCCTGGTGGAGTTGCAGGATGCGGCCAGCCAGGCGGTGGTCGACCTGCTGCCGCTGAGGCAAGGCGACCGGGTGCTGGATTACTGCGCCGGCGGCGGCGGCAAGGCGCTGGCGCTGGCGGCGCGGCTCGGCGGCGGCCCGGTCCAGGCGCATGATGCCGATCCGCGCCGCATGCGCGACCTGCCGGACCGCGCCGCCCGGGCCGGGGCGCGGATCGAGACCGTCGCCCGGCCCGCCGGGCGGTTCGACCTGGTGCTCGCCGACGCGCCCTGTTCCGGCAGCGGCGCCTGGCGCCGCGCGCCCGAGGGCAAGTGGCGCCTCACTGCGGAGCGGCTGGCCGAGCTCACCGCCGTGCAGCGCGGCATCCTCGAGCGCGCCGCGGGCCTGGTGGCGCCGGGCGGGCATCTGGCCTACGCCACCTGCTCGGTGCTCGCCGCGGAGAACGAGGACGCGGTTTCCGCCTTCCTCGCGGCGCGACCGGGATGGCGGCTGGCCGAGCGCCGGCAATTCCTTCCCGATGCCGAGGGCGACGGCTTCTTCGCGGCGGTGCTGGCCGCGCCGCAATCTTGACGGGTGAAGGCCCGCGCCCCTAACCTCGCAGGGGTCGCGGGTCCGTTTACCGCTTCTTATGGACCGGCTGGCATTATTTTGGCGCGAAGTGCCGGGGCCGTATGTGTGAGTGATTTGAGTTCGATGCAGGAGGGTCTGGCAGGACCCGGCGGCACGCGGATGCGGCTTTGGCCGGTTCCGGTCGCGCTTTGCGGTCTGTGCCTCGCGGCGGTGGCGATCCTGCCCGATTCAGTGCTCAAGGTCGGATTCGTCGCCGCCAGTGCCGCCTTCCTGGTGCTCGGCGCGGCGCTGCTGGCCGGGGCCTGGACGCCGCGGGTGGTGGCCGACCTGATCCGCGCCGAACCGCAGCCCTGCTTCTTCTGCGATGCCGAAATGCGCGTCTGCATCGCCAATGCGGCGGCGCTGCGCCAGTTCCAGGCCCGTCCCGGCCTCCGCCTCGCCGACCTTCTGGGCGCCGATCTGGCGGAGCCCGACACGCTGCTGCGCAGCCTGCAATCGGAGGCTCTGGCGCTTGGCCGGGTGGGCCGCGACGTCCTGATCGGCGATGGCGCGCTGCATCTCGAGGCGCGGCGCGCCGGACCCAACCGCATCCTGTGGCGCATCGAGCGGCTCGAGGCCGGGACCGGGCCGTGCGCCGGCGGTCCGCGGCTGACCCTCGGGCGCAGCGGGGCCATCCTGGCCATGAACGACGCCGCCCGCGCGCTGGTGGGCAAGCGCATGCGCCATGTCGAGGAATTGTTCGGACCGGCCGCGGTCGAGGATGGCGACGTTCGCGAGATCGCCGGCCCGGAGGGGCCGCAGCGGGTGGAGCTGCGGCTCTCCCAGGCCGGGCCGGGGCGCCGCGAACTGGTGCTCCGCCCGCCGCCCGACCCGGTCCGGCCGGGCGATGCGGCCTTCGACGCATTGCCGATCGCGCTGCTGCGTCTCGATGCCGAGGGCGGCGTGATCGCCGCCAACCCCGAGGCCCGGCGCCTGCTCGACATCGACGCCGCCGCCGCCGGGCGCCTGGCGGACCTGATGGAGGGGCTGGGGCGCCCGATCGCCGACTGGCTGGCCGATGCGGTGGCGGGCCGCGGCCTCGGGCGGCCGGAATTCCTGCGCCTGCGGCGCGCCGGCAGCGAAGCCTATGTGCAGGTCGCGCTGAGCCGCAGCGGCGACGGGCCGGACGGCGCCGCGCTGATCGCCGCGATCAGCGACGCGACCGAGTTGAAGACCCTCGAGGCGCAGTTCGTGCAGAGCCAGAAGATGCAGGCGATCGGCCAGCTCGCCGGCGGCATCGCGCACGATTTCAACAACCTGCTCACCGCCATCTCGGGCCATTGCGACCTGCTCCTGCTGCGCCACAACCGCGGCGACGGTGATTACGCGGACCTGATCCAGATCGCCCAGAACGCCAACCGCGCGGCTTCACTGGTGGGCCAGCTGCTGGCGTTTTCGCGCAAGCAGACGCTGCGCACCGAGCCGCTCGACCTGCGCGAGACGCTGTCCGACCTGACCCACCTGCTGAACCGGCTGGTGGGCGAGAAGGTGGCGCTGGAGCTGCGCCACGACCCGGCCCTGCCGGCGATCCGCGGCGACCGCCGGCAGCTCGAACAGGTGATGATGAACCTCGTGGTGAATGCCCGCGACGCCATGCCGGAGGGCGGGCGCATCCTCATCGAGACCGGGCAGATGACGCTCGAGACGGCGCTGCGGCGTGATCGCGCCGTGGTCGAGCCGGGCCATTACGTCACCGTCCGGGTCAGCGATACCGGATGCGGCATCCCGCCCGACAAGGTCGCCAAGGTGTTCGAGCCGTTCTACACGACCAAGCGCACCGGCGACGGCACCGGGCTCGGCCTGTCGACGGTCTACGGCATCGTCAAGCAGACCGGCGGCTTTGTCTTCCTCGACAGCACCCCGGGCGAGGGCACCTGCTTCCAGCTCATGTTCCCGGCCCGTCCGGACGCCGCCGAGGCCGCCGAGGCGCCGCCCGAGGAGGCCCGCGGCGCCTCCGGCCTGTCCGGCGAGGGCGGCGTGGCGCTGCTGGTCGAGGACGAGGCCCCGGTGCGCGCCTTCGCCGCCCGGGCGCTGCAATTGCGTGGCTTCACGGTGCTCGAGGCGGAGAGCGGCGAGGCGGCGCTGGAGATGCTCGCCGACCCCCTGGTGCAGGTCGATGTCTTCGTCTCGGACGTGGTGATGCCGGGGCAGGACGGGCCGAGCTGGGTGCGCGCGGCGCGCGCGGCGCGCCCGGACGTGCCGGTGGTCTTCATGTCGGGCTATGCCGAGGACGCGCTGGAAGGGGCGGCCGGCGAGATCGGCGACGCGGTGTTCCTGCAGAAGCCGTTCTCGCTCAACGAACTGGCCGACACGGTGCGGGCCCGGATCGCCTGAGCGGCGCGGCGCCGGCGCCCGCCATGGCCCGCCGGCCCGGACCGGTATCCTTCGGGCCCCGCGCCGGCGCCCTTTCAGCCCCGTGCCGGCGTTCGCCATGGCCCGCCGGCCCGGCCCGACACCGGTATTCTTCCGGCCCCGTTCCGGCACCCTGCCGGCCCCGCGCCGGCGTTCGCCAGGGCCCGCCGGCCCGGCACCGGTATTCTTCCGGCCCCGCGCCGCCACCCTGCCGGCCCCGCGCCGGCCTCCAAGTAGGGCGGCTCAGAGGGCCAGATACTCGACGCTGTCGCCGGCGCTGCGCGCCGGATCGCCGGGCGGGCGCACCACCAGGGCGTCTGCCTCGGCGAGCACGCTCAGGAGCCCGCTGTCCTGCCGGGAGGCGATCTCCAGCCCCGCGGAGCCGAGCCGCGCCCGCATGTAATGCTCGCGCGGGCCGTTGGCCGGCGCCGGCGCCGCCAGGACGCCGCGCCGCCGCGGCGCGCGGACCGCCGGCAGGCCCTGCAGGGCGCGGATCACGGGGGCGACGAAGACATGGCCGCAGACCAGCGCCGAGACCGGGTTGCCGGGCAGGCCGATCATCACCGCGTCGCCCAGCCGGCCGGCCATCAGCGGCTTGCCGGGGCGCATCGCCACCTTGTAGAAGGCCCGGTCGAGCCCGCGCGCCCCGGCCACCTCGGCCACCAGATCGTGGTCGCCGACCGAGGCGCCGCCCACGGTGAGGACGAGATCGGCGCCCGCCGCGAGGCCCAGCACGGTTGCCAGCGCCGCCCGGTCGTCCCGGGCGATCGGCAGCATCCGCACCTCGGCGCCCTCGGCTTCGAGATGCGCCGCAAGGCCGAAGGTGTTGGAGGCGACGATCTGGTCCGGGCCGGGGCGCTCGCCCGGCATCACCAGCTCGTCGCCGGTGGCGATCAGCGCCACCCGCGGCCGTCGCGCCACGCGCAGTTCGGGCACGTTCATCGCGGCCAGAAGCGCGACGTCGTTGGGCGCGAGCCGCCGCGGCGCCGGCAGCCGGAACCCGGCGCGGAAATCCGTCCCGGCCGGCCTCAGGTGATCGCCGTCTCCGAGCTGCCCGGTGATGCGGATGCGGTCGCCGTCGCGGCTCACGTCCTCCTGGATCACCACCCGGGCCGCGCCCTCGGGCAGCGGCGCGCCGGTGAAGATGCGCACCGCCTGGCCGCGGCCGACGCGGCCCGCAAAGCCGTGCCCCGCGGCGCTTTCGCCGATCACCGTGAACTCGGCGCCGGGCGCCGCCTCGGCCACCGCGTAGCCGTCCATGGCCGAGGCCGCGAAGGGCGGCTGGTCGCGGGTGGCGACGGCGTCGGCGGCCAGCACCCGGCCGGCGGCGCGGCGCAGCGGCACGTCCTCGGCGGGCAGGGGCGCGATCAGCGCGAAGAGCGCCTCGAGCGCCGCATCGACGCTGATCATGGCGCCTCGTACCGGCCCGACTTGCCGCCGTCCTTCAGGCGCAGATGGACGCCGCCGATCTCCATGCCGCGATCCACCGCCTTGGCCATGTCGTAGACGGTGAGCGCCGCGGTGCTGACCGCGGTCAGCGCCTCCATCTCGACCCCGGTCTGCCCGGCGGTCTTCACCGTGGCCTCGATCCGCAGCCCCGGCAGCTCCCGGTCCGGGGTGATCTCGACCGCGACCTTGGTGATCGGCAAGGGATGGCAGAGCGGGATCAGGTCCGCGGTGCGCTTCGCTCCCATGATCCCGGCGAGGCGGGCCACGCCCATGACATCGCCCTTCTTGGCGCGGCCTTCGACAATGAGATCAAGCGTTTCCGGCGCCATCTTCACCCATCCCGCAGCGACGGCCAGCCGCGCGGTATGGGCCTTTTCAGAGACGTCGACCATATGGGCATGGCCCTCGGCGTCGAAATGCGTGAGCCCCGCCATGTCAGGCCGGCACCGGGTCGGCGAGGATGCGGGCGGTGGCCGCCTCGACATTCTCCTCGCGCATCAGCGCCTCGCCGATCAGGAAGGACCGGGCCCCGGCCTCGGCCATGGCGCGCAGGTCGTCGGGGGTGTTGAGGCCGCTTTCCGAGACCAGCATGCGGTCATCGGGCAGGTGCGGGGCGAGATCGCGGGTGGTGTCGAGCGAGGTCTCGAAGCTGTGCAGGTCGCGGTTGTTGACGCCGATCAGCTTCGATTTCAGCGCCAGCGCGCGGTCGAGCTCGGCGCGGTCATGCACCTCGATCAGCACGTCCATGCCCCACTCCATGGCGCAGGCCTCGAGCTCGGCCGCCTGGCCGTCGTCGAGCGAGGCCATGATCAGCAGGATGCAATCGGCATGCAGCGAGCGCGCCTCGACGATCTGGTAGGGATCGTAGATGAAATCCTTGCGCAGGACCGGCAGCCGCGTCGCGTTGCGGGCCTGGGTCAGGTAGGGCTTGGCGCCCTTGAAGCTCGGCATGTCGGTCAGCACCGACAGGCAGGTGGCGCCGCCGCGCTCATAGGCCTCGGCCAGCGCGGTGACGTCGAAATCCTCGCGGATCAGACCCTTGGACGGCGAGGCCTTTTTGATCTCCGCGATCAGCCCGTAGCCGGTGGCCTGGGCGCGGGCGAGGCTCTCGGCGAAGGGGCGCACGGGGTCGGCGTTCTTGGCCGCCTCCTCGATCAGCGACAGCGGCATGGTCGCCTTGTCGGAGGCGATCTCGACGAGCTTGTAGGCCTTGATCTTGTCCAGAATGGTCTCGGTCATGTCCTCATCCAGTTGATTTCGGTCTCGCCCCGGGTGCTAAGCCAGGCATTGACGCGGGAAAAGGGGCGCGACCCGAAAAAGCCGCGCCGCGCCGACAGCGGCGAGGGGTGTGCCGAGGCGAGGATAAGGTGTTCGGCGCCGGTAATGAAGGGCCGGAAGCCCTGCGCATGCCCGCCCCAGAGCAGAAAGGCCCGCGGCCGGTCGGACAGCGCAGAGAGGACCTCCTCGGTCAGCCGCGCCCAGCCGAGCCGTCGGTGGCCGCCGGCCGCGCCGGCCGGAACGGTCAGCGCGGTGTTCAGCAAAAGCACGCCCTCGCGGGCCCAGGGGCGCAGGTCTCCGGCTTCGCGCGACGCGCCAAGATCGGCCTCCATCTCCTTGAATATGTTGGAAAGAGACCGGGGCAGGGGCCGTGTTCCCGGGGCCACGGAGAAGGCGAAGCCGTGGGCATGGCCGGGGGTCGGATAGGGATCCTGGCCGAGGATCACCGCGCGCACCGCCTCGGGCGGGGTCGCCGCGAGGGCGGCGAAGCGCTCGCCCTCGGGCGGCAAGACCGGGCGCGGCTCGGCGGCGAGCGCGGCGCGGATGCGCGGCCAGTCGCGGGCGAAGAAGGGCAGATGCGCCCAGGCGGCCGGGATCTCGGCGTCGCTCACGCCCGGGTCAGCCGCGCCAGCGTCTCGACCTTGCCGCGGGCCGCCCCGGAATCGATGCTCTGGGCCGCCATTGCCGTGCCTTCGCGCAGATCCGCGGCGCGCCCCGCGACCACCAGCGCCGCCGCGGAATTCAGCAGCACCGCGTCGCGATAGGCGCCGGGGGCGCCGTCGAGCAGGGCGCGGAAGGCGCGGCCGTTCTCCTCGGGCGTGCCGCCGAGAATCGCCTCGAACGGGTGTTCGGGCAATCCGGCCTCCTCGGGGTGCAGCTCGCGCTCAGTCACCGTGCCGCGGTCGAGTTCGGCCACCCAGGAGATGCCGCAGATCGACAGCTCGTCGGTGCCATCGCCGCCATGGACCAGCCAGGCGCGGTCGCTGCCGAGCGCCCGCAGCGTCTCGGCCATCGGCCGGATCAGCTGGCGCGAGAAGGCGCCGGTGAGCTGGCGCGTGACGCCGGCGGGATTGGTCAGCGGGCCGAGGATGTTGAAGATGGTGCGGGTGCCGAGCTCGGCGCGGCTGGGGCCGACATGGGCCATCGCCGGGTGGTGCATCGGCGCCATCATGAAGCAGATCCCGGCCTCCGCCAGCACTGCGCCGACCCGGGCCGCCGGCAGCATGACGTTGACGCCCATCTGGGTCAGCGCATCGGCGGAGCCGGATTTCGACGACAGGTTGCGGTTGCCGTGCTTGGCCACCGGCACCCCGGCGCCGGCCACCACGAAGGCGGTGGCCGTGGAGATGTTCAGCGTGCCCTTGCCGTCGCCGCCGGTGCCGACAATGTCCATGGCGCCTTCGGGCGCTTTCACCTTGTGGCATTTGGAGCGCATGACGCTGGCCGCGGCGGCGTATTCCTCCACCGTCTCGCCGCGGGTCCGGAGCGCCATCAGCAGGCCGCCCACCTGGCTCGGCGTGGCCTCGCCCTCGAAGAGCAGGGAGAAGGCGCGCTCGGCCTCGTCGCGGGTCAGCGGACGGTCGGCGGCGGCGCCGATCAGCGGTTTCAGCGCCTCGCTCATGCCGCCGCCACCGGGATGGTGTCGAGGAAGTTCCGCATCATCCGCGCGCCGTGTTCGGAGGCGATGGATTCGGGGTGGAACTGCACGCCCTGGATCGGCAGGTCGCGATGCGCGAGGCCCATGATGGTGCCGTCGGTCAGCTCGGCGGTGATCGACAGCTCGGCGGGCAGGCTGGCGCGCTCGACGACCAGCGAATGATAGCGGGTGGCGGCGAAGGGCGAGGGCAGGCCGGCGAAGACCCCGGCCTCGGCGTGCTGCACCTGCCCGAGCTTGCCGTGCACGATCTCGGTATGGCGCACCACGCGGCCGCCGAAGGCCTGGCCGATGGTCTGGTGGCCGAGGCAGACGCCGAGCAGCGGCGTCCGGCTCTCGGCGGCGGCGCGGGTCAGCTCGAGGCAGATGCCGGCGCGGTCGGGATCGCAGGGCCCGGGCGACAGCACGATGCCCGAGGGGTTCAGCGCCATCGCCTCCTGCACCGTCAGCGCGTCGTTGCGCACCACCTTTATCTCGGCGCCGAGGCCGCCGATCAGGTGTACGAGGTTGTAGGTGAAGGAATCGTAATTGTCGATCAGAAGCAGCATAGAGGGCCTTTCGGCGCGGCGGGCGCAACGGGGGGTGGTCGCGGCGGGCGCGGTCGCGATATACTTGGCGCGCCGCGTTCGGGGAGGTCAAGAGGCCGGAACCGCGCGGCACCGACCGGTCCCCAAGAGGCCGGAGGCTGCGACGGGGCGAGCGGAAAGGAACGGCGCATGAGACGGGGCTATCTGACCGGCGCGGCCGCGGGATTGGCGGCGAGCCTGGCAGCCGGTGCGGTCCTGTCGGTGGGGGCCGGGATGCTGGGCCTCGAACGCCCGCGGCTGCGCGCTCCGGCGCACGAGACCGATCTCGCGGCGGAGGTGCTGGCCCGGCGCGCGGGCGAGGAGAGCCCCGCGGATGCGGCGCCCGGCCCGGCGGAGGGCACGGCCGCGCCCGACCGGGCCCCGGCGCCGGACCGCCCCGACCTGACGCTGCCGCCGCCGGCGCAGCGCGCGGAGGCGCCCGGGGCGGCGCCGGAGGACGCGGCCGAGGACTCCGCTGAGGACCCCGCAGAGGCCGCGGCCGAGGCGGTGGCGGAGAGCGACGCGGCCCCGGATGCGCCGCCCCCGGCGCTAGCACAGGACGTCGCGGAACTGGCCGCTCCCGAGGGGACGCCCGAGGCGGCCGGGCTCGACGCGCCGGGTCCCGCCGCAGACCCGGTGGCCGGGGCGCCCGCGCCGGCGGAGCTCGGCCGGGCAGAGCGGGAAAGCGGGCCCGCGCGTCCGGCCGCCGCGGCGCGGCCGCGCATCGCCGAGGCGGTGGCGATCGGCGCCGATCCCGAGCCCGGCAGCGCGCCGGAAGGGCGCCCCGACCTGGCGCTCGACAGCGCCGCGGAGCGCCCGGCGGACAGCCCCGAGGCGCCCTTCGCGGTGGGCGGGCCGGACCGCGCGCCGCGGGCGCTGGCGCGGCTCGAATTCCGCTCCGTCGCGCCGGGGATGGCGGTGGAGGCGCCGGAACTCGGCGCCCAGGCACTCGACCGGTCGGAGACGGCGCCGCAGATCCGCGCCGGGCAATCGACCAGCCCGGAGACCGCGCCGCTGGCGCGGAGCCTGGGCGCGGTGGCGCGCCCCGAGGGCTCGCCTAGGGCCGAGGATCCGCCCCGCCGTCCCGGCCTGGCGGGCCTGCAGGGCGCGGTGCCCGAACCCGGGGCCGGGGAGGCCGAGCCCGCCGCGCCGAACCCGCTCGACCCGGTGATGCGGTCCGAGATCGCCCGGCTGGACCGCCCCGCCGCGGAGCCGGACCGGGGGGCGCCGCGGCTCGACCGCGACAGCCGCCCCGGGCCTCGGGGCGACGCCGACGCGGCGACCGAGCCCGGCGCGGGACCGGCGCGGCGGCCGGGATCGGAGCGGCCGGTGCGAACCGGCGATCCGGGCGGGCTGACGGCGCCCGGCGCCGCCTCCGGCGACGCCGCGCCGGGGCGGCCCAGCGGCCTGCCGCGCCCCGAGAGCGGGCTGACCGCGCCGCAAGGTCCCGCCGGCGTTCCCGGCACGCCCCCGGACACCCCCTCGGACGCGCCCGATGCCCCGCCGGCCCGCGGCGCCGCGGAGGGCGACCGTCCCGGGGCCGACGCCCCGCCGGCCGAGCCGCGGGACCTGGCGGCGCTGTTGCCCGACCAGCCGCCGGCCCCCGCCGTGCCGGAGGCCGCCAGCCCGCTCGCGGGACCGGATGACGGCGCCGCCGCGCGTCTTCCCGCGGCGCCCGCGGCGGCAGATCCCGACGCCCCCGAACCTGCGCCGGAGGCGGAGGCGGCCGGACCCACGGAACCGGACGAGGCGGCGGACCGGGAAGCCGGGCCGCTGCCGGATCCTGCCGGGACGGGCCTTGCCGCCGCCGGGGACGATGCGCCGCCGGCGCAGACCCGGTCGCTGGCGCCGGTGGCGCCGGACGACCCCTCCGCCGGCGCCGCCCCGGCCGAGCCCTCCGCGCCGGCCGATCCCGGCGCCGCGGCGGAGCGGCCGCAGATCGGCGCGCCCGCCGGCACGCTGACCGACACCAACCGCGGCGTTCCGATCCGCAAGCCCAGGAATGCGGGACCGCTGCCGGAGACGCCGGAGGACACGGCCGCGGCCCGGCCCGCGGCGCCGGGCGCGGATTCGCCGCTGCGCCGCTTCGCCGCCCCGGCCGAGGCGCTCTCCGCTGACCAGCCGCGGCTGGCGATCGTGCTGATCGATGACGGGGTCGGGCCGCTGGGCCCGGAGGCGGTGCCCGGGCTGCCGGTTCCGGTGACCTTCGCCATCGACCCGCGGCTGCCCGATGCCGCCTCGCGGATGGCGGGCTACCGCGCCCATGGCTTCGAGGTCATGGCGCTCGCCGCCGCCCCCAAGGGCGCGCGCGCCGACGACATCGACGCGGTCCTCGACGGCGCCGTGGCGGCGGTGCCGGAGGCGGTGGCGCTGCTCGAGGCGCCGGATCTCGCGTTGCAGGAGGCGCCCTCGGGCGGGGGCCGGGCGCTCGACTGGCTCGGCCGTTCGGGCCACGGGGTGGTGGCGCTGGCGGGCGGGCTCGACACCCTCGCCGATGCCGCAGGCAAGGCGGGCGTTCCGGCGGCGACGGTGTTCCGCGAGCTCGGCCGCGACGGCGAGGCGCCGCGCGTGCAGCGCCGCATCCTCGATCAGGCGGCGTTCCGGGCGCGGCAGACCGGCTCCGCCGTGGTGGTGGGCCGGCTGCGCGCCGATACGCTGTCGGCGCTGGTGCTCTGGGGGTTGGCAAACCGCGACGACGCGGTGGCGGTGACGCCCATCTCGGCGCTGCTCGACCGCCAAGCGGAGTGACCGGCGGGGCCGGCGGGCGCTACAGCGGGCGTGGCGGAAGCGTCAGGTGTGACGGTCGTCGAAAGGGACGTGGCCCAGGCCCCAGCGCGCCAGCGCCGCGGCCACGATCAGCACCGGCAGGATCGTCAGCGCGCCCCATGCGCTGATCGCCCAGACCGTCAGCAGGGCGGCGCACAGCACGAAGGCCAGCAGCAGCGTAAAGGATGTCACGGGCATCGTCGTCTCCTCTCTGAGTCCCAATATGGGTCAGCCCGTGGGGGCTGGAAAGGGAAACCGCGAAAACCGTGGCGAAAATCTGCTTCCCCGGCGGCGGGTGCGCGGGCCGTCGTCGCCGGAGCGCTTGCCAGTGTTCGCGCAATGTTCCATGATGGCAGCATGGCCCGGTTCCAGACCTCCGTCGATCCCGAACAGAGCCGCGCCCGCGGTGCCGCGTCGCGCGATGCCGGCCGGTTCGAGCGCTACAGCCGCGCGGATTTCGCCGATGGCTGGGACATCGCCGAGGCGGTGCCGCCGCTGCGCACCGAGATCGCCGAGGAGCGGCCGCGCAGCGTGCTGACCTATGTGCGCTCCCCCGACATTCCCTTCGACCGCTCGATCAACCCCTATCGCGGCTGCGAGCATGGCTGTATCTACTGCTTCGCGCGGCCCAGCCACGCCTATCTCGGCCTGTCGCCGGGGCTCGATTTCGAGACCCGGCTGGTGGCCCGGCCCGAGGCGCCCGCGGTGCTGGCCCGGGAGCTGCGGCGGCGCGGCTACATTGTCGCCCCGGTGGCGATCGGCACCAACACCGATCCCTACCAGCCGATCGAACGGGATCGGAAGGTGATGCGCGGCCTGCTCGAGGTGCTGCGCGACTTCCGTCACCCGGTGGCGATCGTCACCAAGGGCACGCTGGTCGAGCGCGACATCGACATCCTGGCGCCGATGGCCGCGTCGGGACTGGCCCGGGTCGGCCTGTCGGTGACCACGCTCGACCCGGTCCTGGCGCGCCGGATGGAGCCGCGGGCGCCGTCCCCGGCGCGCCGCCTGGCCACCATCCGGCGCCTCAGCGATGCCGGCATCCCGGTGCGGCTGATGGTGTCGCCGGTGGTGCCGGCGCTCACCGATCCCGAACTCGAGCGGGTGATGGAGGCCGGGGCCGAGGCCGGCGCCGACGCGGCGAGCTGGATCATGCTGCGGCTGCCGCGCGAGGTCTCCGATCTCTGGCAGGACTGGCTCGAGCGGCACTACCCCGACCGCGCCGCCCGGGTGATGGCGCGGCTGCGCGAGATGCATGGCGGCAAGACCTACGATTCCCGCTGGCACCGCAGGATGCGCGGCGAGGGGCCCTATGCCGAACTGATCGACCAGCGCTTCCGGCTGGCGGCGCGCCGGCTCGGGCTCGACCGCGCCACCGCGCCGCTGCGCCGCGACCTGTTCCGGGTGCCGCCGCAGCCCGGCGACCAGCTGTCGCTGTTCTGACCGGCGTTGCTCTGACCGGCGCCGCGGCACGCCAGCCGTCACCGGGTTCCGGATACGGCAGGGCGCGGGGCGGCGGGCGACAGATGCCGGTCCGGCGCGGGCCAGGTCCGAAGCCGCCCCGGGCGCCGGCGGGGGCGTCAGGCGGCCGCGTCCTCGGTGAATTGCCGCTTGGCCTCGGCGAAGCATTCGGCCAGGCGTTCCCGCACGGTGTCGGCATCGGCCCGCACCCCGGGATCGCCGGCGACCCGCGCCACCGCCGCCTCGGCGCCGTTGACCTCGAGATCGGAGCGCACCAGCTCGCGGGCATAGGCGTCGGCCTCGGCACCGCTCAGGCCCTTGCGTTCGGCGGCCCAGAGGCCGAGCAGCCGGTAGCCGCGCGCGGCGGCGCGGAACCGCATTTCCTCATCATGCGCGAATTTCGCCTCGAAGGCCCGTTCGCGTTCGTCGAAGGTGGTCATCTGCGTCCTCCTCACACAGAATTCCGGGGGACCATGGTGCCATTGCCGCCCCGGTCCGGGCAAGCGCCGCTTGCGGCGCCGGGCGGGGCCCGTGGTGCGGCGCTTGCGACCGAGGGGGGCTTGGACTAAAGGAGGCGTCAAACGGGCGCCCGGTTCGCGTCCGCATGTCTCAGGAAAGGTCCGCCATGGCACGGCGCAAGAAGATCTACGAGGGCAAGGCGAAGATCCTCTACGAAGGGCCCGAGCCCGGCACGCTGGTGCAGTATTTCAAGGACGACGCCACCGCCTTCAACGCGCAGAAAAAGGACGTGGTCGACGGCAAGGGGGTGCTGAACAACCGCCTGTCCGAGTTCTTCATGACCGGCCTCAAGAATATCGGCGTGCCGACGCATTTCATCCGACGGCTGAACATGCGCGAGCAGCTGGTGCGCTCCTGCGAGATCATCCCGCTCGAGGTGGTGGTGCGCAACATCGCCGCCGGCTCGCTGGCGCAGCGGCTGGGCATGGAGGAGGGCACGGCGCTGCCGCGCCCGATCGTCGAGTATTACTACAAGGACGACAAGCTCGGCGACCCGCTGGTCACCGAGGAGCACATCGCCGCCTTCGGCTGGGCCAGCCAGCAGGACATGGACGACATCCTGAGCCTGGCGCTCCGGGTCAACGACTTCCTGTCCGGGGTGATGATGGCGGTCGGCATCCGGCTGGTGGATTTCAAGATCGAGATCGGCCGGGTTTACGAGGGCGACTTCCAGCGCCTCGTCGTGGCCGACGAGATCTCGCCCGACAGCTGCCGGTTGTGGGATGCCGAGACCGGCCAGAAGCTCGACAAGGACGTGTTCCGGCGCGATCTGGGCTCGCTCTCGGACGCCTATACCGAGGTGGCGCGGCGGCTTGGCGTGATGCCGAAGAACGCCCATCCGGTGACCAAGCCGACGCTGATCAACTGACGCCGCCGGCGCCCCGCGGCGGGCGCCGGAAGCACGGAACATCTCTAACACACGGGGACGCGCGCGGATGAAGGCACGGGTGCATGTGATGCTGAAGGACGGGGTGCTGGACCCGCAGGGCGAGGCGATCCGTCACGCGCTGGGCGGGCTCGGCTTCGAGGGCGTCGAGGGCGTGCGGCAGGGCAAGGTGATCGAGCTCGACCTCGCACCCGGCACCAGCGAGGCGCGCATCGCCGAGATGTGCGAGAAGCTGCTCGCCAACACGGTGATCGAAAGCTACCGGATCGAGACCCTGTGATGCGCGCCGCGGTCCTGGTCTTTCCCGGCTCCAACTGCGACCGCGACCTGGCGGTGGCGCTCGAGGCCGCCGGCATCGAGACCCGCATGGTGTGGCACAAGGAGACGGCTTTGCCCGAGGGCATCGACCTCGTGGCGGTGCCGGGCGGGTTCTCCTACGGCGATTACCTGCGCTGCGGCGCCATCGCCGCGAATTCGCCGATCTGCCGCGCCGTGGCCGCCCATGCCGCGCGCGGCGGCTTCGTCCTCGGCATCTGCAACGGCTTCCAGATCCTGTGCGAGACCGGCCTCCTGCCGGGGGCGCTGCTGCGCAATGCCGGGCTGAAATACATCTGCCGCACGGTGCCGCTGGTCGTCGGCACCGCCGACAGCGTCTTCACCCGGGGCTATGCCGCCGGCGACACGCTGCGCATCCCGATCGCGCATCACGACGGCAATTACATCGCCGATGCCGAGACCCTGGCGCGGCTCGCCGGCGAGGACCGCATCGCCTTTACCTACGGCGAGAACCCGAACGGGTCGGTCAACGACATCGCCGGCATCCTGTCGGAGAACCGCCGGGTCCTCGGCATGATGCCGCATCCCGAGCGCGCCGCCGATGCCGGTCACGGCGGCACCGACGGACAGCGGCTTTTCGCGCATCTGGCCGAGGCCATGGCCACCGCCTGACTTGTTGCCGGGCGGTGGTGACATTAGGATCCGTGCATGTCGGAGGGTGACGCAACGGGGAGCGGGTCGCGGCGCAGCGGACCGCTCGGCTGGCGGGTACGGGCAGCGCTGATCGCGCTGTTCGTGGCGGCGCTGGCCACCCTCTGGGTCACCAATGCGCTGCTCACCGACCGCTTCACCGAGAGCACCCGCAACCGCGCCGAGCTGCGGCTGGCGCTGTATTCCGGCAACCTGCTCTCGGAGATCCGCCGCAACGCCATCGTGCCGCAGCTCCTGGCCCGCGACCCGGCGCTGATCTCGGCGCTGAACTCCGGCGATTACGTGCAGAGCTCGCAGCGCCTGATCTCCTACGTGGACGAGATCGGCGCCGCCTCGATCATGCTGCTCGACCGCGAGGGCCGCACGGTGGCCGCCACCGACCGCAACCGGCTGGGCGAACAGCACCGGCAGGCGCCCTATTTTGTCGACGCGATCCGCTCCAACGCCACCGTCTTCACCACCATCGAGCGCGAATCCGGCGGCTACCGCTTCACCTATTCGCGACGCCTGGAAGACCAGGGCACCGCCATCGGGGTGATCGTCGTCGAGGTCGACCTGGCCAAGTTCGAGCGCGCCTGGGCGGGGATCTCGGACGCCGTGCTGGTGACCGACAGCGAGGGCACGATCATCCTCGCCACCGAGCCGCGCTGGCGCGGGCTGAAGGTCGCCGACGCGCTCGACCGGCAATCCCCGGCGACCGCCATCGAACGCGCCATCCAGGCCACCACCGATTGGCGCGCGGTGCCTGCCGACGCCTACGTGCAGGGCGAGGCGGTGATGCGGGTCGAGGGCCGGATCCCGTTCCGCGGCTGGTCGATCGCCTCCTTCACCACCTATGCCAGCGTGCGCGAGCGGGTGAACGGCGTGCTGGCGCTGGAGATCATGGTCTTCGCGCTCTTGGCGGCGCTGGCCTTCTACGCGCTGAGCCGCAAGACCGCCCTGCGCATGGCGCTGTTCCAGCGCGAATCGGCGGAGCTGCGGCGCCTCAACGCCCGGCTGCAGCGCGAGATCGCGGCCCGCGAGCGGGTGCAGATGAACCTCGCCGTGGCCGAGCAGACGCTGGAGCAGAGCTCCAAGCTGGCCGCCCTGGGCGAGATGTCGGCGGCGGTCAGCCACGAGCTCAACCAGCCGCTGGCGGCGATGAAGACCTACCTTGCCGGGGCGCGGCTGCTGCTGCAAAGGAACCGCCCCGAGGAGGCGCAGGCCGCCTTCCACCGCATCGACGACCTGATCGAGCGCATGGGCGCGATCACCCGGCAGCTGAAATCCTACGCCCGCAAGGGGCAGGACCGGCTGTCGCCGGTCGATCTCGGCGAATCGCTGGCCTCGGCGCTGTCGATGATGGAGCCGCAGCTGAAATCGCGGAAGGTGCGCATCGACCGCATCCTGCCCGATCATCCGGTGCGGGTGATGGGCGACCGCACCCGCATCGAGCAGGTGCTGGTGAACCTCCTGCGCAACGCGCTCGACGCCACCAAGACGGTGCGCAACCCGCATATCGAGGTGCTGCTGGCCTCCGGCGACACCGCCATCCTGACGGTGCGCGACAACGGCCACGGCATCGAGGATCTGGAGGCGCTGTTCGAGCCCTTCTACACCACCAAGCAGCCCGGGGACGGGGTGGGGCTCGGCCTCGCCATTTCCTCGGGGATCGTGCACGATCTCGGCGGGCGCCTGACGGCACGGAACGCCGAGGATGGCGGCGCCGTTTTCGAAATGCAGCTGCCGATCCTGACCGAAGACCAACAAGCCGCGGAGTGAACGCGATGCCCAAGGCGATGAAGATCGCGATCGTCGATGACGAAAAGGACATGCGCCAGTCGATCAGCCAGTGGCTGGCGCTGTCGGGTTACGACACCGAGAGCTTTGCCAGCGCCGAGGAGGCGCTGGGATCGCTCGGGCCCGACTATCCCGGCATCGTCATCTCCGA
Organism: Roseivivax sp. CAU 1761; assembly: GCF_054482755.1. Lineage (NCBI taxonomy): Bacteria > Pseudomonadati > Pseudomonadota > Alphaproteobacteria > Rhodobacterales > Roseobacteraceae > Roseivivax > Roseivivax sp. CAU 1761. Next base: position 284,120 of record NZ_JBTLRM010000001.1, read on the forward strand.
CATCAAGATGCCCGGCATGGACGGCATCTCCTTTTTGAAGAAGCTGATGGGCTTCGACAGTTCGCTGCCGGTGATCATGATCACCGGCCATGGCGACGTGCCGATGGCGGTCGAGGCGATGCGCATCGGCGCCTTCGACTTCCTCGAGAAGCCGTTCAACCCCGAGCGCATGTCGGAGCTGGCCAAGAAGGCCACCGCGGCGCGGCGGCTGACGCTCGACAACCGCATCCTGCGCAAGGAGCTGTCCGATGGCGGCCAGCTGATGCAGAAGCTGATCGGGCAATCCTCGGCCATGGAGCGGCTGCGCGAGGACATCCTCGATCTCGGCCAGGCCGACGGCCACGTGCTGATCGACGGCGAGACCGGCACCGGCAAGACGCTGGTGGCGCATGCCCTGCACGCGGTGGGCAGCCGCGCCGGCAAGAAGTTCGTGCTGCTGCCCTGCGCGGCGATGGACGAGCCGACGCTGATGAAGCGCATCTTCGGCCCGATGGAGCCCGACGACACGCAATTGCCGGCGGTCGAGGAGGCCCGCGGCGGCACCCTGGTGCTCGAGGACATCGAGGCGCTGTCGGACCAGGCGCAGGCGCGGCTCTTGTCGGTGATCAACGAGCAGGGCACGCCGCCCGAGACCCGGATCGTGGCGATCTGCAACCTCCAGGACGAGGGCAAGACCTGCGAGACGGCGATCCGCTCGGACCTGTTCTACCGGCTGGCGGCGCTCCGCATCACCGTGCCGCCGCTGCGCCAGCGCGGCGAGGACATCCTGACGCTGTTCACCCGCTTCTCCGAGCAATATGCCGACGAGTACGGCTGCGAGGCGCCGCAGGTCTCGGCCCAGGAGGCGGCGCAGCTGCTGCAGGCGCCGTGGCCCGGCAATGTGCGCCAGCTCATCAACCTGGCCGAACGCGCGACGCTGCAATCGCGCCGCGGCACCGGCACCATCGCCTCGCTGCTGATGAACGACCACGCCGAGATGAAGCCGGTGATGACCACCGAGGGCAAGCCGCTGAAGGAATATGTCGAGGCCTTCGAACGCATGCTGATCGACAACACGATGCGGCGCCACAAGGGCTCGATCGCGGCGGTGATGGAGGAGCTCTGCCTGCCGCGCCGGACGCTGAACGAGAAGATGGCGAAATACGGGCTGCAGCGCGCGGATTACCTCTAAGGGTGTAGGTGCGCGGGGCTGGCCGCCCGGCCTGCGGCCGGCCGGCGGGCGGGGGCGCTGCCCCCGCACCCCCGGGATATTTTGGCTCAGAAGAAGGCAGGGGCCGCGGTCCGCCTGGGCGGGGCTCAGGCCGCGTCGGTCGGGCGCAGGGCCAGGAGGGCGGCGATGCCGGCGGCGGCGAGGCCCGCCACCGGCCAGTTCGGCGGGCTGGCATTGGCGACGAGGATGCCGGCCAGCGCCCAGATCACCGCGATGCCGTATTCCGGGGCGCGCGACAGCCGGCGCTGCACCGCCAGCGCCAGGGCGAGGCCGCCGGCGATGGCGAGGAGCGCCGCCGGGGTTTCGGGCAGCAGGCCGTAGCCGGCGATCATCAGGCCCAGCGAGACCGCCGCGGCGGCGGTCAGCCAGCCGGCATAGAGCGCCACCGGCGCGGTCTGCCAGACCCGGTCGCGGCCGCCGGTGCGCCGCAAAGCCAGCAGCGCGGTGGCCAGCATGACGAGGATCAGCGCCGTGGCGGCCGGCACCGAGCGCGCCGCCAGCGGCAGCCAGAAGGCGCCGAGCCCGAGGCTGAGCGCCAGCCAGGGCCGGGCCGGCGTCCAGTCGGCATCGCCGGCGCGCCGCCACAGGCCGTAGCCGGTGCCGAGCAGGAGCCAGAGATAGATCAGCCCCCAGATCGCGAAGGCGTAGCCGGCCGGCTGCACCGGCGGGTCGGATTGCGGCACCGGGAACCGGTCGGCGGCAAAGCCCGCGAAGCCGCCGGTCAGGAGCGGCGCCGCGGCAAAGGCCAGCGCCGCGGCGAAGGCGGCGGCGGCTCCGGCGCGCGCCCGGCGCCCCAGAGGGGCCGGGTCGGGGCGGGCGGCGGTCAGACCAGCGCTCCCGCGGCGTCGAGCCGGGTGCGGCCGCCGAGCCAGGGATGCAGCGCCGCCGGAAGGGTGACCGAGCCGTCCGCCTCCTGGCCGTTCTCGAGGACCGCGATCAGGCAGCGCCCGACCGCCAGCCCGGATCCGTTCAGCGTGTGCAGCCAGTCCGGCTTGCCGCCGCCCGCCGGGCGGAAGCGGGCATTCATCCGCCGCGCCTGGAAGTCGCCGCAGACCGAGACCGAGGAGATCTCGCGGTAGGTGTCCTGGCCCGGCAGCCAGACCTCGATGTCATGCGTGCGCCGCGCTCCGAAGCCCATGTCGCCGGTGCAGAGCACCACGGTGCGGTAGGGCAGGCCGAGCCGTTCGAGGATGCCCTCGGCGCAGCCGGTCATGCGGTCGAGCTCGGACCGGCTGTGGTCGGGATGGGTGATCGAGACCATCTCGACCTTCTCGAACTGGTGCTGGCGCAGCATGCCGGCGGTGTCGCGGCCGGCCGAGCCGGCCTCGGAGCGGAAGCACTGGGTGTGGGCGACGTAGCGCCGCGGCAGGTAGCTCTCCTCGACCACCAGGTCGTTGACGATGTTGGTCAGCGTCACCTCGGCGGTGGGCACCAGCCAGCGGCCGTCGGTGGTCTGGTAGCTGTCCTCGCCGAATTTCGGCAGCTGGCCGGTGCCGCGCATCATCTCCTCGCGCACCAGGACCGGGGTCCAGGTCTCGGTCAGCCCGTTCTCGGCCACGTGGGTGTCGAGCATGAACTGCGCCAGCGCCCGGTGCAGCCGCGCCACGCCGCCCGAGAGCACCACGAAGCGCGAGCCGGCAAGCTTGGCGGCGGTCTCGAAATCCATGCCGTCGCGGACCGCGGCGAGCTCGTAATGCTCCTTCGGCCGGAAGTCGAATTCGCGCGGTTCGCCCCAGCGCCTGATCTCCACGTTGTCGGCCTCGTCGGCGCCGTCGGGGACGTCGTCATGCGGCAGGTTCGGCAGCCCCATCAGCATCTCGTCGAGCTGGGCGTCGCGCGCCTTGGCGCGGGCCTGCAGCGCCGCCACTTCGGCCTTCTTGTCGGCGACCAGGGCGCGCAGCCGCTCGAACTCGGCCTCGTCGCCGGCGGCCTTGGCGCGGCCGATTTCCTTGGCGGCGCGGTTCTGCTCGGCCTGGGCGGTCTCGGCCGCGTGGATGGCCTCGCGGCGTTCGGCATCGAGCGCCAGGATCGCCGCGGCGGCGGGCTCCGCACCGCGGCGGGCCAGCGCGGCGTCGAAGGCCTCGGGGGCCTCGCGGATGGCGCGGATGTCGTGCATCTGGGCGGTCTCCTTGGGTCTGGGGCAGGGTCCGGGGCCGGCGGCAAGCCGATTCCCGGGCCTTATGCCTCAATCCCCCGGGGGAGTGTAGGGCCGGGCGATCTCGGCCCGGACCCAGGCATCGACCGGCACGGCGAGGCTGGCGGCACCCTCGCGGGCGGAGATCACCGCGGCCACCTTGCGGGTTGCGCCGAACAGCGCCGGGCCGCCGGACTGGCCGTAATCGACCGGGCAATCGAGGCGCCAGACCCGCCCCGAGCCGCGGCGCCCGGCGGTGCCGCCGCATTCCTCGGTGAGCGCCAGGCGGTGCGGCCGGGCGCGGGCATAGCCGGCCAGCGCGAAGGGGCCGGCCGGGGAGGCGGCGCCGAGGTCGAGCGGCGTCACCGCCAGCGGCACGGCGAGATCGAGCAGCGCCAGGTCATGCGCCACGTCGATGCCGTCGGCGCCGATCGCCCGGGGATGCGGCCGCAGGGCGCGGATGCGCGACGCCCCGGCATGGCCGCGCCCGGTCCAGCCGGCCACGAAGACCATGTCGGCGCGCGGCTTCGGCGTGCCGTCGCGGTCGAGCACGCAATGCGCCGCGGTCAGAACCAAAGCCGGCGCCACCAGCGTGGCGGTGCACATGCCGCGGCTGCGGTAGCCGGCGATGTTTAGCCGCCCGACCGCCGGCAGAAGGGCCGCCGTGCCGACCTCTTCGGAGACCGCGGGCGGCGGCGGCGCGAGGGCCAGGAGCAGCAGGAGGGGGGCGAGGACGCGGCGCATCCGGGGAGTGTAGCGCGCGGCGGCTGCCGCGACGAGAGCGGTCGGCCCATGCGCTTGCATCGGCCCGAAGCCCGCCATAGGTTCCGCGCAAACCGCGACTGGGCCCTCCCGGTCCCCGACCGCCACCGACAAGGAGCCTGCCCATGGACGGCAACGCCATCGCCCAGTTCATCCCCCTGATCCTGATCTTCGCGATCATGTATTTCCTGCTGATCCGCCCGCAGCAGAAAAAGCTCAAGGATCATCAGAAGATGGTTCAGGCGCTGCGCCGGGGCGACCAGGTGGTGACGCAGGGCGGGATCATCGGCAAGGTGGTCAAGGTCAAGGAAGGCGAGCTCGACGTCGAGATCGCCGAGGGCGTGAAGGTCCGCGTGGTGCAGGCCACCATCGCCCAGGTCCTGTCGAAGAGCGAGCCGGCCAAGGCCGAAGCCTGAGCCGTCCCGGCGCTCGCCCGCGACCCGATCCACGCTGACTACGAGGCGCCCCGCTGATGCTGCAGATCGACACCTGGAAACGCGTCCTGATCTGGGCGGTGGTGCTCACCGGGCTGGTCCTGGCCCTGCCGAACCTGTTCTACGGCCGGGTCGAGAGCCGCAACGACGCGGTGATCGCCATCGAGCGCCAGGGCGAGACGCCCGAGCGCGCCGCCGCCGCGGCAAGCTGGCCCGGCTGGCTGCCCTCGGGGCTGGTCAATCTCGGGCTCGACCTGCGCGGCGGGGCGCATCTGCTGGCCGAGGTCCAGGTCGAGGACGTCTATGAGAGCCGGCTCGAGGCGCTCTGGCCGGAGATCCGCGACGCGCTGCGCCCGCTGCGCGACGAGATCGGCACCATCCGCCTGCAGGACGGCGCGCCGGGCGAGCTGCGGGTCGCGGTCTCGGAGCCCGAGGGCATGGCGGCGGCGCTCGCCGCGGTGCGCGACCTGGCGCGCCCGGTCAGCTCGACCGCGGCTCTGGCGCAGGGCGGCGCCAACGACATCGAGGTTGCGGGCGAGGGCCGCGAGATCGTCGTGCGGCTCTCCGAGGCCGAGCAGCGCGCGGTCGACGAGCGCACGCTGCAGCAGGCGCTGGAGATCATCCGCCGCCGCATCGACGAGGTCGGCACCCGCGAGCCCACGATCCAGCGCCAGGGCGGCGACCGCATCCTGATCCAGGTGCCGGGCATCGGCTCGGCGCAGGAGCTGAAGGACCTGATCGGCACCACCGCGCAGCTGACCTTCCAACCGGTTCTGGGCCGCGCCAGCGACGCCGAGGCGCAGCCCGGGCCCGGCGAGGAGGTGCTGCCGGCGATGGACGAGGAGGGCGTCTACTATACCCTCGAGACCGCGCCGGTGGTCACCGGCGAGGAGCTGGTCGACGCCCAGCCCTCGTTCGACCAGAACGGCCGGCCGGCGGTCAATTTCCGCTTCGACGCCACCGGCGCGCGCCGCTTCGGCGACTACACCGCGCAGAATATCGGCTCGCCCTTCGCCATCGTGCTCGACAACGAGGTGATCTCGGCCCCGGTGATCCAGAGCCACATTCCCGGCGGCTCGGGCATCATCACCGGCGACTTCAGCATCGAGGAATCGACCCAGCTCGCGGTGCTGCTGCGCGCCGGTGCGCTGCCCGCCGGGCTGACCTTCCTCGAGGAGCGGACCATCGGCCCGGAGCTCGGCGCCGACTCAATCGAGGCCGGCAAGCTCGCCACCGCGGTGGCCTTCGCGGCGGTGCTGGTCTTCATGGTGGCCTCCTACGGTCTCTTCGGCATCTTCGCCAACATCGCGCTGATCCTGAACATCTTCCTGCTGTTCGGGCTGCTGAGCCTGATCGGCGCCACGCTGACCCTGCCGGGCATCGCCGGCATCGTGCTCACTGTGGGCATGGCGGTGGACGCCAACGTGCTGGTCTTCGAACGCATCCGCGAGGAGCTGAAGACCGCGCGCGGACCGGCGCGGGCCATCGAGCTGGGCTACGAGAAGGCGCTGTCGGCTATCGTCGACGCCAACATCACCACGATCATCACCGCGATCATCCTCTTCGCCATGGGCTCGGGCCCGGTGCGCGGCTTCGCGATCACGCTGGGCTTCGGCATCTGCACCTCGGTCTTCACCGCGATCTTCGTCACGCGCCTGCTGATCACCATGTGGTTCGAGCGCCGCCGCCCGAAGACCATCACCGTTTGAGAAAGGCCGGACCATGCGCCTGAAACTTGTCCCCGCCGAGACGAACTGGGATTTCTTCTCGCGCTCCAAGCTGTGGCTCGGCATCTCCGCGGTGATGGTGGCGGTGGCGCTGGCCTCCTTCCTGCTGCAGGGACTGAATTTCGGCATCGACTTCCGCGGCGGCACCACGATCCGCACCGAGAGCGCCGAGCCGGTCGATGTCGGCGCCTACCGATCGGCGCTGAACGCGCTGGAGCTTGGCGACGTGGTGATCTCGGAGGTCTTCGACCCCTCCTTCGGCCCCGACAAGAACGTCGCCATGGTGCGCATCGCGCCGCAGGACGAGGCCGAAGCGGTGACCCCGGAGACCATCGAGCGGGTGCGCACGGCGCTGACCGAAGTGGCCCCCGACATCTCCTTCACCTCGGTGGAATCGGTCGGGCCCAAGGTCTCGGGCGAGCTGATCCAGACCGCGGTGATCGCCGTGGTCCTCGCCATCGCGGCGGTGCTGATCTATATCTGGCTGCGCTTCGAATGGCAGTTCGCGGTCGGCGCGGTGGCGGCGCTGGTGCACGACGTGGTGCTGACCATCGGCATCTTCTCGGAGCTGCAGATCCGCTTCGACCTGGCCATCATCGCCGCGCTGCTGACCATCGTCGGCTATTCGCTGAACGACACCGTGGTGGTCTTCGACCGGGTGCGCGAGAACCTGATCCGGTTCAAGAAGCGCCCGCTCAAGGAGGTGCTGAACCTGTCGATCAACGAGACGCTGAGCCGCACGCTGATGACCTCGATCACCACGCTGATCGCGCTGGCGGCGCTCTTCGTGCTCGGCGGCGACGTCATCCGGGGCTTTGTCTTTGCGATGATCTGGGGCATCTTCGTGGGCACCTATTCGTCGATCTTCGTGGCCTCGGCGATCCTGCACCGGCTCGGCGTCAAGCGCGACTGGTCGAAGCCCGAGGACGGCGCCGGCGGCACGCAATTCGCCAACGTGGATGCCTGAGGCGCGCCAGGGAGGGCCGGCATGCGGCTGAACGAGATCACCTATACCGACGCGCAGCCGGTGGACGGCTACGGGCCGGGCTTCTTCCGCATCGGCGGCACGCTGCGCGAGGGCGCGCTGCTGCTGTCGGGGCAGGGCACCCGGGCCTGGGGCGGCTATGACGACGCCGCGGCGCTGCTGGCCTTGGCCGGCGAGGTCGACGTGCTGTTCGTGGGCACCGGGGCCGAGACGGCGCATCTGCCGGCCGGGCTGCGCGGCGAACTTGAGGCGGCGGGGCTCGGCGTGGAGGTGATGAACTCGCCGGCCGCCTGCCGCACCTACAACGTTCTGTTGTCGGAGGGCCGGCGCGTGGCGCTGGCCGTGCTGCCGGTCTGAACCGGACGAAGGCGATCCGGCCGGCGGCGATCCGGCGGAGCGCGCTGGCGCGCGCGCTGCTCTGGCCGTCCGGTCCTGCGGACCGGCCGGCGGCGCGATGACCGGCGCGCCGCTTCTGTCCCTGACCGGGCTCTCGGTGGCGCGCGGTGGCGTGCCGGTGCTCGACGGCGTGTCGCTGGCGCTGGCGGCCGGCGAGGCGGTGGTGCTGCGCGGGCCCAACGGCGCCGGCAAGACCACGCTGCTGCGTTGCGTGGCGGGGCTGGCGCCGCCGCTTGCCGGCCGCGTCGCGGGCGGCGAGGGCGTCGCCTATGCCGGCCATGCCGACGGCATCAAGGCGACGCTGACGGTGACCGAGAACCTGCGCTTCTGGGCCGCGGCCTTCGGCGCCGGCGGGATCGACCGCGCGCTGCGCGACTTCGCCCTCGACGACCTCGCCGACCGGCCCGCCGGCACCTTGTCGGCGGGCCAGGCGCGGCGGCTGGGGCTGGCCCGCCTGCTGGTCACCGGGCGGCCGGTCTGGGCCCTCGACGAGCCCACCGTGTCGCTCGACCGGGCCTCGGTGGCGCTCTTCGCCGCGGCGGTCGGCCGCCACCTGGCCGAGGGCGGTGCGGCGCTCATCGCCACCCATATCGACCTGGGCCTGGCCACCGCGCGCGAGCTCGACGTGACCGGCTTCCGGGCACGGCCGCAACTGGCGCGGGCCGACGAGGCCTTCCTGTGATCGCGCTCCTCGTGCGCGATCTGCGGCTGGCGGTGCGGGCCGGCGGCGGCTTCGGGCTGGGCCTGGCCTTCTTCCTGGTGGTGACGGTGCTGGTGCCGCTGGGCGTGGGGCCCGAAACCGGGCTGCTGGCGCGGATCGCCCCCGGCATCCTGTGGATCGGCGCGCTCCTGGCCTGCCTGCTGTCGCTCGACCGGATCTTCGCGCTCGACCGCGAGGACGGGGCGCTGGAGCTGCTGGCCACCGCGCCCTTGCCGATGGAGGGGCTGGTGACGGTGAAGGCGGCGGCGCATTGGCTGACCACCGGCCTGCCGCTGGTGCTGGCGGCGCCGGCGCTCGGGGTGCTCCTGAACCTGCCGGGGCCGGGCTATGTCTGGCTCTTCGTCTCGCTGCTCCTCGGCACCCCGGCGCTGTCGGTGATCGGCACCTTCGGCGCGGCGCTGACCGTGGGCCTGAAGCGCGGCGGGCTGCTGCTGTCGCTGCTCGTCCTGCCGCTCTACGTGCCGACGCTGGTCTTCGGCTCGGAGGTCGCGCGACGCGGTGCCGCGGGACTGGCCCTCGAGACCCCGCTTATGCTGCTGGCCGGGATCAGCCTGGGGGCGCTGGCGCTCCTGCCCTTCGCCTCGGCCGCGGTGCTGCGGATCAACCTGCGCTGAGTCCCGCACAGATGTGAATTGAAGCCGCCGCGGCGGCAGCTTAGGAGGCAGGCATGTCGCTGTGGGATTACGCCAACCCGGTCAGGTTCATCCGCGTGACCGACCGCCTGCTGCCGCCGCTGGCCGTGCTGGCGGCGCTCTGCCTCGCGGTGGGCTTGGTCTGGGGGTTCTTCTTCACCCCCGACGATTACCGGCAGGGCTCCACGGTGAAGATCATCTACCTGCACGTGCCGGCGGCGCTGATGGCGATCAATGCCTGGCTGATGATGCTGGTGGCCTCGCTGATCTGGATCGTGCGCCGGCACCACGTTTCGGCGCTGGCGGCGCGCGCCGCGGCGCCGGTCGGGGCGGTGGTGACGGTGATCGCGCTGGCCACCGGGGCGATCTGGGGCCAGCCGATGTGGGGCACCTGGTGGGCCTGGGATCCGCGCCTGACCTCGTTCCTGATCCTGTTCCTGTTCTATCTCGGCTACTCGGCGCTCTGGGCGGCGATCGAGAACGACGACACCGCCGCCGACCTGACCTCGATCCTCTGCCTCGTGGGCTCGGTCTTCGCGCTGCTGTCGCGCTACGCGGTGCTGTTCTGGAACCAGGGCCTGCACCAGGGCGCGTCGCTGTCGCTCGACGCCGAGGAGAACGTGGCCGACGTCTTCTGGCTGCCGCTGCTGGTCTGCATGGCGGGCTTCGTGCTGCTCTTCGTGGCGCTGGTGCTGCTGCGCACCCGGACCGAGATCCGGGCGCGGCGGATGCGGGCGCTGATCGCCCGGGAAAGGATGGCCTGATGCCGGATCTGGGGAAATACGCCGAGGCGGTGCTGTCGGCCTACGCGGTGTCGCTGGGGCTCCTGGCGGCGCTGGTGGCGGTCAGCCTGTGGCGCTCGCGCCGGGTGCGCGAGGCGCTCGAGAAGGTCGAGGGACGGAGGATGCGCGATGGCGCTTAGGCCGCTGATGATCCTGCCGCCGGTGATCTTCGCGGGATTCGCGGCGCTGGCCTATTTCGGCATGTATCGCGACGATCCGCAGGGCCTGCCCTCGACGCGCATCGGCCAGGCGACGCCGCCGATCACCGAGCAGGCGCTGCCGGGCTACCCGGCGCTCGACCCGGAGATCTTCGGCAGCGGCGAGGTCGTGCTGGTGAACTTCTGGGCCAGCTGGTGCCCGCCCTGCCGGGCCGAGCATCCGACCCTTCTGGAGATGCAGGCGGACGGGCTGCGCCTCGTCGGCGTGAACTTCCGCGACCAGGAGGCGCCGGCGCGGGCCTATCTCGAGGACGAACGGTCGCCCTTCGTGGCGGTGCCCTTCGATCCCAAGGGCCGCACCGCGATCGACTGGGGGGTGACCGCGCCGCCCGAGACCTTCATCGTCGGGGCCGACGGCACGGTGCGCTTCCGCTTCCAGGGTCCGCTGGTCGGGTCGGATTACGAGCGGCGCTTCCTGCCGGCGCTCGAGGCGGCGCTGGCCGAGGCCGGGCCCACCGGTTGACCGCGCCGCCGGACATGCGAACGCCCGCCGGAACCGGCGGGCGGGCAGGGCCGTGACGGGGGCTGCGCCCCCCTGCGTGCCGCGGCGCTAGTGCACCTGCGCCGTGCTGTCGCGCGGCAGGGCGGTGTTCGGCAGGGCGGTGTTCGGCAGGCCGGTCTGCCGCGACGGCTGGGCGCAGCGGTCCTGGCTCAGCGCCAGACAGGCGGGATCGGCCGCCGTCTTGGCCGGCGTGAGGCCGGCGGCATGGGCTCCGAACACGGTGAGCACCGCCAGTGCGGCGGCCTGTAGGAGGGTGACGACTTTCATTCCGCGGCGTTTCTTCTGCATCTCTCGACTGCCCGTCAGATGGTTCTTGTTATGCGACGTTTGTAGCGGTGAGATGACGCAGGCGGGGCTCACCGTTTCGTGACGGGCGGTTTGCCGCGCATCGCCCGCCCCCGGCTGCCGCGGAGGCGGGCGGACCTGGCGCAACTGCCTGCCGTTTGGGCATATCGCGCGCTCAGAGAAAGGTCAGGCCGAGCGCGATGATCAGGCCCGACAGGATCAGGTGCACGGTGCAGAAGCCCATGATGTCCTTGGCCCGGAGCCCGGCAATGCCGAGGATCGGCAGCGCCCAGAAGGGCTGCACCATGTTGGTCCAGGCATCGCCCCAGGCCACCGCCATGGCGGCGCGCGCCTGATCGAGGCCGAGCGCTTCGGCGGCGGGCATGATCACCGGGGCCTGCACCGCCCACTGGCCGCCGCCCGAGGGCACGAAGAAGTTCACCAGCCCGGCCGACAGGAAGGTCCAGAACGGCAGGGTCGCGGCGCTGGCCAGACCCACCAGCCCCTCGGAGACCGTCGCGGCGAGGCCGGACTCGACCATGATCGCCATGATCCCGGCATAGAACGGGAACTGGATGACGATGCCGGCGCCGCCCTTCACCGCCTGATGCAGCGCCCGGAGCAGGTTGGCCGGGGTGCCGTGAAGCAGGATGGCGAGCGTCAGGAAGAGGAAGTTAATGACGTTGAGCGACAGCCCGCCCCCGGCGGCGAAATGCTGGATGAGCCAGGCCGCGCCGGCGGCGCCGATCAGCCAGGACAGCGCGCGGCTGTTCTCGATCCGCTCGGCCGGGGTGCCGGGGCGGGTCTCGCCTGCGTCGCCCTCGTTCAGGAGCGCCCGGTCGATCAGCACGCGGTCGGCGTCCTTCGGCATCATCGCTCGGTTGATGAAGGGCACCGCGACGAAAAGCGCGGCCACGATGGCGAGGTTGTAGAACGAGAAGATCGTCTCGCCCGTCGGGATCACGCCGATCTGGTCGGCGAAGGGGTGGTCCTCGGTGGCGATGGAGAGCGGGATCGACCCGGCCAGCCCGCCATGCCAGACGATGAAGCCGGAATAGGCCGAGGCGACCAGCAGCCGGTAGTCGACCTCGACCTTGCGGGCCAGTTCCTTGGCGAAGAGCGCGCCGACGACAAGGCCGAACCCCCAGTTGATCCAAGAGGCCAGCAGCGAGACCACGGAGACCAGCAGGATGGCGCCGCCGGCGCTTTTCGCGGTGTCGGCCAGGGCGGCCAGGCCCCGGCGCACCAGCGGCGTGGAGGCCATCATGTAGCCGGTGACGAGCACCAGCAACATCTGCATGGAGAATTGCAGCAGCGACCAGAAGCCGTCGCCCCACATCCCCACCACGGCGAGCGGGCCGGTGCCCTCGACCAGCATCGCGGCCAACGCCGCGATCAGCGTCAGCACAAGGACGAAGACGAAGGGATCGGGCAGGTAACGGTCCATGATCCGCACCAGCGGACGGGACAGGACGTTCAGCATGGGACTCCTCCTTTTTCCGTTTCGGCGATGACCTAGCGGAAGTCGCGGCGAGGGAAAACCGGAGGGCCTGCACGGCGAATGTGCGGCTGCGCGGGACCGGGGGACCGATGCCGGGCCAACAGCGGCGTCAGGGGGCCGGCAGGGAGCCACGCCGTTCCGGGCTGGCCGGGTCCGGACCTCCGTCGGAGGGGCCGGGCCGGAGCGGGGCGGTGCCGCGTCGCTCGATGGCGCCGGTGGCGGGGCGGCGGCGGGAAGGGGGCCGCCGCTTGCGCCCCCCGGCACGAAAAAGGACCGGCCCCGAGGGGGGCCGGTCCGCACTGGCAACCACGCGGCGGCGTCCGCGGGCCTCACCGGCCCCTGGCGTCGCCGCGATCCGAACTCGCAACCATTCGCGGCCGGTCAGGCGGCCTTGTCGGCTTCGTCCTGCACCGGGCCGTCGAGATAGGGATAGTCGATGTACCCCTCGGCGCCGCCGCCGTAGAAGGTGTCCTGGTCGCCCTCGTTGAGCGGGGCGTTCAGGCGCAGGCGCTTCGGCAGGTCGGGGTTGGCGATGAACGGCCGCCCGAAGGTGACGGCGTCGGCATGGCCTTCGGCGACCGCCCGGGCGGCGCTGTCGCCGTCATAGCCGCCGTTGACGATGGTGAAGCCCGACCACTTGGCGCGCAGGCGCTTCATGATCTCCACCTGCTCGGCGGTGGTTTCGGCGCCCGGCGCTTGCTCGACGAGGTGCAGGTAGCCCAGCCCCTTGCCGTCCAGCCGCGCGATGACGGTGCCGAAATTGGTTTCCGGATCGCTGTCCGAGACGCCGTTGAACTGACCCAGCGGCGACAGGCGCACGCCGATGCGGCCGCGCGGCCAGATCCCGGAGACGGCGTCGATCACCTCCTCGAGAAAGCGCATGCGGTTCCCGACCGAGCCGCCATAGGCGTCGCTGCGGTCGTTCACGCCGTCCATCAGGAACTGCTCCAGCAGGTAGCCGTTGGCGGCGTGGATCTCGACGCCGTCGAAGCCTGCCGCCTTGGCGGCCTTCGCGGCGGTGACGAAATCGGCCACGGTCTGGCGGATGTCGTCCTCGGTCATCGCCACCGGGGTCGAGGTCGGCTCGAAGCCCTGATGGGTGAAGGTGTGCGCCTCGGCGGCCTCGCCGGTCGGGCCGTACGGGCTGCGGCCCTCGGGCAGCAGCGAGGTGTGGCTGATGCGGCCGACATGCCAGAGCTGCGCGAAGATGCGCCCGCCGCCGGCATGCACCGCGTCGGTGATCTTCTTCCAGCCGGCGACATGGGCGTCGGTGTAGATGCCCGGCGTCTTGATGTAGCCCTTGCCCATGTCGGAGATCTGCACGCCCTCGCTGACGATCAGGCCGGCCGAGGCGCGCTGGCCGTAATAGGTCTCGGCCATCTCTGCCGGGGTGCCGTCGTCATGGGCGCGGTTGCGGGTCAGCGGCGCCATCAGGACGCGGTTGGGCAGCGTCAGGTCGCCCAGGCGCGCGGGTTGGAAAAGGGTGCTGCGGTCGGTCATGTCTGCCTCCTTGCCTCGATGAGCGTTCGACCGCTGCATTTAGGGACATGTGGCGGCGAGGTCGTCCCGCATGGGCGCACAGCGGGTGTGACCGCTCTCGCAGGCATGTGATGGAACCCACGGGGCCGGGCCCGATCCGCGATCGGCCCGTCGGAACGCAAAGGGCCGGCACCCGAAAGTGCCGGCCCCGATAGCCTCACGCCGCGCTGGTGCGGATCACGCCGCTTTGGCGAGGTGGCGCAGCACGTAGTGCAGCACGCCGCCATGCTTGACGTAATCGACCTCGATGGCGGTATCGATCCGGCACTTGAGGGTGATCTCCTTCTTGGTGCCGTCCTCGTAGGTGATCTTGCAGGGCACTTCGGCGCCCGGCATGACATCGTCGAGACCGTGGATCGACACCGTCTCCTTGCCGGTGATGTTCAGCGACTTGCGGGTGTCGCCGCCGGTGAACTCGAAGGGGATGACCCCGAAACCCACCAGGTTGGAGCGGTGGATACGCTCGAAGCTCTCGGCGATCACCGCCTTGACGCCCAGCAGCGCCGTGCCCTTGGCCGCCCAGTCGCGGCTGGAGCCGGCACCGTACTGTTCGCCGCCGAAGATGACGAGCGGGGTGCCCTGGTCCTGATAGGCCATCGCGGCGTCGTAGATCGACGTCTGGTTGCCTTCGGGATCGAGCGTGTAGCCGCCCTCGACGCCGTCCAGCATCTCGTTCTTGATGCGGATGTTGGCGAAGGTGCCGCGCATCATCACCTCGTGGTTGCCGCGGCGCGCGCCGTAGGAGTTGAACTCCCGCACCGGCACCTGGCGTTCGACCAGGTACTGGCCGGCCGGGGTGGTCTCCTTGAAGGAGCCGGCGGGCGAGATGTGGTCGGTGGTGATCATGTCGCCGAGGATGGCGAGGACGCGGGCGCCCTCGACATTGTGGATCTCGCCCGGCTCCGGGTCCATGCCCTGGAAATAGGGCGGGTTCTGGACGTAGGTCGAGGTCGAGGGCCAGTCATAGGTCTCGGCATCGGTGGTCTCGACCGCCTGCCACTTCTCGTCGCCCTTGAAGACGTCGGCATACTTCTCCTGGAAGCTCTCGCGCGTCACGGTCTTCTCGACCAGCTCGGCGATCTCGGCCTGGGTCGGCCAGATGTCCTTCAGGAAGACGTCGTTGCCGTCCTTGTCCTGGCCGATCGGGTCGTTGGCGATGTCGACGTTCATGTCGCCGACCAGCGCATAGGCCACGACCAGCGGCGGCGAGGCCAGGTAGTTGGCGCGGACATCCGGGGAGATCCGGCCCTCGAAGTTGCGGTTGCCCGACAGGACCGAGGTGGCGATCAGGTCGTTGTCGTTGACGCACTTGGAGATCTCCGGCGCCAGCGGGCCGGAATTGCCGATGCAGGTGGTGCAGCCATAGCCCACGAGGTTGAAGCCGATGGCGTCGAGGTCGTCCTGCAGGCCGGCGGCCTCGAGATAGGCCGAGACGACCTGCGAGCCCGGCGCCAGCGAGGTCTTCACCCACGGCTTGCGGTCGAGGCCGAGGGCGCGCGCCTTCTTGGCGACGAGACCGGCACCGATCATCACGTAGGGGTTCGAGGTGTTGGTGCAGGACGTGATCGAGGCGATCACCACCGAGCCGTCATGCAGCTGGAACTCGACCTCCTCGCCGTCGATGTCCTTCATCTTGACGAAGCCGCGCTTGTGGCTGCCGGTGTCGCCGGGGATCTTCTTCGGCTCGGGCTGGCCGCCTTCGCCTTCCCAGCGCACATCCGCCTGAGCGCTTTCCTTGGCGCCGTCGCGCTGGCCGTCGACATAGGCGTGGAAGGTCTTCGCCGCCTCCTCGAGGTTGACGTGGTCCTGCGGCCGCTTGGGGCCGGAGATCGCCGGCTTCACGGTGCCCATGTCGAGCTCGAGCGTGTCGGTGAAGACCGGCTCGGCGCCCGGCTCGCGCCACATGCCCTGTTCCTTGGCATAGGCCTCGACCAGCGCGATGCGGTCCTCGGCCCGGCCGGTGGTGCGCAGGTAGCGCAGGGTCTCGTCGTCGATCGGGAAGAAGGCGCAGGTGGCGCCAAACTCGGGGGACATGTTGCCGATGGTGGCGCGGTCGGCCAGCGTCACGTTGTCGAGCCCGTCGCCGTAGAATTCGACGAACTTGCCGACCACGCCCTTGTCGCGCAGCATCTTGGTGACGCGCAGCACGAGGTCGGTGGCGGTGGTGCCCTCGACCATCTCGCCGGTCAGCTTGAAGCCGATGACCTCGGGGATCAGCATGGAGATCGGCTGGCCCAGCATCGCCGCCTCGGCCTCGATGCCGCCGACGCCCCAGCCCAGCACGGCGGCGCCGTTGACCATGGTGGTGTGGCTGTCGGTGCCGACGAGGGTGTCGGGATAGGCCACCGTCTCGCCGTTCTGGTCGGTGTCGGTCCAGACCGTCTGGGCGAGGTATTCGAGGTTCACCTGGTGGCAGATGCCGGTGCCCGGCGGCACCACGCGGAAGTTGTTGAACGCCTTCTGGCCCCACTTGAGGAAGGTGTAGCGCTCGATGTTGCGCTCGTATTCGCGGTCGACGTTCATCTGGAAGGCGCGCGGGTTGCCGAACTCGTCGATCATCACCGAATGGTCGATGACCAGATCGACCGGGTTCAGCGGGTTGATCTTCTGGGGATCGCCGCCGAGCGCCTTGATGCCGTCGCGCATCGCCGCAAGGTCGACCACCGCCGGCACGCCGGTGAAGTCCTGCATCAGCACGCGGGCCGGGCGGTAGGCCAGTTCGCGGTTGCCCCGGCCGCCATTCGCGGCCCATTCGGAGAAGGCCTTGATGTCGTCGGTGACGACGGTGTTGCCGTCCTCGAACCGCAGCATGTTCTCAAGCACCACCTTGAGCGATTTCGGCAGGCGCGAGAAATCGCCCAGGCCGGCCTCCTGCGCCGCGGCAATCGAGTAATAGGAGACGGTCTGGCCGTCTGCGGACAGCGACCTGCGCGTCTTCGACGTGTCCTGGCCAACGGTAATGGGCATGAATAGCCTCCTTGAAATAGTGCTGGGACAGCGGGGCGAAACTTGCAGCGTGTCTGCCCCGGACCGGGCCGCGGTTCAAGGCCCTTGCGGCGCGTTGTATACCGTGGTGCACAATTCACGGCAAGCGGCTTTCCGATCACGGTGCCGCGCTCTCGCAAAACCTTGATTGGCTTCATTTGTATGCATTGGGGTATCGCTGGAGTCCGGAACAGCCGCCGGAGTTTCCCATGTTGCGTCCCCTTGCCCTGTGCTGCGGTCTGACGGGCGCGCTGCTCGGCCAGCCGGTGCTGGGGGATCCTCCGGTGGTGGTGGAGCTGTTCACCTCGCAGGGCTGTTCCTCCTGCCCGCCGGCCGATGCATTGCTGGCCGAGCTGGCGCAGCGCGACGATGTCATCGCGCTGGCGCTGCACGTCGATTACTGGGACTATATCGGCTGGAAGGACAGCTTCGCCCAGCCGCGCTTCACCGCCCGCCAGAAGGGCTATGCCCGATCCGAGGACCGGGTCTCGATCTACACCCCGCAGATGGTCGTCGAGGGCCAGCACGACGTCGTCGGCAACCGTGCCAAGGACGTGGCGGCGCTGATCGCCGAGCACGCGGCGCGCGAAAGCCCGGTCTCGCTGGCGATCGCCCGCGAGGCCGACATGCTGGCCATCGCCGCCGAGACCGGCGCCGCGGTCGGACCGGCGGTGATCTACCTCGTGCGCTATTCCGACCAGGAATCGGTGCAGGTGCGCCGGGGCGAGAATGCCGGCAAGCGCCTGACCTACAGTCACGTCGTCACCGACTGGGACATCGTCGGGCGCTGGGACGGGGTGTCGGAGTTCCGCGAGCGCGTGCCGCTGGAGGGCGACGCGCCCGCCGTGGTGATGGTGCAGGGCGAGGATTACGGGCCGATCTTCGCCGCCGCGCGCTTGCGCTGACGCTTGGCCTGGCGGTCCGGCTTCCAGCGCCGGTGCACCCAGAACCACTGCGCCGGATCGGCCTCGATGCGCGCCTCCAGTCGGCGCGTCGCCTCGCGCATCATCTCCACCGGCTCGCCATGCGGGATCGGTGCCTCGAACACCGCCTCGAAGCGTACCCCGTCGGGCTGCCGGATGCCGAAGAACGGCACCATCAGCGCGCCGGTGCGCAGCGCGATCTCGGCCGCCGAGGTCAGCGTCGGTGCCGGGCGGCCGAGAAAGTCGATGGGCACGCCCTTGCCGGCATAGAGGTCGAAGAGCAGCACCATGGCGCCGCCCTCGGAGAGGTGGCGCACCAGCCCCATCGTGCCGCGCCGCCCCTGGGCGAAGACCGGCCCCGAGAGCCGGTGCATGTTCTCGGCGTAATGGGCGTTGAAATAGGGGTTGGACATCGGCCGGTAGAGGCCGCCGATCTGCCAGCCGCGGGCCACCAGCGCGGCGCGCGGGGCTTCGAAATTGCCGTAATGGGCGGTGACGAAGAGGATCGGCCGGCCGGCGGCGCGGGCGGCCTCGATCTCGGCCAGCCCGTCGCCCGAGATCCGGGCCCCGGCCATGCGGTCGCGCAGGCCCTCGATGTCGTAATTCTCGATCATCGTGCGGCCGAAATTGTCCGCCACGCGCTCGGCGATGCGGCGCCGCTCGGCGAGCGGCATGTCGGGCCAGACATGGGCGAGGTTGTCGAGCGCGCGCTGGCGGTAGCCCGCCAGCGGCGCCACCAGCCGCGCCATCGCCGCCCCCATGAGACGCAGCCGGAGCCGCAGGGGCAGGGCGCGCAGCGCCCCGATCAGCCCGCGCGCTGCGAGGTCGACGGCGCGGTCGCGCCAGCCGCCTGCCTCCGCCGTGCCGGCCCGGCCCGTCCGGGCCCGGCCGTTCCTGCCCTGTGCCACCCGTTGCCCCCTTGTCCTCGACCCCGCGGGGATAGGCCCGCCCGGGCGCGACCGCAAGCGCCGGGCCTCAGCCCAGGAGCTTGCGCTTGCGCACCGGGGCCGGCCGCACGCGCTCCTCGATATGGTCGTAGAGCCGCCCGGCGATGTTCTTGCCCGAGGCGGTCTCGATGCCCTCGAGCCCGGGGCTGGAATTGACCTCCAGCACCTTCGGCCCGCTTTCCGAGCGCAGCAGGTCGACCCCGGCGAGGTTGAGCCGGAAGGCGCGCGCCGCGCGCAGCGCCGTCTCGCGCTCCTCGCGGGTGATCCGGATGACCTGCGCGGTGCCGCCGCGATGCAGGTTGGAGCGGAAATCGCCCTCGGCGCCGGTGCGCTTCATCGCCGCCACGACGCGGCCGCCCACCACCAGGCAGCGGATGTCCTCGCCGGCGGCCTCCTTGACGAAATCCTGCACCAGGAAGTTGGCGCGCAACCCCCGGAAGGCGTCGATCACCGATTGCGCCGCCTTCTTGGTCTCAGCCAGCACCACGCCCTTGCCCTGCGTCGATTCCAGCAGCTTGACGATCATCGGCGCGGTGCCGACCAGCCGCATCAGGCTGTCGGTGTCCTTGGGGCTGGCGGCGAAGGCGGTGTTCGGCATGCCGATCTTGTGGCGCGCCATCAGCTGGTGGGCGTAGAGCTTGTCGCGCGAGGCGGCGATGCCCTCGGAGCCGTTGACGCAGAACGTGCCGATGGTCTCGAACTGGCGGATCACCGCGGTGCCGTAGGCGGTGATCGAGGCGCCGATGCGCGGGATCACCGCGTCGTAGCGGGGCAGGCGGGCGCCGTCGTAATGCACCTCCGGCGCCATGGCGTTGATCGCCATGTAGCAGCGCGTCGTGTCGATGACCTCGACGGTGTGGCCGCGGCCCTCGCCCTCCTCGACCAGCCGGCGGGTCGAGTAATTGGCCTCCCGGCTCAGCACCGCGATGCGCAGCGCGCGGTTGGGCGCGGAGCTGCGCATCTTGGTCGAGGCGTAGACGTCGTAGGACAGTTCCGGCTGCAGGAAGCGGTCGGTGGCGACGATGGCGATATGATCCTTCAGCGCCTCGCGGCCCAACAGCATCCGGCTCGCCATCGCGGCGCGGTTGGTCAGGGTGAGCTCGATCGGCCAGCGCTGGCCGCCGACCTCGAGATCGGCGGCAATGACGTAGCGGCTCTCGCTCTCGCCGTTGGAGCTGGTCACCATGCGGCGGTCCAGCACCTTGGCCGAGCACGGGATCACCAGGTCCTCGCGGCCCGGCACCGGGTGCACGGTGAAGCGCACCCGCGGCGCGCTGGCCGAGCCGAAGGTCTCGATGTCGTAGGCGTGCAGCGCCGAGGTGCGCGCGCCGGTATCGACCTTGGCCTTGAGCGCCGGCAGGCCGAGCCCCGGCAGCGCCACCCATTCCTCCCAGCCGAAGCGGATGAGATCCTGTGCGGGGTCCTGGCTGTCGGTCATGCAACGTTCCTGAAGCGGGTCGGGGGACACAGCGGTAGCAAGCGGGCCGCGCAGCCGCAAGGCCGGGGGCCTTGCCGCGGCGCGCCGGATCGGCCAAACGGGCGGCCATGACAGGTTTCAGCTTCTCGCTTCACGGCACCGACGGCGCGGCCCGCACCGGCACCATCTCCACGCCGCGCGGCGAGATCCGCACGCCGGCCTTCATGCCGGTCGGCACCGCCGCCACGGTGAAGGCCATGCTGCCGGAGAGCGTCGCCGCGACCGGCGCCGACATCCTGCTCGGCAACACCTATCACCTGATGCTGCGCCCCGGCGCCGAACGGGTGGCGCGGCTCGGCGGGCTGCACCGCTTCATGAACTGGTCGAAGCCGATCCTCACCGATTCCGGCGGCTTCCAGGTGATGAGCCTGGCCGAGTTGCGCAAGCTCACCGAAAAGGGCGTCACCTTCCGCTCCCATATCGACGGCTCGCGCCACGAGCTGACGCCGGAGCGGTCGATGGAGATCCAGCGGCTCTTGGGCTCCGACATCGTCATGGCCTTCGACGAATGCCCGGCGCTGCCCGCCGACCGGGCACGGATCGAGGAGTCGATGCGGCTGTCGATGCGCTGGGCCGAGCGTTCGCGCGAGGCCTTCGGCGACCGGCCGGGCCACGCGCTCTTCGGCATCCAGCAGGGCGGGCTGGAGCCCGATCTGCGCGAGGAGAGCGCCGCGGCGCTCACGAAGATCGGCTTCGAGGGCTACGCCGTGGGCGGTCTCGCCGTGGGCGAGGGGCAGGAGGCGATGTTCGCCTGTCTCGACCACGCGCCGGGGCACCTGCCGGTGGACAAGCCGCGCTACCTGATGGGGGTGGGCAAGCCCGACGACATCGTGGGCGCCGTCAAGCGTGGCATCGACATGATGGATTGCGTGCTGCCGTCGCGCTCGGGCCGGACCGGACAGGCCTGGACGCGGCGCGGCCAGGTCAACCTGAAGAACGCCCGGCACGCCGACGATCCGCGGCCGCTCGACGAGGACTGCACCTGCCCCGCCTGCCGGGGCTATTCGCGCGCCTACCTGCACCACGTCTTCCGCGCCGGGGAGATGATCTCGGGCATGCTGCTGACCTGGCACAACCTGCATTACTACCAGACGCTGATGGCGGAGATGCGCGCGGCGATCGCCGGCGGCCGCTTCGCCGCCTTCGAGGCCGAGTTCCACGCCCGCCGCGCCGAGGGCGACATCGAGCCGGCCTGAGAGGCGCCCGCCGCTATCCGGTTTGCAAGCTGCCGGGCGCGTGGTAAGGGCGCGCCGGACGGGCGCCGCCATGGCGCCAGCAGCACCATGAGAGAGGCGACAATGGCCACCGAACGCACGCTTTCCATCATCAAGCCCGACGCCACCCGGCGCAACCTGACCGGCAAGATCAACGCCAAGTTCGAGGAAGCGGGCCTGCGCATCGTCGCGCAGAAGCGCATCCGCCTGTCCAAGGCGCAGGCCGGCGAGTTCTACAAGGTTCATGCCGAGCGTCCGTTCTACGACGAGCTGTGCGAGTTCATGGCCTCCGAGCCGGTCGTGGTGCAGGTGC
This sequence comes from Roseivivax sp. CAU 1761, assembly GCF_054482755.1. NCBI lineage: Bacteria > Pseudomonadati > Pseudomonadota > Alphaproteobacteria > Rhodobacterales > Roseobacteraceae > Roseivivax > Roseivivax sp. CAU 1761. The sequence continues at coordinate 305,807 of NZ_JBTLRM010000001.1, forward strand.
TGGAAGGCGAGAACGCGATCCAGAAGAACCGCGAAGTGATGGGCGCCACCAACCCGGCCGACGCCGCCGAGGGCACCATCCGCGCCGAGTTCGCCGAATCCGTGGGCGAGAACTCGGTGCATGGCTCGGACGCGCCGGAGACCGCCAAGGACGAGATCGCCTTCTTCTTCGCGGGCCTCGAGATCGTCGGCTGACGCGGGCGTCATCGCCGCATGCAAAAGGGGCCCCCGGGCCCCTTTTTCTTTGGCCTCCCGCCCGATCGCGGTGCCGCTCACGCGGCGTGCAGGTCGGAGGTCCGCATCGGCGCGGCGCCGTGGCGCTGCTCCACCAGACGCCGCAGCAGCCGCGCGTTGCGGGTGTTGGACTTGTAGCCGACATCGAGGATATCGCCGGCCAGCGGCACCAGGCCGATCAGCCAGTCGATGCCCACATTGGCCCCCATCCGCACCAGCGTCGAGGTCGGCGCCTCCATGCGATAGGCGGTCTGCAGGATATAGGCCGCGGGGGCGAGCGCCAGCGTGTCGCCGATCCCCGGCACCAGGCCGAGGATCGAATCCCAGCCCAGCCGGATCCGCGTGCCCGGCAGGCGGAACGCCCGGTCCATGCGGTGCGCCAGGCGTTCGACGCGTTCGAGATGCTCGAAATCGCGATCCCGGTGAAGCGGTTGCGCGGCCCGGCTCATGCCGTGCGCGGCCCGGTGCGGGCGATGACCCAGACGGCATGCACGATGCCGGGGATGTAGCCCAGGATGGTCAGCAGGATGTTGATCCAGAAATGCTTGCCGAGGCCGACCTGCAGGAAGACGCCGAGCGGCGGCAGCAGGATGGCCAGGATGATGCGAACGAGGTCCATGGGACTCCTCCGGATGGTAAACCGTGTTGCGGGGCAAACGCGGAGGGGAATGGCGGAGTTCCTGCGGCCTTCGCCCTGCGGGCGGCGGGCACGGGCGGCGGGGCGGGCAGGTCGCGCAGGTCCGGCGGGACAGGCTCCGGAGCGTCCCCGCGCCGGCGCGCCGGGTGGCGGGAAGCGGTTTCCCTCGGCCCCTTGCCTTGCTATCCCGCTCCCCGAACGCGACCCCGTGCGGAGGCAGACATGCAGATCCGGCTGACCAATTCGAAGACCCGCCGCAAGGAGGACTTCACCCCGCTCGATGCCGGCGATGTGCGGATGTATGTCTGCGGGCCGACGGTCTACGACCGGGCGCATCTCGGCAATGCCCGCCCGGTGGTGGTGTTCGACGTGCTCTACCGACTGCTGCGGCAGGTCTACGGCGCCGGGCACGTGACCTATGTGCGCAACTTCACCGACGTCGACGACAAGATCAACGCCCGCGCCGCCGAGACCGGCCGGCCGATCGCCGAGATCACCGACGAGACCGCGCGCTGGTATCTCGAGGACATGGCCGCCATCGGCGCGCTCGAGCCCGACCACATGCCGCGCGCCACCGCCTATATCGCCCAGATGGTTGCGATGATCGAGGACCTGATCGCCAAGGGCCATGCCTACGAAGCCGAGGGCCACGTGCTTTTCGCGGTCGGCAGCTATCCGGATTACGGCCGGCTCTCGGGCCGCAGCCTCGACGACATGATCGCCGGCGCCCGGGTCGAGGTCGCGCCCTACAAGCGCGATCCGATGGATTTCGTGCTCTGGAAACCCTCGGCGCCCGACCTGCCGGGCTGGGACAGCCCCTGGGGCCGGGGCCGGCCGGGCTGGCACATCGAGTGCTCGGCGATGAGCTTCGAGCTCTTGGGCGAGAGCTTCGACATCCATGGCGGCGGCAACGACCTGCTGTTCCCGCACCACGAGAACGAACTGGCGCAGTCCTGCTGCGCCAATCCGGGCGGCGAGTTCGCCCGGGTCTGGCTGCACAACGAGATGCTGCAGGTCGAGGGCAAGAAGATGTCCAAGTCGCTGGGCAACTTCTTCACCGTGCGCGACCTTCTGGATCAGGGCATCCCGGGCGAGGTGATCCGCTTCGTGCTGCTCTCGACGCATTACCGCAAGCCGATGGACTGGACCGCGGAGAAGCGGCGCGACGCCGAAGCGACGCTGCGCAAGTGGCGGGCGCTGACCGACGGCGTTGCGGCGGGCGCGCTCCCCCAGCCGGTGCTCGCGGCGCTGTCCGACGATCTCAACACCGCCGGCGCGCTGGGCGAACTGCACCGGCTGGCGGCGGCGGGCGACGCCGCGGGCCTCAAGGCCGGGGCGGAATTGCTCGGGCTCCTCGAGCCCGCGCTGGGCGGCTGGGAGAGCGCCGGCACCGAGGGCCTGGCGGGCTGGGAGGCGCGGCTCGCCGAGGCCCGCGCGGCGGCGATGCAGTCCAAGGACTTCGCCGAGGTCGACCGGCTGAAGGCTGTGCTGACCGCGGCCGGGGTCGAGGTGCGGATGTCGAAGGCCGGGGTGGAACTGCTGCCCGGTCCCGGCTTCGACCCGGCCCGGCTCGAGGGCGTGGCGTGAGCCGGAGCGCCGCCACGGCGCCGCAGGCGGCCCCTGCGGCCCGCTTGCGCCACCAGCTTGTCCGGACCACCCCGGCGCCGGTCACCGGGCACCGGTTTCAACCGGCCCGCCCGGCGCCCGCGCCGGGCAGCGCCTGCCCGCCCCGCGGCTGGCGCTTTCGACCGCGCCACGGGGGGCAGCCGCAGCACGGCGCGCAAACGTTTGCCAGCCGTCCCGCATCCGCCTCGGCGCCCGCCCGGGCAGGCGCTGTCCGTCACGGGTGCGGCCCGGCGGCACCAAGCCGCGTGCTGGTCACCGAGCCCGGGCTGCACCAGGCCCGCCCGGCGCCGGCGCCGGCCCCGCGCAGGACCGTCGCGCACACCCCCGTGCCGCCGTCCCCGGCGCCGGTCGATGCCCGACCCGCCTGCTCCGCCCATCGCGCCCCGTTTTCGGAGACCGCCGATGCCTGACCGCCTCTACCTCTACGACACCACCCTGCGCGACGGGCAGCAGACCCAGGGCGTGCAGTTCTCCACCGCCGAGAAGCTGCGGGTGACCCGCGCGCTCGACGCGCTGGGCGTCGATCACATCGAGGGCGGCTGGCCCGGCGCCAACCCGACCGACAGCGCCTATTTCGACGAGGTGCCGCCGACCCGCGCCACCCTCACCGCGTTCGGCATGACCAAGCGCGCCGGCCGCTCGGCCGAGAATGACGACGTGCTGGCCGCGGTGCTCAACGCCGGCACGCCGGCCGTCTGCCTCGTCGGCAAGACGCACGACTACCATGTCGCGACCGCGCTCGGCATCGCGCCCGGGGAGAATGTCGAGAACATCCGCGCCTCCATCGCGCATTGCGCGGCGCAGGGCCGCGAGGCGCTGTTTGATGCCGAGCATTTCTTCGACGGCTACCTCTCGGATCCGGGCTACGCGCTCGACTGCCTGCGCGCCGCGCTGGAGGCCGGGGCGCGCTGGGTGGTGCTCTGCGACACCAATGGCGGCACCCTGCCGGTGGAGATCGGCCGCATCGTGGCCGAGGTGATCGCCGCCGGCATCCCCGGCGACCGGCTCGGCATCCACACCCACAACGACACCGAGACCGCGGTGGCGGGCTCGCTGGCCGCGGTGCTGGCCGGCGCCCGGCAGATCCAGGGCACCTTGAACGGGCTGGGCGAGCGCTGCGGCAACGCCAACCTCGTCTCGCTGATCCCGACCCTGAAGCTCAAGGCCCCCTACCGCGACGCCTTCGAGACCGGCGTCAGCGACGCCGCCCTCGAGGGGCTGACGCGGACCAGCCGGATGCTCGACGACATCCTGAACCGCGTGCCGCTAAAGCAGCTTCCCTATGTCGGCGCCTCGGCCTTCACCCACAAGGCCGGGCTGCATGCCAGCGCCATTCTCAAGGATCCGGCGACCTACGAGCATATCGACCCCGCCGCGGTCGGCAACCGGCGCTTCATCCCGATGTCGAACCAGGCCGGGCAGTCGAACCTGCGCCGGCGCCTGGTCGAGGCCGGGATCGAGGTCGCCCCCGACCATCCGGCGCTGGCGCGCATCCTCGAGACGGTGAAGGCGCGCGAGGCCGAGGGCTACGCCTACGACACCGCGCAGGCCTCGTTCGAGCTGCTGGCGCGCTCCGAGCTCGGCCAGGCGGCGGAGTTCTTCGAGGTCAAGCGCTACCGGGTCACCGTCGAGCGCCGCAAGAACAAGCGCGACGAGACGGTGTCGCTGTCGGAGGCCGTGGTGGTGGTGAAGATCGACGGCGAGAAGAAGCTGTCGGTCAGCGAGTCGATGGACGAGACCGGGTCGGACCGCGGCCCGGTGAACGCGCTGGCCAAGGCGCTGGCCAAGGATCTGGGGCGCTACCAGGAGGTCATCGAGGACATGCGCCTCGTCGACTTCAAGGTGCGCATCACCCAGGGCGGCACCGAGGCGGTGACCCGGGTGATCATCGACAGCGAGGACGGCGAGGGCCGGCGCTGGTCCACCGTGGGCGTCTCGGCCAACATCGTCGATGCCAGCTTCGAGGCGCTGCTGGACGCGGTGCGCTGGAAGCTCGCCCGGGATACGGCGTGAGGCTGGCGGGGCCGGCGCCGGGGCTTGGGTGGGGGCCATGAGCTTCGATGCCGACACCATCGCCTGCGCCCGCATCGTCGAGCGCGGCGACCCCGACCGCTTCCGCGCGGTCATGGCGGCGCCGGTACCGGCGCGTCGCGTGCTGTTCCCGCTCTATGCCTGCAACCTGGAAGTGGCGCGCGCGCCCTACGTCACGCAGGAGCCGCTGATCGCCGAGATGCGGCTGCAATGGTGGGCCGACGCGCTCGCCGAGATCGCCGGGGGCGGGGTGGTGCGCCGCCATGAGGTGGTGACGCCGCTGGCCCATGTGCTCGATGCCGAGGGGGCGCGCATCCTTGCCGCCGGAGTCGAGGCGCGGCGGCAGGAGGCGCAGGGCGTGCGGTTCGAGGACGCCGCGACGCTCGACGCCTTCCTCGCGGCAACCGGCGGGGCGCTTCACTGGGCGGCGTCGCGGGCGCTCGGGTCGCGCCAGGAGGCGCGGGCAAGGGCGGTGGGCACGGCGGTGGCGCGGGCGAGCTGGCTGCGTGCGGTGCCGGAGCTTCTGCGCCGCGGCGCGAGACCGCTGCCCGGCGCCGGGCCGGAGGCGGTCTCGGCCCTGGTCCGGGACTGGCGGCACGAGCTCTCCGGCGGGGCGCTGGCAACCCGGCCCGACGCGCCGCAGCGGCAGGCCGATCTCGCCGCGTGGCGGGTGCAGGGCGTTCTGGCCGCCGCTGCGCGCGCTCCGCAGGCGGTGCTGGACGGCACGCTTCCCGGCCCGGGCCTCGCCGAGCGGGCCGGCCTTGCCGCCGCCGCCGCCGGGCTGCGCCGGCTGCCCTGAGGCCGACAGGCTGTTGCAACGCCCCTCCGGACAAACCACGCCCCGGAGCGCAGATTTGCGTTCGTCCTGCAGCGCGAAGCCGCGCATCGACGGGCCGCGGCGCGGCGAGCCTGCCCGCGGAATCCCTTGGTTTATCGTTGCAACCTCCGAAAGAGATCGAAGCTGAGTGCCCAGCCTCACCGGATCGCCGGGCCAGGGGGCGGCCTGGCGATATGCGGCGGCCTGCGGCCTTTGCTCCGCACCGGGTGCCTGATCCGGCCCAGCGACCTTCGGGCACGGAGCCGAGCGGAGGGTGTATGCGCCGCCGGACGCTAGAGAAAACGGTGCCAGGCTGATCTGAAAACCGCGGTTTGAAATTACAGTGTGGAGCCGCGCATCGACGGGCCGCGGCGCGGCGATCCCGACCGTGGACTCCAGTGTTTTATCCTGGCCACATCCGGAAAAGATTGAAGCGACGGACCCAGCCCCACCAGATCGCCGGGCCGGGGGGCCGCCCGGCGCTGCGCGGAGGCCTTCGGCCTTCGCTCCGCACCGGGTGCCTGGCCCGATCGTCGGCAAGGATGGCCCACTGACGCGTTACCCGTGGCGCACGTTCGAGGACGCATTGCACCAGGCCCCGGCAGGAGCGCCGCGCAGGTCCAACCAGTTACTCCGCCGGCCGCGCCGCGCGCCGCGACCGCAGCACCAGCCAGAGCAGCGCGCCGCCGGCCAGCGTCAGGAACGGCAGCATGGCGAGGTTGACTGCGGTCCAGCCGGCCGCGGCCGAGCCGCCCGAGCAGTTCATCAGCCCGCCCGAGGCCAGCGAGGCGAGGGTCACGCCGCCGAAGACGATCATGTCGTTCATGCCCTGCACGCGGCCGCGCTCTTCCGGGGCATGGGCGCCGGCGAGCATCGCGGTGGCGCCGATGAAGCCGAAATTCCAACCCAGCCCGAGCAGGATCAGGGTGCCGAAGAACTGCCCCAGCGCGACCCCCGACAGCGCCACCGCGCCCGCCGCGGCGAGCAGCACGAGGCCCGTCCCGACGATGCGCTCGACCCCGAAGCGGGCGATCAGGTGGCCGGTGAAGAAGGAGGGCGCGAACATCGCCAGCACATGCGCGCTGACCACGTCGGCGGCGTTGGCGCTGGTATAGCCGCAGCCCACCACGGCGAGCGGGGTCGAGGTCATCACCAGGTTCATCAGCGCGTAGGAGACCATGGCGCAGATCACCGCCACGGCGATCCGCGGCGTCGCCAGCAATTCGGCCACCGAGCGGCCGCGCGGCGCGTCATGCGCCGGCGCCGGCGGCCGCGGGATGTCGAGGAACAGAAACAGCGTCGCGCCCGCGAGGTTGACGCCGATCACCGCGAGGTAGGTGCCGAGGAAGGGGACGGCGTAGGCCTCGGCGGTGAGCTTCATCAGCTGCGGGCCGATCAGCGCCGAGGCGAGCCCACCGGCCAGCACGTAAGAGATCGCCTTGGGCCGGAACGCCTCGGAGGCGGTGTCGGCGGCGGCGAAGCGGTAGAAGCCCTGCGCCGACATGTAGAGCCCGGTGCAGAGCGACCCGGCCAGGAAGATCGGGAAGGACCCCGTGGCCAGCCCCCAGGCGCCGATGGCCCCGCCGGCGGCGCCGCCCGCGGCTCCGGCGAAGAACCCGGCGCGGCGGCCGAAGCGCTGCATCAGAAAGGAGAGCGGCTGCGCCGACAGCATCGAGCCCAACACGATGAGCGAGATCGGCAACGTGGCGAAGCAGGGATTGGGCGCCAGCGACTGTCCGGCGAGGCCGCCGACGATGAACAGCATCGGCATCTGCGCGCCGAGCAGCGCCTGGGCGGCCACGAGGACGGCGACGTTGCGGCGGGCGCGGTGGTCGGCGGGACTTTTCATGCCGAAGGGGTAGTGCCCCCGCATCCCCCGGGCAAGCCCGCGGTTGTACCGCAAAACCGGTCTCGCACGCGGCGCCGGACGGGCAGGGGGCGCGGCGTCCCTCGGCCCCGGGCGGCGGCGGCTCGGGCCCGGCCCGCCCGGGGGGCGCCAGCGGCGGCATCGACGGCGTGCGGGCCGGGGAGGCGCGGGAAGGCCCAGGAAGGGCCGGTGCCGCCACGCTGGCATCGCGCCGCCGGGCGCGCTAGGTCGGGGGCGATGATGGATGCCTCGCCCCTGCCGGTCCTGGTGATCGGCGCCAGCCAGGAGGCCCGGCAGCTCGCGCGCAGCCTGCCGGGGGCGCGGCTGCGCCTGCCCGCCACCGGGCGGGCGGTGCCGGGCGCGCCGCCGGCGGCGACCGGCCCGATCGATGCCGAATGGCTCGGCGGGCAGGGCGTCGTCGCGGTGATCGAGGCCGCGCACCCGTTCGACACCGAGACCGCGCACGCCGCCGCCCGCGCCGCACGCGGTCTCGGCCTGCCGCATCTGCAACTCGTCCGCCCGCCCTGGCGACCCGGCGCCGGCGCATTCTGGCACCGGCTGCGCCATGCCGGCGAGGCCGCCCGGGTGCTGCCGCGGGGCGCCCGGCTCTTTGCCGCCACCGGCCGCGAGGACCTCGCCGCCTTGCGCCGCCTGCCGGTCGCGACCTATCTGCGGGTGGTCTCGGACGACCGGGCCGGGCGCCTGGGCCGCGTCGCCTTCGTGCCCGGCCGGCCGCCCTTCGACCTCGGCTCGGAGATGCGGCTGTTCCGCGCCCTGGGCATCGAGGCGCTGCTGCTGCGCAATGCCGGCGGCCCCGGCGCCGAGCCCAAGCTGCGCGCGGCCGAACGGCTCGGCCTCCGGGTGGCGATGATCGACCGGCCGGCCCGGCCCGCGGGGCCGCGGGCGGCAAGCGTGAAGGAGGCCCTGAGATGGCTGCAGACCCTGACCCCGTCGGCCGCGTGATCCGCGGCGAGGCCTGCGTCGCGGAGGGCGCGGCCTGGCTGGCCGCGGCCGAGCCGCGCTTTGCCCATGCGCTGGAACTGACCGGCCCGCTGCCGCTCCGGCGCAGCCCCGACGGCTTCGACCAGCTGCTCTCGGCGATCGTCAGCCAGCAGGTCTCGGTGGCCTCGGCGCGGGCCATCCGGGCCCGCCTCGACGCCGCCGGGATGACCAGCGAGACGGCGCTGCGCGCCGCCGAGATCGAGGATCTGCGCGCCCTCGGCCTGAGCCGCCAGAAGGCCAGCTATGCCAAGGCGCTGGCCGAGGCGGGGATCGACTTCGACGCGCTCCGCAGGGCGCCCACCGAGACGGTCGTGACCACCCTGACCCGGGTCAAGGGGATCGGCGTCTGGACCGCGGAGATCTACGCCATGTTCTCGCTCGGCCGGGCCGACGTCTTCGCGCCGGGCGATCTGGCGCTGCAGGAGGCGGCGCGGCTGCTCTTCGCGCTGCCCGAGCGGCCGCGCGAGCGCGCGCTCCGGCAGATGGCCGAGGCCTGGTCGCCCTGGCGGGCGGTTGCGGCGCGTGCGCTCTGGGCCTACTACCACGTGGCCAAACAGAGAGAGGGCATCGCATGACGCGCGTTCTGCAAGCCGGCCGCCGGGAGCCCGCCTCGGGCTCCATCCGCTCCGCCGTGGTCTTCCTGCACGGCTACGGGGCCAACGGGGCCGATCTGCTGGGGCTCGCCGAACCCCTGGCCGAGCACCTGCCGGACACGCTCTTCGTGGCGCCCGACGCGCCCGAGGCCTGCGCCGGCGCGCCGATGGGATACCAGTGGTTCCCGATCCCCTGGATCGACGGCTCGAGCCAGGAGGAGGCCGAGGCCGGGATGCGCGCCGCGGTGGCCGATCTCGACGCCTTCCTCGACGCGCTGATGGTCGACGAGGACCTGCTGCCCGAACAGGTGGTGCTGTTCGGCTTCAGCCAGGGCACGATGATGGCGCTGCACGTGGCGCCGCGGCGCGAGGACGAGCTGGCCGGCCTGGTGGGCTTTTCGGGCCGGCTGCTGCAGCCCGAACTGCTCGAGGACGAGACCCTGTCGCGGCCGCCGGTGCTGCTGGTGCATGGCGATCAGGACGACGTGGTCCCGGTCCAGAGCCTTCCCGCGGCGGCCGAGGCGCTGCAGAAGGCCGGCTGGTCCGAGGTCTACGCCCATATCATGAAGGGCACCGCGCACGGCATCGCGCCCGACGGGCTGTCGGTGGCGCTGGCCTTCCTGCGCGACAAGTGCAACCTCTGATCCGGCCGCCAAGCCTCGGCGGGCCGCGCCGCCGGTCCGCCGCCGCCTAGCCCTGCCAGAGCCGCGGCTCGGCCAGTTCCACCGAATTGCCGGCCGGGTCGCGGACATAGATCGAGCGGGCGCCGTTCGGCCAGTTGAAATCGGCCTCGATCTCCACCCCGCGTGCCTCCAGCCGCTGCCGCCAGGCATCGAGCGCCGTGCCGTCGACCGCCAGGCAGACGTGGCCCGGCCCGCGCGCGCCGTGCGGCGGCACCGGCAGGTCCGGGTTGCCCGGCGGCTTCTCGGTCTCATCGGGATTGAAGACCAGCACGACGCCGCTGCCGCAGCGGAAGAAGACGTGGCGCTGCGCCACCCGCACGATGCGGTCGAGCCCCAGCACATCGCCCCAGAAGTGTTCCGCGGCGTCGAGATCGCCCGCGTAGATCGCGGCTTCGAGAACGTGGCTGGGGGCGTCGGGCGGGCTCATCCGTGGTAAGGTAGAGGTCCGGACGCGGCGCGCCAGGGGGCGGTGTCATGCCGCTGTCGCAGGCACCCGCTATGCCGGGAGCCACACAGCATATCGCGGAGCTTGCCAGAGGGGTTCCGCGATATATAGTGGAGTTACGGCTGGGGCGGGGCTCCCGCCCTGGCGGTCCGGAGGACGGGCAGACAGGGCGGAGGACGACTCGACCATGAACGGCGACTTCAGGACAAGTTTCGTGCGCGAGCCGGGCGCGCTCAGAAATCACCCGGCCCTGGTGCTGAACGCCGATTACCGGCCGCTCTCCTATTACCCGCTCTCGTTGTGGCCGTGGCAGGAGGCGGTGAAGGCCTCCTTCCTCGACCGGGTGGACATCATCGCCGAATACGACGAGGTGGTGCGCAGTCCCTCGATGACGCTCAGGATACCGAGCGTGGTGGTCCTGAAAGATTACGTCAAACCCCAGAAGCGCGTGGCCTTCACGCGCTTCAATCTTTTTCTGCGGGACGAATTCCGCTGCCAGTATTGCGGCTCGAAGGGCGACCTGACCTTCGACCACGTGGTGCCCCGCGCCGCCGGCGGCGTGACCTCGTGGCAGAACGTCGTGGCGGCCTGCGCGCCGTGCAATCTGCGCAAGGGCTCGAAGAGCCTGCGGCAGGCCGGGCTCAGCCTGCGCAAGCCGCCGCGCCAGCCGGGCGCCGAGGAGCTGCGCAACATGGGCCGCCGCTTCCCGCCCAACCATCTGCACGAGAGCTGGATCGACTTCCTGTACTGGGACGCCGAGCTGCAAGCCTGATCGCGGTCCCGCGCGCGGCGCGGCGCGCCGGTCGACGGCCAACGAAAAAGCCGGCGGATGGCACCGCCGGCCGGGTTCGTTCTTGCGGGGGGCCCGGGCGGGGCCGGGGGCGTCAGCCCTGGCGCGACTGCGCCGGCGCGGCGGGCTGGCCGTTGGTCGGCTGGGCGCCGGCCTGACCGCCGCCCTGCGAGGTGCGGCCGCGCGACAGGGGATCGTCCTGACGCTGCACCGAACCCTCGAAATGGGCGCCGGATTCGATCGCGATGGTCTTGTGGATGATGTCGCCCTCGACCCGCGCGGTGGCGGTCAGGCGGACCTTCAGGCCGCGCACCCGGCCGACGATGCGGCCGTTGACGACGACGTCGTCGGCGATGCATTCGCCCTTGATCGTGGCGGTTTCGCCCACGGTCAGCAGATGCGCGCGGATGTCGCCCTCGACCGTGCCCTCGACCTGGATGTCGCCGGTCGTCTTGACGTTGCCGGTGATGTGCAGATCGCTCGAGAGCACCGAGGCCGGCGGCTTGGCCTTCGGCGCGGAGGGCTTGTATTCGCCCGACTGGCGTGGGGCTTCCGGGGCTGCCGCCGGTTTGCTGTCCTCCGGCTTCGGCGCCGGCTCGTTGATCTTGCTCTTAGAAAACATCGTTCGCAGCCTTGATGTAGGTCATCGGATTGACGGGCTCGCCTCCGACACGGATCTCGTAATGGAGATGCGTGCCCGTGGACCGTCCTGTGTTCCCCATAGCAGCAATCTGCTGGCCGCGCGAGACCCTTTGGCCGACCGTCACATTGATCTTGGAATTGTGGGCGTAGCGCGTCTCGATGCCGAACTCGTGCTTGATCTTGACCAGCTTGCCGTAGCCCGATTGCCAGCCGGCATGGGTCACCACGCCGTCCGCGGTGGCGTAGATCGGGGTGCCGTGCGGCGCCGCGAAATCGGTCCCGGCATGGAGCCGGCCCCAGCGCTTGCCGAAGCCCGAGGTGAAGCGGAAGGCGTCCTTCAGCGGCGAGGCGAAGGGCGCCTTCTGGGCCGCGATCCGGTAGAGGTTCAGCTTGTCCATCTCGGACAGGATGCCGTTGGCGCGGGCGGCGTCGGCGCCCAGATCCTCGCCGCGGGTCGAGAAGGACAGCGGCGTCAGCGGGCCGCCCTGGCCGGAATAGCCGCGGCGGACCTGGCTGATGATCCGGTCGGGATCCATGCCGGCGGCCTCGAACATCTTGTCGAGCGGCTTGACCGAGACGGTCATCGCTTCCTCGAGCTGGCGGAAGATCAGGTCGTTCTTCTCCTCCATCAGCCGGATCTCGGTGGCCAGCTCGTCGGCGCGCACCAGCGCATCCTCGGCATCGGCGACCACGCGGTCGCGCTCCTCCGCGGTGCGGGCCAGCGCCGCGGTCAGGAAGTCCACCGTGGCGTCGCTGCCGGCCGGCGCCAGCCCGCCGCCCTGTTCGAGCCGGGTGCGGAGGGCGGCGTATTGGTCGCGCACCTCCTCGCGCTGCTTCATGGTGTCGCCGAGCGTCGAGCGGACCACGTCGAGCCCGGTCTCGAGCTCGCGGCGCCGGGCCTCGGAATCGAGCAGGCGCGACTGCATCTGCGACACCTGTTCGAGCGCCGAGTTGAAGCGCTCCTGCGCGGCGCGCGCCTCGGCGGCGCGGGCGTCGCGGGCCGCGGCAAGGTCGTTGAGCCGCTGCTGGTAGTTGATCTGGTCGCGCCGCGCCTGTTCGCGGTAGCTGCCGGCGCCGATCGAATCCATCAGCAGCACCGCGGTGGCGACGATCGCCCAGGCGACGATCAGCGCGCCGCCGAGAAAGGCCACGGCCTGCGTCTCGGAGCGCAGACGGATGAAGCGGGTGTCGCTGTCGGATCGCAGGAAGAGCCGGCGCTCGGGGAAGAAACGTTCCAGAATGGCGTGTGTCTTGATCGCGAGCCGCGTTCTCACAGGTCTGTCCCTCTTGCCGTCCCCGGGCCGGCGCTCGATCATCCCCTGCGGCGCCTTGAGGAAAGCGAGTAGCCAGTCCGCTGCTTTTCCGCAACATTTTCAGGCAAACGATTCCGGGCAGGTCGCGGAAACGCGCCGAAGCGGCAGAAATCCGCCGATTCCCGCATGTGTTAACCCGATTCAAGCCCTGCGGGTGTCGCCGTCGGTCTCAGCAAGCGGCCAGTAGAAATCCGGGGCGAGCCCCGCCTCGGCGCGCTTCTCGGCGTTGAAGGGCGGCTTCAGCGGCCCGTGGAAATAGCGCCGCACCAGTTCGTGGAATTTCGGCAGCGGGTCGATCTCGCCCCGGCCGCAGAGGAAGTGAAACCATTTCGAGCCATAGGCCACATGGCCGACTTCCTCGGCATAGATGGTCTCCAGCGCGGCCACCGCGTCGGCGGCGCCGGCCTTGCGGAAGAGCTCGATCATCCCCGGCGTCACGTCGAGGCCGCGCGCCTCCAGCACCATCGGCACCACCGCGAGCCGGCCGAGGATGTCGTCGCGGGTGTCCTCGGCGGCGCGCCACATGCCGGCATGCGCGGGCAGGGCGCCGTAATGGCTGCCCGCGCCCTCGAGACAGTCGCACATCAGGTTGAAATGCTTCGATTCCTCGTCCGCCGCCTTGACCCAGTCGTCATAGAAGCCCGGCGGCATCGGGGTGTCGGTAAAGCGCGCGATCAGGTCCCAGTGCAGATCGACCGCGTTGAGCTCGATATGCGCCACCGCGTGCAGCAGCGCGATCCGCCCCGCCGGCGACCCCGGCCGGCGCCGCGGCACGTCGCGGGGATCGCGCAGCTCCGGCGCCGCGGGGCGGGCCGGGCGGTCAGGCGGGGCGGCGCGGCCGACGGGCAGCGCGGCGCCGGCGGCGCGCGCGGCCTGCCAGCGCGCCGCATGGGCCCGCGACCGGGCGGTCTTCGCGCGCCCGTCGGCGGTGGTCAGCACGTCCACCGCCATCGCCGCTAGACTGTCGGGCCGGGCGTCGCCCGCGGCGCTCACGCCTGCAGCTCCCGCGCGGCCTCCAGCACCTCCTCGGCATGGCCGGGGACCTTCACCTTGGGCCAGACCTTGCGCACCCGGCCCTCGCCGTCGATCAGGAAGGTGGCGCGCTGGATGCCCATGAAGGTCTTGCCGTACATCTTCTTCTCGGCCCAGACGCCGTAGGCGGTGCAGGTCTCGGCCTCGGTGTCGGCGAGCAACGGCACCGTCAGCTCCTGGCGCGCCATGAACTTGTCGTGGCTCTCGATCCTGTCGGCGGAGATGCCGAAGACCCGCACCCCCAGCGCCTCGAATTCGGGGGCGAGCCGGGTGAAGTCGCGATTCTCGGTGGTGCAGCCCGAGGTGGCGTCGCGCGGATAGAAGAACAGCACCACCGGCGACGGGCGGAGCTGCGACAGGGTCACCGTGCCACCGCCGGTGACCGGCAGGGTGAAGTCAGGGGCGGGATCGTCGGATGCCAGCATGTTGAACCTTCTCGACCGGGAAATCTCTGCGTCCGGCGGTTGGTCTCGGACGCCGCGCGGACCATAGTGAAGCGCGTCCCGCAAGGAAACCGCCAGTGCGCCCGTCCCGAGAACCGCAGACTTGAACGCCGCTCCCGCTCCCGTTCCGCCGTCGCGGCGCGGCCGCCGCCGCCCCGCGCCGCGGCGCCTGTGGCGCCATCCGTGGCGCTGGATCGGCGCGCTGCTCAGCGCCGCGACGCTGGCCGTGGTGGCGCTGGGGCTCGCCGGCTGGGCGCTGCTCGACCGGCCGCTGCCGCCGCCGGGCTGGCTCGAGCGCGACATCGCGGCGCGGTTGGCGCCGGTGCTGGGCAGCGGGCGGCTCGAGCTCGAGGCGCTGCGCGTCGGGCTGCGCGGCGACGGCACGGCGGAGCTGATCCTCGACCAGACGGCGCTCCGCACCGCCGATGGCGGCACCGTGGCCAGCATCGAGGAGATCGCGGTGACGGTCTCGACGCCGGCGCTGCTGCGCGGCGGCGTGGCGCTGCGCGACGTGCGGCTGTCGGGGCTGGATCTGGCGCTGGAACGCGACGCCGAAGGCCGGCTCGGGATCGGGCTCGGCCGGCCGGGGCAGGGGCCGGTGCCGGATCTGGCGGAGGCGCAGCGGCGGCTCGACCGCCTGCTCGCCGATCCGCGGCTGGCCGATCTCGACCTGATCCGGGTCAGCGACGTCACCCTGCGCTACGACGACCTGCGCGCCGGGCGCAGCTGGACGACGCGCGCCGAGGAGCTGACGATGCGCCGCGAGGGCGGGCGCATGCGGCTCGCCGCGGCGGCCCGGCTGGCCGGCGAGGGCGCGCATCCGGCGCGCCTGGCCATCGACGCCGAGCGCCGCATCGGCTCGACCTCGCTGAGCTTCGGGCTCAGTCTCACCGGCCTGGCCGCCGACGACATCGCAAGCCAGAGCCCGGCGCTGTCCTGGCTGTCGGCCCTGCGCGCGCCGATCTCGGGCTCGCTGCGCGGCTGGAGCGAGCCCGGCGGCGGGCTCGGCGGGCTCGACGCCACGCTGCGCATCGGCGCCGGGGCGCTGCAGCCCAGCGACGCCGCGAGCCCGGTGCCCTTCGACTCGGCCCATGCCTATTTCTCCTACCTGCCCTCCGCCGGGGCGCTGGACTTCTCCGAGATCGCCGCCGAGGGGCCGCAGGGCCGGGTCTCGGCCGCCGGGCGGGCGACCCTGTCGGGGCTCGGCGGCGGCGGGCTGCGCCCCGAGCTGACCGGGCAGTTCACCCTGTCGGGGCGCGCCGCGCCGATGCCCGACGTTCTGGCCGAGCCGCTGGTCATCGAGCGCGCCGAGACCGAGTTCCGCCTGCGCCTCGACCCCTTCCGGCTCACCCTCGGCCGGCTCAGCGTGACCGATCCGGGGCTGGCGCTGGAGGCGCGCGGCCGGGTCCGCGCCGATGCCGAGGGCTGGAGCGCGGCGCTCGACGCCACCGCGCCCGAGGCCGGGCCCGACCTCGTCGCCGCCTACTGGCCGGCGCGGCTCGCCGCCGGCAGCCGGGCCTGGTTCCTCGACAATGTCGAGGGCGGGCGCATCCGCGATGCCATCTTCGCCCTGCGCCGCGATCCCGGCGAGCGGCCCGACCTCTACGTCGATTTCCGTTTCGAGGAGGCCCGGGTGCGGTTCCACGAGACGCTGCCGCCGGCCGAGGCGGCCTCCGGGCAGTTCACCTTCTGGCAGGACCGGCTGTCGGTGGCGGTGTCGCAGGGCCGCCTGGTGCCGCCCGAGGGCGGCGCGGTGGACATCGCCGGCACCGCCTTCGTGATCCCCGACACCGCCCAGCGCCCGGCCCAGGGCGACCTGCGGCTCCGCGCCGAGGCGCCGCTCACCGCGGCGCTGTCGCTGCTCGACCAGGAGCCGCTGGCGGTGATGCGCCGCAGCGGCCGCCCGGTCGACCTGGGCTCGGGCCGGGTCCGAATCGAGGGCCGGTTGCAGCGGCCGCTGGGACCGGGCGTGCCGCCCGAGGAGATGGCCCTGTCGATGGCCGGCACGATCGAGGATTTCGACAGCGACCGGGTGGTGCCGGGACGGCGGTTGGCGGCGGACCGGCTCGACCTGACGGTCGACATGGAGCAGGTCCGGATCGCCGGGGCGGGCACGCTGTCCGGGGTGCCGTTCGACGGCGCCTGGACGCAACCGCTCTTTGCGCCGGGCGCCGCCGGAAGGGTCAGCGGCGAGGTCCGGCTGTCGCCGGAAGCGGCCGAGGCCTTCGACATCGCGCTGCCGCAGGGACTGCTCTCGGGCGCCGGGCCGGGGCGGCTGGAGCTGGAGCTGCCGCCCGGCCGCGCGCCGCGCTTCACCCTGAGCTCGAGGCTGGCGGGGATCGGGCTGGCGCTGCCGCAGCTGGGCTGGCGACTGCCCGCGGCGGCCACCGGCACGCTGGAGCTGGCCGGGGAACTGGGCGCGCCGGCGCGGATCGACCGGCTGCGCCTGGAGGCAGGCGGGCTGCGGACGACCGGCGCCCTCAGCCTGCGCCCGGGCGGCGGGCTCGACGCGCTGCGGCTCGAGCGCGTGCAGATCGGCGACTGGCTCGATGCCCGGGTGACGCTGGCCGGCCGCGGCGCCGGCCAGATGCCGGAGCTGCGCGTCGCCGGCGGCCGGGTCGACCTGCGCGGGCTGGACAGCGCCGGGGGCGGCGACGGCGCGGGCGGCGGCAGCATGCCGATCCAGCTTTCCCTCGACCGTCTGGTGGTGGCCGAGGGCATCGCGCTGACCGATCTCGCCGGCCGCTTCGCCACGCGCGGCAGCGGGCTGGAGGGCAATTTCAGCGCCCGGATGGACGGCACCGGCGCCGCGGTCGAGGGCCAGCTCCTCCCGCAGAATGGCGGCACCGGGCTGCGCCTGGCCTCCGACCAGGCTGGCGACGTGCTGGAATCCACCGGCATCCTGAAGACCGTGGCGGGCGGGCGCATGGTGCTGAACCTCGCGCCGATCCCGCTCCAGCCCGGCAGCTACGACGGCGCGGTCACCGTCACCGATGCCCGGCTGCGCGACGCGCCGGCCATCGCCGCGCTGCTCGACGGCATCTCCATCGTCGGCATCATCGACCAGCTGCGCGGGCCGGGGATCTATTTCGAGAACGTGCAGGCCCGGTTCCGCCTGACCCCGGACCGGGTGGTGCTGTCGCAATCCAGCGCCACCGGCCCGTCGATGGGGCTGTCGATGGACGGCTATTACGACCTGCGGCGGCGCGAACTCGACATGCAGGGCGTGCTGTCGCCGATCTACGTGCTGAACTCGATCGGCAGCCTCCTGACCCGGCGCGGCGAGGGCCTGGTCGGCTTCAGCTTCACACTGAGCGGCAACGCCGCCGCGCCCAAGGTTGCAGTCAATCCGCTTTCGGTGTTCACCCCCGGCATGTTCCGCGAGATCTTCCGCCGCCCGCCGCCGGATCTCTCGCCCTGACCGAGCCTGCGGAGTGCCGGATGAAACTGGACGAGTTCGACTTCCACCTGCCCGAGGAGCTGATCGCCACGCGGCCGGCCCGGCCGCGCAGCTCGGCGCGGCTCCTGGTGGCCGAGGGCGACCGGATCAGCGACGCGGTGGTCCGCGACCTCGGCGACTGGCTGCGCCCCGGCGACCGGCTGGTGCTGAACGATACCAAGGTGTTGCCGGCGCGGCTCTCCGGCACGCGGAAGCGCGCCGGGTCCGAGGGCGAGACCGCGGCGCGGATCGAGGTGACGCTGCTCGAGCCGCGCGCCGACGGCACCTGGACGGCGCTCCTGAAGCCGTTGAAGAAGATCCGCGAGGGCGAGGCGATCCGCTTTTCCGACCGGCTCTCGGCCGAGCTGGTGGAAAAGCAGGAGGGCCAGGGCGTGCTGCGCTTCGACCTCGCGGGCGAGGCCTTCGACGCCGCGCTGGCCGAGGCCGGGGCGATGCCGCTGCCGCCCTACATCGCCCAGCGCCGCCCGGCCGACGCGCAGGACCGCGAGGATTACCAGACCGTCTGGGCCGAAAAGCCGGGCGCCGTGGCGGCGCCGACCGCGTCGCTGCATTTCGATGCCGACCTGCTCGCGGCGCTCGCCGCCCAGGGGGTGGAGACGACGCGGGTGACGCTGCATGTCGGCGCCGGCACCTTCCTGCCGGTCAAGGTCGAGGACGTCACCACCCACCGCATGCATGCCGAATGGGGCGAGGTCACCGAAGCCGCCGCGGCCGAGATCGCCGCCACCCGCGCCGCCGGCGGCCGCATCATCCCCGTGGGCACCACGGCGCTGCGCCTGATCGAGACCGCGGCGCGCGAGACCGGCGCGATCCGGCCCTGGCAGGGCGAGACCGACATCTTCATCTATCCCGGCTTCGCGTTCCGCGCGACCGACGCGCTGATGACCAATTTCCACCTGCCGAAATCGACCCTGCTGATGCTGGTCTCGGCGCTGATGGGCACCGAGCGCATGCGCGCCGTCTATGCCCATGCGGTGCGCGAAGGCTACCGCTTCTTCTCCTACGGCGACGCCTCGCTGCTGGTGCCCGACCGCTGATCCGGCGGCGCGCCGGGGCCGCGCCGCGCGGCGCGCTCGGCGTCCGCCCGCCCGCTCGGGCGCGCTGTCCCGGGAGGGCCGCGACCGCCTCCGGCGCGCCGGAACGGCGCCGATGCGCAAAGCCGCAGGGCCTGCGCCGACCGCGCTGCCGGCGCGGCTGAGCGGGCTGTCGCCGGCAGGTCGCAACCGTCTGTCCCAAGGGCGCAAACCGGATGGACGCGCCCTGGCCCGCGGGCTAGCGGTGGCGCCGACGCGACTCACGACCCGACGGAGGTGACGCCATGGTCAACGTTCTGCTCGGCTCCTGGCCGCTGTTTCTCGGCATGCTGCTGCTGATGCTCGGCAACGGCCTGCAAAGCTCGCTGCTCGGCGTGCGCGGCGGTGCGGCGGGCTTCTCCGCCTTCGAGATGTCGCTCGTCATGTCGGCCTATTTCCTCGGCTTCATGATCGCCTCGCGGGTCACCCCGGGGATGATCCGCCGGGTCGGGCACGTGCGCGTCTTCGCGGCGCTCGGCTCGTTCATCTCGGCGGTGCTGATCCTCTATCCCACCATCGCCGATCCCTGGCTCTGGACGCTGGAGCGGGTGGTGATCGGGTTCTGCTTCTGCGGCGTCTACGTCACCGCCGAGAGCTGGCTCAACAACGCCGCCACCAACGAGACCCGGGGCCAGGCCCTGTCGCTCTACATGATCGTGCAGATGCTCGGCATCATCGCCGCGCAGGGCCTGCTCAACGTGCCGGATCCGTCGGGCTTCTTGCTCTTCGTGATCCCCTCGGTTCTGGTCTCGATCTCCTTCGCGCCGATCCTGCTCAGCGTGTCGCCGACCCCGGCCTTCGAGAGCACCAAGCCGATGCCGCTGCGCGGCCTGTTCTCGGTCTCGCCGCTGGGCTGCATCGGCATGCTGCTGATGGGCGCGGTCTATGCCGCGCAGTTCGGCTTCTCGGCGGTGTTCGCCACCGTGGCCGGGTTCAGCGTCAGCCAGACCTCGATCTTCGTCGCGGCCTTCTATGTCGGCGCGCTGGTCTGCCAGTACCCGCTGGGCTGGCTGTCGGACCGCATGGACCGGCGCATCCTGATCGCCGGGGCCTCGGCCGCCGGCGGCCTGGCCGGCGCGGTGGGCTTTGCCGGCAGCGGCAGCTTTCCGCTGCTGGTGGCGGTGGCGCTGGTGATCGGCGGGGCGGCCAACCCGCTCTATTCGCTGCTCATCGCCCATACCAACGACTTCCTCGATCCCGACGACATGGCCTCGGCCTCGGCCGGTCTGCTGTTCATCAACGGCATCGGCGCGGTCGCCGGCCCGATCGTCGCCGGCCGGATGATGGATGCCATGGGGCCGCAGAGCTTCTTTCTGCTGGTCGCGGTGCCGATGCTGGCGCTGGCGGGCTACGCGCTTTGGCGGATGACACGGCGGCCGGCACCGTCGGTCGAGGAGACCGCCGCCTATGCCCCGCTGGCCCCGACCGGGTCGGTCGTGGCGGTGGGCGCGGCGCAGGAACACGCGCTCGAATCCGCACAGGAGGACAGCAATGCGGCGGCCTGAGCGCCGCCGCGCCGTGGGCCGGCCGGGGGGTGGGGTGTTACGCGATGACATGAAACTTGACTGTCACTCCCCCGTTTTACGTGGATAGATGAGACCGGGGGCATGGGTTCGATGAAGGAGAAGGCACCGATGGTGGGCCCTGAAGACATACTGGCGTTCTGGCTCGACGAGGTCGGGCCGCAAGGCTGGTACACGCAAGACGACACGCTCGACGCGACGATCCGGGAGCGGTTCCTGGGCACCTGGGAGGCGGCCATGGACGGCCAGTTCGGCCTGTGGCTGACCTATCCCAGCGGCGCCCTGGCCTATATCATCCTGCTGGACCAGTTTCCCCGCAACATGTTCCGCGGCTCGGCCCGCGCCTTCGCCTCCGACCGGATCGCGCTGGCGGCGGCCAAGCAGGCGGTACATCGCGGCTGGGACCTGAAGATCGCCGAACCGGCGCGGCAGTTCTTCTACCTGCCCCTGATGCATTCGGAAAACCTGTGCGACCAGGACCGCTGCGTGCGGCTGATGAAGGAGCGGATGCCCGAGAGCGGGGGCGACAGCCTGGTCCATGCCAAGGCGCATCGCGAGATCATCCGCCAGTTCGGGCGCTTCCCCTATCGCAACGACGCGCTGTCGCGCAACACCACGTCGAGCGAAGCCGCCTTCGTGCGGGACGGCGGCTACGGCCGCACCGTCCGGGAATTGCAGGCCGCGCTCCGGGCCACCGCCTGAGCCCGGCCCGCCTCCGGCGGCGCGCGGGCGGTCAGCCGCCCGCGGCCCCCGCGCCCTTGGCGCGGCGCACCCGGTCGAGCAGGAAGGCCCGGCCGGCGCGCTCGGCCAGGCGGACCCGGATGGCGGTCAGGAACGCCTCCTCAAGCGTCGTCGAGGACGCCCCGATGACCCGCGCGATCTCCACGTAGAGCCGGTCCTCGCCCAGCGCGTCCTGGGCCTTCAACGTGTCCTGGGCCAGCCGGTCTGCGAGATCCGCGACGTAGTCCATGCCGGGGTCAGCGCGTGCTCTCGGTCAGCCGGCGCTTCACGTAGCCCTGCACCGAGGAGATCATCGTCTCCATGTGCGGCTCCTCGAAGAAATGCCCGGCGCCGTCGATCTCCTCGTGGGAGATGGTGATGCCGCGCTGTTCCTTGAGCTTGCCGACCAGGGTCCGGGTATCGGCGGGCGGCGCCACCCGGTCGTTGGTGCCGTTGATGATCAGGCCCGAAGAGGGGCAGGGCGCCAGGAACGAGAAATCGTACATGTTGGCCGGCGGGCTGGCCGAGACGAAGCCGGTGATCTCCGGCCGGCGCATCAGCAGCTGCATGCCGATCCAGGCGCCGAAGGAGAAGCCTGCGACCCAGCAATGCTTGGAATTGGCGTTCATCGATTGCAGGTAGTCGAGCGCCGCCGCGGCATCCGACAATTCGCCCACGCCTTGGTCGTATTCGCCCTGGCTGCGCCCGACGCCGCGGAAATTGAACCGCAGCACCGTGAAGCCCATGTTGAAGAAGGCGTAATGCAGGTTGTAGACCACCTTGTTGTTCATCGTCCCGCCGAATTGCGGGTGCGGATGCAGCACGATGGCGATCGGGGCGTCGCGGTCCTTCTGGGGGTGATAGCGGCCTTCCAGTCGGCCTTCGGGGCCGGGAAAGATGACCTCGGGCATGGGCGGCGGGCTCCTGTTTGGCGGCTCTTGTGGCGGCTCATGCGGCCGCACGAAGCCGTCGTTGACGACGTTGCGCGACCATTTTAGAAGAGTTCTAATGTCGGGCCGGAATGCGGCGGTCTGACCGCAGATATGCCTTTCGCCCGGCCGGGTCAATCGGCGCGGAGCGCGGGGCGCGGTGCGGCCCGCGGGGCCGCGGACAGGGCCGGAAGGCGCGGAGGGGCGATGAAGCTGAGCACCAAGGGACGCTACGCGATGGTGGCGCTGGTCGATCTGGCGCTCGAACCCGAGGACGCGCTGGTGACGCTCGGCGACATCTCGCGGCGCCAGGACATCTCGCTGCCCTATCTCGAGCAGCTCTTCGTGAAGCTGCGCCGGGCCGGGCTGGTGGCCTCGGTGCGCGGGCCCGGCGGCGGCTACCGGCTGGCGCGGCCCTCGACCGAGATCCGGGTGGTCGACGTGCTGGCGGCGGTCGACGAGACGGTGAGCGCCATGCACAAGGGCGCCGGCGCCTCGGGCGGGGCGTCGGGCTCGAAGGCGCAATCGCTGACCAACCGGCTCTGGCAGGGCCTGTCGGCGCAAGTCTACGTCTTCCTGCACCAGACGCGGCTCTCGGACGTGGCGCAGAACGGGCTGGTGCCGTGCCCGGCCGTGCCGTCGCTGTTCCATGTGGTGGACGAGGGATGAGCGGCGGGCGCATCACGGCCGGGCGGCGCGCCGGTGGCGGCGCGGCGCGAGGGGCGCTGCCCCTCTTGCGCGGCGGGCCGCGCAATTCACCCCGGGATATTTCGGCTCAGAAGAAGACGGAGCGGGAGATGGCCGGTGCGGGGGCGGGGGCGTGAGGCGGGTCTATCTCGACTGGAACGCCACGGCGCCGCTGCGTGCCGAGGCGCGGGCGGCGATGCTGGAGGCGATGGCGCTGGTGGGCAACCCGTCCTCGGTCCATGCCGAGGGGCGGGCGGCCAAGGCGGCGGTGGAGCGCGCCCGCGGCCAGGTGGCGCGCGCCTTCGGCGCCGAGGGCGCCGACGTGGTCTTCGTCTCGGGCGCCACCGAGGCGGCGGCGCTGGCCTGCGCCGGGCGCGGGCTGGTCGGCGCGGCGGTCGAGCATGACGCGGTCCTCTCCTGGATCGACCCGGCGCTGCCGGTGGACCGCGACGGCCGCGTCACCGTGGCCGCGCCGGCGCAAAGCGCCCTGCAGGCGGCGAATTCCGAGACCGGGGTGGTGCAGGACCTGCCCGAGGGGCTGGCGCTGGTCGATGCCACGCAGGCCTTCGGCAAGCTGGCGCTGGCCTTCAACTGGACGGGCGCCGAGATGGCGCTGATCTCGGCCCACAAGATCGGCGGCCCGAAGGGCATCGGCGCGCTGGTGCTGCGCCGCGGCACCGAGCTGGCCGCGCAGATCCGCGGCGGTGGCCAGGAGATGGGGCGGCGCGCCGGCACCGAGAACGTCGTGGGCATCGCGGGCTTCGGCGCCGCCGCCGAGGCCGCGTCGCGCGATCTCGACGCCGGAGCCTGGGGCCGGGTGGAAAAACTTAGAACGTTTCTAGAAACGGCTATTGCGGCTGACGCTCCAGAGACTATTTTTGTCGGGAACGCCGGCCGCCGTCTGCCGAACACCTCCTGCTTCGCGGTG
The DNA here is from genome assembly GCF_054482755.1 of Roseivivax sp. CAU 1761. Lineage (NCBI taxonomy): Bacteria > Pseudomonadati > Pseudomonadota > Alphaproteobacteria > Rhodobacterales > Roseobacteraceae > Roseivivax > Roseivivax sp. CAU 1761. The sequence goes on from NZ_JBTLRM010000001.1 coordinate 329,281, forward strand.
CCGGGCTGGAAGGGCGAGACGCAGGTGATGCAGATGGACCTCGCGGGGTTCGCGATCAGCGCCGGCAGCGCCTGTTCGAGCGGCAAGGTGCGCGAGAGCCGGGTGCTCGGCGCGATGGGATTCGATGCCGGCACGGCGGCGAGCGCGGTGCGCGTCAGTCTGGGGCCGGACACCGAGGAAGACGATGTGGCCCGGTTCGCCGAGGCGTGGCTGAAGGCTCTGAGGAAGTTTCGCGCCCGCGCCGCCTGAGGCGGCAGCGGCGCCTGCAAGAGGAAGGATCGATCATGGCAGCTCTGGATCACACCGAGGTCAAGGAGGGCGTCGATCAGGAGACGGTCGAGAAGGTCCGCAAGCTGGGCGGCACCTACAAGCACGGCTGGGACACCGAGATCGAGATGGAATACGCCCCCAAGGGGCTGACCCGCGACATCGTCAAGCTGATCTCGGAGAAGAACGACGAGCCGGAATGGATGACCGAGTGGCGGCTTGCGGCCTATGAGCGCTGGCTCAAGAAGGAAGAGCCGGACTGGGCGATGGTCGAGTATCCCCAGATCGACTTCCAGAACCAGTATTACTATGCCCGCCCGAAGAGCATGCAGGAGAAGCCCAAGTCGCTCGACGAGGTCGACCCGAAGCTTCTCGAAACCTACCAGAAGCTGGGCATCCCGCTGAAGGAGCAGATGATCCTCGCGGGCGTCGAGGGCGCCGGCGAGGCCGGCGCCGAGGCCCGCGTCGGCGGCGGCGAGGAGCGCCGGGTGGCGGTCGACGCGGTCTTCGACTCGGTCTCGGTCGGCACCACCTTCAAGGCCGAGCTGGCCAAGGCCGGGGTGATCTTCTGCTCGATCTCCGAGGCGATCCGCGAGCATCCCGAGCTGGTGAAGAAGTATCTGGGCTCGGTGGTGCCGGTCTCGGACAACTTCTACGCCACGCTGAACTCGGCGGTGTTCTCCGACGGCTCCTTCGTCTACGTGCCGCCGGGCGTGCGCTGCCCGATGGAGCTCTCGACCTATTTCCGCATCAACGCGGAAAACACCGGCCAGTTCGAGCGCACGCTGATCATCGCCGACAAGGGCTCCTATGTCAGCTACCTCGAGGGCTGCACCGCGCCGCAGCGCGACACCGCGCAGCTGCATGCCGCGGTGGTGGAGATCATCGCCGAGGAAGATGCCGAGGTGAAGTATTCCACCGTGCAGAACTGGTTCCCCGGCGACGAGGAGGGCCGCGGCGGCATCTACAACTTCGTCACCAAGCGCGCCGATTGCCGCGGCGACCGCTCCAAGGTGATGTGGACCCAGGTCGAGACCGGCTCCGCGGTGACCTGGAAATACCCGTCCTGCATCCTCCGCGGTGACGACAGCCAGGGCGAGTTCTACTCGATCGCCATCACCAACAACCACCAGCAGGCCGATACCGGCACCAAGATGATCCATCTGGGCAAGAACACCCGGAGCCGGATCGTCTCCAAGGGGATCTCGGCGGGGCAGGCGCAGAACACCTATCGCGGCCTCGTCAGCATGCACCCGAAGGCCAAGAACTCGCGCAACTACACCCAGTGCGACAGCCTGCTGATCGGCGACAAGTGCGGGGCCCACACCGTTCCCTATATCGAGGTCAAGAACAACTCGAGCCGGGTCGAGCACGAGGCCACCACCTCCAAGGTCGACGACGACCAGATGTTCTATTGCCGCCAGCGCGGCATGGACGAGGAGGAGGCCGTGGCGCTGATCGTCAACGGCTTCGCCAAGGAGGTGCTGCAGGCGCTGCCGATGGAGTTCGCGATGGAGGCCCAGCAGCTCGTGGCGATCTCGCTCGAGGGCTCGGTCGGCTGATCGATGACGGCGCCGCTGAAGCTCCACTGGTGGGACCGCCAGCCGAATTTCGGCGACGCGCTCTCGGCCCGCGTCACCGCCCATGCGGCGGGACGCCCGGTCGTGCATGCCGCGCCGAAGGCGGCGGATCTCTTCGCCGTGGGCTCGATCCTGCAGATCGTGCGGCGCACCCATCAGGGCCCGCGGCCCGACGGGTCGCGGCCGTGGATCTGGGGCAGCGGCGCGATGCGGCCGATCCGGCTCGACTTCCTGCCGCATGTGCGCGTGGCGGCGCTGCGCGGGCCGATCACCGAGAGCCTGCTGGGCGTCGAGGCGCAAGCCTACGGCGATCCCGGGCTGCTGATCGCCGAGGCCCTCGGCGCGGCGCCGGAGCGGCAGGACCGGGTCGGCCTCGTGCCGCACATGGCGCATGTCGGGAGCGAGGCGCTGCGCGCGCTGGTGGCGCGGGAGCCGCGGCTGCACCTGATCGACGTGCGCGGCGCGGTCGAGACGGTGTGCCGCGAGATCGCCGCCTGCGCGCATGTCGTCTCCTCCTCCCTGCACGGGCTGGTGGTGGCGGATGCCTACGGCGTGGCCAGCACCTGGCTCGATCCGCGCGGCATCCATCGCAGCCCGCGGCTGAAATTCTACGACTACGCCGCCGGCATCGAACGGGTCATGCCGCGGCCGATCACGCTGGAGGACCTGCCGGCGCGGCTGCCCCGTCTGCCGCAGGGGCCGCTGCCCCATGCCGACGGCGTCGCCGCGGCCAAGGCGGGACTGATGGCGGCCTTCCCGGCGGAGCTGCGACAGGAGCGGGCGGCATGATCAAGGCGGTGGTTCTGACGGCGACCCTGACCGGCGTGTTCTGCGTCGGCTTCACGATCTTCGTGGCGATGCTCACCGAGGCGCTGAGCTTCCTGCAGATCGTCGGGGTGAGCTTCGTGTCGGGCTTTCTCGGCTCGATCTTCGCGCAACTGGTGATCAAGCGTGGGGCGCGGCCATGAGCGGACCCTGGCAGGGCGGCCGGACGGGCGGCCGCGTCATCGTGACCACGACGCAGGCCATCGAGGGCCGGCGGATCGCCGAGTATCGCGGCATCGTGGTCGGCGAGGCGATCATGGGCGCCAACGTGGTGCGCGACTTCTTCGCCCAGGTCACCGACATCGTCGGCGGCCGCTCGGGCGCCTACGAGAGCAAGCTGCGCGACGCCCGCGAGACCGCCTTCGGCGAGCTCGAGGCGCAGGCCGCGCAGCTGGGCGCCGACGCCGTGGTCGGCGTCGACATCGATTACGAGGTCGTGGGCGACTCGATGCTCATGGTCTCGGTCTCGGGCACCGCGGTGGTGCTGGGGCCGGAGGACAGCGCGCGGCCCTGAACCGCGCGGGACGCAAACGGGCGCGGCCGGGCCGCGCGAGGACATTCGGACAAGGACGGACAAGATGCTCGACATCAAGAACCTGCACGTGAAGCTCGAGGAAGAGGACAAGCAGATCCTGAAGGGGGTCGACCTGACCGTCGAGGCCGGCAAGGTGCACGCTATCATGGGGCCGAACGGGTCGGGCAAGTCGACCCTGTCCTACGTGCTCTCGGGCCGCGACGGCTACGAGGTCACCGAGGGCAGTGTCGCGCTCGAGGGCGAGGACATCCTCGAGATGGAGCCCGAGGAGCGCGCCGCCGCCGGGCTGTTCCTGGCCTTCCAGTACCCGGTCGAGATTCCCGGCGTCGGCAACATGACCTTCCTGCGCACCGCGGTGAACGCCCAGCGCAAGGCCCGCGGCCAGGAGGAGATGTCCTCCACCGAATTCCTCAAGGTGATCCGCGAGAAGGCCAAGGCGCTCGACATCGACGCCGAGATGCTGAAGCGGCCGGTCAATGTGGGCTTCTCGGGCGGTGAGAAGAAGCGCAACGAGATCCTGCAGATGGCGATGCTGGAGCCCAAGATGTGCATCCTCGACGAGACCGATTCCGGCCTCGACGTGGACGCCATGAAGCTGGTCGCCGACGGCGTGAACGCGCTGCGCAGCGAGGGCCGCGGCTTCCTCGTCATCACCCATTATCAGCGCCTGCTCGACCACATCAAACCCGACGTGGTGCACATCATGTCGAACGGCCGCATCGTGAAGACCGGCGGCCCCGAGCTGGCGCTCGAAGTCGAACAGAGCGGCTACGCCGAATTCCAGGAGGCGTGAGAATGGTGGCATTGAAGAAGAAGGCCCCCGACCAGAGCAAGCTCGACGCCGCCGAGGCGCGGATCGCGAGCCTGACCCTGCCCGAAGGCGGCTGGGCGGAGCCCGCGCGCCGCGAGGCGCTGACCCGCCTGCGCGCCATGGGCCTGCCGGGGCGGCGCGACGAGTACTGGAAGTTCACCCGCCCCGACACGCTGACCGGCCCCGAAGCGCCGGCGGCGGCGCTCTTCGAGTCGGGCGAGCCGCCGCTCTTCGACGGCTTCGACCGGCTGCAGATCGTCTTCGTCGACGGCAAGTTCGATGCCGAGGCGTCCGACGCGCTGGCGCTGGAGCATGTGGAGATCGAGCGCCTGGCCGAGAGCCGCGCCGACATCCACTGGGCCAAGGACCTCTACGGCCGGCTCGAAGCGGCCGGGCAGACCCCCGTCGACCGCCCGCTCGCGGCGCTCAACACGGCCTTCGCCACGGACGGCGTCCTGATCCGCGTCACGGGCCGCGCGCCGAAGCCGATCAACCTGGTTTATCGTCATAAATCAGAGCGTTCTGATTCGTATCTCCACCATGTCGTGAAGGTCGAGGAAGGCGCCGAGCTGACGCTTCTGGAGAACGGCCCGGCAGCGGCCCGCAGCACCGACGTGATGGAGGTCGAGGTCGCCGATGGCGGCGCGTTCCACCATGTCCGCGCGCAGGGCCGCGATCACGAGCGCCGCGCCGCGACGCATGTGTTCGGCCGGATCGGACGGGAATCGGTCTTCAAGTCCTTCACCCTCACGGTGAACGGCACGCTGACCCGCAACGAGCTGGTGCTCGAGATCCTCGGCAACGATGCCGTGGCGCATGTCGCGGGCGCCTGCGTGGGCGACGGCGATTTTCACCACGACGACACCGTCTTCATCACCCATGACGCGGTGAATTGCGAAAGCCGGCAGGTCTTCAAGAAGGTCCTGCGGAACGGCGCCCGCGGCGTCTTCCAGGGCAAGATCCTGGTGAAGCCGGGCGCCCAGAAGACCGACGGCTACCAGATCAGCCAGTCGCTGCTGCTTGACGACGACAGCGAGTTCGACGCCAAGCCCGAGCTCGAGATCTACGCCGACGACGTGGCCTGCTCGCACGGCTCGACCTCGGGGGCGATCGACGAGGAGGCGCTGTTCTACCTGCGCTCGCGCGGGGTGCCGCGCGGCCACGCCACCGACCTTCTGACCCTGGCCTTCCTGGCCGAAGCGGTGATGGAGGTCGAGGACGAGGATCTGCAGGCCGCGATCAACGCCCGAGTCGAGGCCTGGCTGCTGCGTCGCAGGGGCTGAGCCACATGTCGGTGACCGGAGACATCGCGGCCACCTACCGGGGGCCGGCGCGAGTGATGCGCCGGCTGCTCGCTGCCGGGCGCCGCGAGGACCGGGCGCTGGCGATGCTGATGGCGGCCTGCGCGGTGCTCTTCGCGGCGCGCCTGCCGGCGCTGGCCCGCGAGGCGCATCTCACCGGGGCCGAGCTCGACGGGATGATGGCCGGCGCGCTCTTCGGGCTGATCTTCGTGGCGCCGCTGCTGCTGTACGGGCTGGCGGCGCTGAGCCATCTGGCGGCGCGCCTGCTGGGCGGCCGCGGCACCTGGTTCGGGGCGCGGCTGGCGCTCTTCTGGAGCCTTCTGGCCTCCTCGCCGCTGGTGCTGCTGAACGGCCTGGTGGCGGGCTTCGTGGGGCCGGGGCCGGGGCTCGCCCTGGTGGGCCTTCTGTGGTGCGCGGTGTTCCTGTGGTTCTGGGGTCGTTCGCTGATGGTGGCGGAGCGGCCGGAGCCGGGAGCGTGAGCGCCCAGGGGTTCTTCGCGCTCGCCTGGCAGAGCGTCGTGGCCCCGCGCGAGGTCGCCCGCTTCCTGCTGTCGATCCATCCCGGGCGCGAGGCGCTGATCCTGCTCTTCGCGCTCATCCTGGTGGTGCAGACCGGGCTGGTGGTCACCGCCGCGCTGATCTCGCCGCCCGACCCGGTGCTGGCGCCCTTCATGGCGCAGCCGCCGGTCTTCCTGGCCGGCTATGGCGGTCTCCTGGTGGCGCTGATCCTGGCGCTGACCTGGTCCGGGCGCGCCCTGGGCGGCCGCGGCCGCTTCGAGGAGATGGCCCTCCTGGTGATCTGGGTGCAGGCGCTGCGCCTGCTGGTGCAGGGCCTGGGCCTGGCGCTCGGGCTCGCCGCGCCGGTCCTGGCCGGGCTTCTGGCGCTCGCGGCCTCGGCCGCGGCGATCTGGATCCTGGTCAACTTCCTGGCCGAGGCGCATGGCCTGGCCGCCGGCCGCGCCGCCTTCGCGCTGCTCCTGGCGCTGACCGGGCTGGCGCTCGGGCTTTCCTTTTTCCTGACCCTGTTCGGGGCCACGACGACGATGGGACTGAACGCACATGTATGACGTCGACGCGATCCGCCGCGACTTCCCGATCCTCTCCCGCGAGGTCAACGGCAAGCCGCTGGTCTACCTCGATAACGGCGCCTCGGCGCAAAAACCGCAGGTGGTGATCGACGCGATCACCCACGCCTATACCAGCGAATACGCCAACGTGCATCGCGGGCTGCACTTCCTGTCCAACCTCGCCACCGAGAAATACGAGGCGGTGCGCGGCACCGTGGCGCGCTTTCTCGGCGCGCCCTCCGAGGAGGAGGTGGTGCTGAACACCGGCACCACCGAGGGCATCAACCTCGTCGCCTATGGCTGGGCCATGCCGCGCCTGCAGGCCGGGGACGAGATCGTGCTCTCGACCATGGAGCACCATGCCAACATCGTGCCCTGGCATTTCCTGCGCGAACGCCAGGGCGTGGTGCTGAAATGGGTCGATCCCGAACCCGACGGCTCGCTCGATCCGCAAAAGGTCGTCGACGCCATCGGCGACCGTACCCGGCTGGTGGCGATCACCCAGCTCTCCAACGTGCTGGGCACCGTGGTCGATGTCCGGACGATCTGCACCGAGGCCCATGCCCGCGGCGTGCCGGTGCTGGTCGACGGCAGCCAGGGCGCCGTGCACATGCCGGTCGACGTGGCCGAGATCGGCTGCGACTTCTACGCCATCACCGGCCACAAGCTCTACGGCCCGTCGGGCTCCGGCGCGATCTACATCAAGCACGAGCGGATGGCCGAGATGCGGCCCTTCATCGGCGGCGGCGACATGATCCGCGAGGTCCACAAGGACGAGATCAGCTGGGCCGAGCCGCCGATGAAGTTCGAGGCCGGCACCCCCGGCATCGTGCCGACGATCGGGCTCGGGGTGGCGCTCGAGTACATGATGTCGCTCGGCATGGAGAACATCGCCGCCCACGAGGCGCGGCTCGCAACCTATGCCAGGGAGCGTCTGACCGGGCTCAACTGGCTGAACCTGCAGGGCACCGCACCGGGAAAGGCGGCGATCTTCTCCTTCACGCTGCAGGGCGCCGCGCATGCCCACGACATCTCCACCATCCTCGACAAGAAGGGCGTGGCGGTGCGCGCCGGGCATCACTGCGCCGGGCCGCTGATGGATCATCTCGGGGTCTCGGCCACCTGCCGCGCCTCCTTCGGTCTCTACAACACCGAGGCCGAGGTCGACGCCCTGGTCGAAGCGCTGGATCTGGCGCACGAGCTCTTCGCCTGAGCCGCGCGGCGCCGCAGAGGACAAAGCCCCGGGGGGCTCGAAAACCCGTTGCAGCCCCCCGAGCCTTGGCCTATACGGGCCGGGCGCTGCACCCGTAGCTCAGCTGGATAGAGCGCTGCCCTCCGAAGGCAGAGGCCAAAGGTTCGAATCCTTTCGGGTGCGCCATTTCTCCCCTTCTTGCAGATGCCGGCCCCGGCTCATGGGGGGCACGGGCCGTGCCTCGGATGCGTGGCCGGCATGTGCATAGGCCGGTCCCGAAGCGCCGGGATCGCCGAGACCGTCACCGGTGACAGCCGGGGGACATGTCAGTTGTGGTCGGACAGCTCCGCCACCTCCAGGCAAATGACCTCCCGCAAGCCCTCGAATCCCGGCGGCAAGGCGCAGATCTGGTAGGTCAGGACCTCCTTTCGCGTCAGGAGCGCGGTCCGGACGCCGTCATAGGGCGCCGGGAAGCTGGTCTCCGCCGCCGCGTCGAGAGCGACGCCGAGCAGGGATCGGCTCAGCTCTTCCAGCTTGGCTGCGCCGCTCCGGTCCGGCGCCACGGCCTCGTCCAGCATGTCCGGCAGGCGGGGCAGCGCGCGCTCGATGGCGGCGGCATTCCTGCCGTCGTAGGCGCTCAGCAGCTGCCGGGCATCGGCCGGCAGCAGGTGTCGCGCCACGTCGGTCTCGATATCCGCGCGCTGCGCGCTGGCCGCCACGAGGTCGGCGAGATCGGGACCGACGCGCGGCACCGCGTCGAGAGCTTGCTGTTTCACCGCCGCCGAGACCGGCCGGAACAGGTCGTCCAGGCCGGTCTTCACCGCGGCCATCTGTTCGGGGTCGGCATAGGCGGCGACCTCGGCCTCGACATCCGACCGATCCGCCCGGGCCGCCTTGAGCCCGGCAATGTCGACCGGGTACCGCTCCATCCGGAACGCCTGCACCGCGCCCTCCGAGAGCCTACCGGTCATGGCGCGTTTCAATGCGGCGAAGCGCTCGGTCTGGGCGTCGCGGAGGGCCGTGGGCAAGGCCTGGAAGATGCCCGCGCCCTCCTGCACTTGTGTCATCACCCCGGCGAGCCATTGCACCGACGCGATGCTGTCGTCGAGCGCCTGGCCCTCGGCATGGAGACTCTCGGCATGGTCTCGCGCGCTGCGCAGGGCGATCACGGCGGCATAGTTCTTCAGGAACGCCATGCGCTGCTGCGGATTGGGACGATCCGGCGGCGGCATGGCGGCGGTCAGGTAATACCATAGCGGCCGCTCCGCCAGGGCACGTTCCACGAGCGAGGACAGCGCGATCTCGGCGGCACCGCGATAGGCGCTGACGCATCCGTCCCAGAGGGCCTGCAGGCGCGGGCGGTCGGCCTGCATCCACCGGTCATAGGGCTTTCCGATGTAGCGGTAGAACCGGTCGTCGCCGTGAAGGGTCGAGGGAACGTGCGCGCCCAGAACCTCGGACGCCGTGTCATCGGCGATCCATGACAGGTAGGCGGTGCATAATTCCGGCGAGACGATGTCGGCGCCGTGCCGCTCCAGGCTGGGCAGGAGCCCGCGGGCGTGGTCCGGCCGCGCGTCGCGCAGGAACTTGTAGGCGTCGATCGCCGTGCAATTGGCCCCCTCCACGCTGCCCGCCAGGCGGAGCCCGTTCTCCGCGAGCCTGAGATCGAGCTGCAGCGGGTCCTGTCCCGGACGGGCCGGATAGATCCACTCCGTGGGCTGGAGGGCGACGCTCTCGCCGCCGCTGTCCCGGCCGGAGGCGCGGAAGGCGCCGGCCTCCTGTCCCGTTCCGAGAACGTAGATCTCGGCCGTGACCGCCCCGTCCGATGGCGCGAGCTCAAGCAGGGAGACGACGGTGTCGGCCACCGGGCCCCGCAGGGTCTTGCGCGCATTGCAGGTCAGGAACCCGAGCCAGGATCCCGCCAGCCCGGGCGGCGGCAAGGCCGGCCCGGCCTCGGTGCCCGGAGCGTCCGCAGCGGTCTGCTCCGGGGGGTCGAGGATGGCGAGCGGCAGGCCCTCCGCCTCCGGATCGACGACAAAGCCGTGGCGCGCCACCGGCTGGTCGGCTGGCGCGCCCTGCACATGCATCCACACCTCGTAGCGCCCGGCGGCCACGCCTTTCAGGTCCACCTCGCCGGCGAGCTTTCCGGCCAGCGCCGCGAAGGGCTTCCATTGGCCGTCTGGTGCGCCATACGGCCCGAACGTCGCCGCACCGCCGGCCGGCGCGGCGACGCCACCGCCCGGTTGCAGCTCGACGATCCCGATCCAGTCGGCGGAATTGCCGGGCGCGCCCTCGAAGCGGACCGTGATCGGCTCGCCGGGCGCGTATGCGTCCTTCAAGGTGTGAAGCGCGGGGGCGCAGACCGCCTCCGCGGCCTTCTCCGCATCCAGGCATGTTGCGCCAACCGCGAAGGTGGCGCGGGCGAGCAGCGCACCGCTGCCGCCCTCGTAGAGGCGGACCTCGTGAATGCCGGGCTTCCAGGGCGGAAACGCAAGGCTGCCGGAACTGCGGCCGCCGAGGTATTCGCCGTTCTCGCGCGCCGTATCGGGCAGTCCGAGCCGGGCGAAGGCGACGAAATCCTGTCCTCGCGCGGGGGCGCCCTCGAACTCCACGACGACGGCCTCGCCTTCGGCATATACGGTCTTCTGCGTCCGAACCCTCGGGCCGCCGGCCGGCGCCTCCTCTTCCTGCTCGACGACCGCCGGCGACCCGGCCGCGGGCGCCGCCGGCGGAGCCGTCCCGATCGAAAACGCCGCCCGCGCCACGACCTGCCCGGTGGCGCCGCTGACGATCCTGACCTCGTAGGGCCCCTCCTGGTAGAGCGGCGCCATGGTCACGCGGCCGGAGGTCTGGCTGCCGAGATACTGGCCGTTCACATTGGTCGTGTCCGGCGCACCGGCCGGGGCGAAGGTTGCGAAATCGGCCCGGTGCCCCGGGGCATGTTCGAATGTCACCTCGATGGGCTGACCGGGGGAATACGCGGCCTCCGCGGTCTCCACCGCCGAGGGCTGCGCGAGGGCGCCTGATGCAAACAGGAATGATGCCGCCAGGCCGGCGGCCAGCAACCGTCCCAGACGCTCCGACATTCGCTGCATGGATACGCCCCCCGCGCCCGGATCATTGCAACAGACAGGCCCCGATCCGTTTGCGGAGATCGGGGTAGGCTTCGACGATCCGGCCGAAATTGCCGCCGTGATCGTAATGGCTGCGCAGCCAGTCGGCGGCCTCCCGGGGGGCGCCGGCGGCCTTCATCTCGTCGGCGATGCAGCCGCAGCGCGCCCAGGCGTCCGGGGACCCGGCGCCGGCATCGCCCGCGAACCGGGCGCAGGCCAGACGGACGCCCGGCCAGCCCGAGGCGCAGGCCGGGGGCGCGCCTTCGATATAGGCGGCGAGGTTCTGGTAGAGCCGTTTGAACGCGGGACTGGAGCAGCTCAGGTCGCGCGCCAGGCGGACGCCGTCGGTTTCCCCGGCCTTCTGCTCCGCCTCGACGAGCGTCGCGCGGCGCATGAGAGCCGCCGGGTCCTGCGCCAGAGTGCCGATCATCCCGAGGACCTGCAGGCCCGCCTGTTCCGGCGCCCCCATGAGGTCGCTCATCACGCCTTCCATGAACCCGGGCGCGAGATCGGGATCGTAGAACCCGGCGCAGGCCTCATCGAAGAAATTGTAGGACCGGCCGAAATACGCGTTCAGTTTCAGCAGGTAAACTCTCAGAAAGAACGGGTCCTCGAGGTCGAGAGCGTCGAAATCGCCGTCGAAGAGCAGGGCGAGCCGTGCACCGCGCGACAGGCCCGAGGCGTCGAAGTCCTCGGCGCTGCAGAGGTCGTCCGCCCCTGACGGCGCGCTCCCGGCGCGCCTGTCCAGGCGCGCGGCCGGCGCGTCTTCGGCGGTGCCTCCGGCGGCCTCGGCCTTCTGCCAGGGATGGCCCGGCGCCGCGGGCATCGCGGCCCGGTCGTTCCCGGAGGCCGGTGGCGGATCGTTCGGGGCAGGCAGCCGCGGCAGGAACTCTCCGGCGCCGGACGCCTCTTCCTCGGGCGCCGTCGGGGCCGGCGGCGGCGCGCCAGGGACCGCCGGGTCCGGGGCCATCTGCGTGATCACCGACCAGTCCCCGCGCCGCCCGGTGATCGCCTCGTAGACCAGGCGCCCGCCGACCTCGCCCACCATCTTCACGCTCTCGGCCTCCGGGCAGTCGAAGGCCATCAGGTTGGCGAGCTGACCGGCGATCCGGGCCATCAGCGCCTGGTCGGCGAAGGGCGGGTCGGCCGCGGCCCGCAGGTTGACGGACACTGCGGGGCTGCAGACAAAATCGTCCGGCAGAAGGATCGTCACGCCGTCCATGGCGCCGACCTGCCGTTCGGCCGCGGGCGGCGTGCCGACCAGGACGCCGACGCTCGCCACCGCGCAGGCGGTCATCATGTTCGCAAGTGCCGACATGCTTTGGCCCTCGTTTCGCGATGAAACCTAAGGCGCTGAAGACAAGTATCTGTCGATGCTCTCAAACATGTGGATCGCGATCAAGCCGTCACAGCCATGCCGGCGGAGAAAAATCGCAGCATCGTATTCGGCGATGTTGGTCTGGATGGCGACCGCGACCGCCTGATCATCGGCGTCGCGCCAGTCCGGCGGGTAGCGGAAGGAATAGAGGGCCCGCACGGTGCCGGGCGCGAGGAACGGCCCGCATTCCATGACCAGCGCCTGAATGATGTTGAACAGGTAATTGCGCATCTCGCTGCCCGCCTGCGGATCCCGCACGCTGGCGGTGATCTCCGGATACCTGCCCTCGTACAGGTAATGCATGTGCGGCAGCGTATAGAGCGCGCCGTCGAAGGTGAGTTGCGCGATCTGGCTTTCCGCGGCGAGAAACCCGAGCTCGGGGGCTTGCGGTAGGATGGTGGTGGTGCGCGTTGGGTCGGCCTGCAGTTTCGCCCCGCTCGACGCGAGCAAGGGCAGCGACTTAGGGAGGTTCGCGACCTTTACGCGGGCGACGTCGACAGCGGCCGCGAAGCGGGGGCGGGCCCCCCGTTGCAAGCTTTTCTTGAGTCTTGGCGCCGATGGCGCGACGCTGGAGCCAGGGAACGGCGATGGGAGGGAGCGATGGACCGGACCAGACGCAAGGTAATGGGGGCGCTGGCCGCGGCCGGTGCGGCGCTGGCGGCGCCCCGGGCGATCGGCCAGGCGGTGCCGCGGGTCGTGGTGGTGGGCGGCGGCGCTGGCGGCGCCAGCGCGGCGCGGCGGATCGCCGAGGAGGCCGGCGATGCTGTCTCGGTGACGCTGGTGGAGCCGTCGCGGCACTACTACACCTGTTTCTTCTCCAACCTCTTCATCGGCGGGCTGGAGGAGATGGCGCGGCTCGGCCACGGCTACGGCACGCTGGCCGCCGAGTACCGCATCAACGTCGTCCATGACAGGGCGGTGGCGGTCGACCGCGACGCCCGGACGCTGCGGCTCGCCGGCGGCGCCGCGCTGCCCTATGACCGGCTGATCCTGTCGCCGGGGATCGACTTCGTCCCCGACGCGGTGCCGGGCTGGGACGTCTCGGCGCAGACCCGGATGCCGCATGCCTACAAGGGCGGCGCCCAGGCCGAGCTGCTCAGGGCGCAGATCCTCGCCATGCCCGAGGGCGGCCGGGTGGCGGTGATCGCGCCGCCGAACCCCTATCGCTGCCCGCCCGGGCCTTACGAGCGGGTGTCGATGATCGCCCACGTGCTGTCGCAGACCAACCCGACCGCGAAGATCCTGCTGGTCGATCCCAAGGAGGGCTTCTCCAAGCAGACGCTGTTCGAGGAGGCCTGGCAGCGGCATTATCCCGGCATGATCGAGCGCATCGGCCCGGATTTCGGCGCCGGCGCGGTCTCGGTCGACCCCGCCGCCATGAGTGTGGACATCGACGGCAGCGTCGAGGAGGTCGATGTCTGCAACGTCATCCCGGCGCAGCAGGCCGGGCGCATCGCGTACGAAGCCGGCCTGACCGAAGACGGCTGGGCGCCGGTCGATCCGTCCGGCATGGTGTCGCGCAAGGACGCGGCGATCCACGTCCTGGGCGATGCCTCGGCGCAGGGCGACATGCCGAAATCCGCCTTCGCCGCCAACAGCCAGGCCCAGGTCTGCGCCGAGGCGGTGCTGGGCGCGCTGACCGGGGCCACGGTGCAGCCGGCGATCTTCGCCAATACCTGCTGGTCGGCGCTGGCGCCCGAGGACGGCGTCAAGGTCGGCGCGACCTACGAGGCGACGCCGGAGAAGATCGTCTCCACCAGCAGCTTCGTCAGCGCGCCCGAGGAGGACAGGCAGACCCGCGCCGCCACCTTCCGCGAAAGCTTCGACTGGTACGCGGCGATCACCGAGGACATGTTCGGCTGATCCCGGAACCGGGCCCGGCGGGCCCGGTTGATCCTCCGAACCGCCGCGCAGGGGAATCGTCCATGGCCAACAGTACCAGCAGCACCGCCCGCCGCGCCGCCCCGAAGCGGCGCGGAGCGACCGGCAGCGGAAAGCGCCGGCCGGATGCCGGCCGCGCCGACGGCGCGCCGGCCGAGGGCCGGGCCGAGGCGGCGCCGGTCCGCGAGGTCGAGAGCCGGGTGGAGGAATACCGCGCGCTGGCGGCACGCTACGTGGAGAGCGCCTGCACCATGCGGCCCTGCGACCTCGACGGGCAGGCGCGGCGGCGGCATGTGCGCTCGACCATCGTCGAGGATCACGCGGTGCGCATCGATTCCCGCGCGCAGGGCGCCGAGACCAAGTTCGCCAAGCTCGCCGGGTCGCTGTTTTCCTTCTTCCGCGGCACCTCGCTGCTGTTTCACCGCGACATGGCGGGCGAGGATGCGCGGATGCCCACCGTGCTGGTGCTGGGCGACGTCCATCCCGGCAATTTCGGGGTCATGCCGAACGCCGACAACGTGCCGATCTTCGGCGTCAACGATTTCGACGACGTGATCTACGGCCCGTTCACCTGGGATCTGAAGCGCGGCACCACCGGCTTCATGCTCGCCGCCAGCGAGAAGGGCGGATACGGCCGCAAGAAGCAGCGCAAGATCGCCCGCAAGTTCCTCAAGGGCTACGCCGAGGGCATGGCCTATTACGCCCGCCACAACACCGAGTCGAGCGAGCAGATGCGCCCCGACAACAGCCCCAAGGTGATCCGGAAGCTCTTCGAGGAGGCCTACGAGACCCGGGCGGAATGGCTGCGCGACCGCTATCTCGACGAGACCGGGCGCGGCTTCCGCGCCAACGAGGAGCTGACGCCGATCACCACCCGCTGCGAGGAGTTCCAGGGCTATATCGACGCGCTGGCCAAGAAGAATGGCATCGACAAGGCCGGACGCACGGGCTCGCTCAAGGTCAAGGACGTGGCGCTCAGGCACGGGCAGGGCACCGCGTCGCTGGGGCTGCCGCGCTATTACTGCCTGATCGAGGGGCCGAGCGGCGACGCCACCGACGACCTGATCATCGAGTTCAAGCGCGCCCGGCGCTCGGCGCTCGAGGGGCTGGTGCCGGCGCATGATTTCCACGCCGGCGAGACCGGCGACCGGATCGCCCACGGCCAGTCGGTGCACCTGGCCAAGGGCGACGTGTTCTACGGCGCCTGCGAGATCGACGGCGACAGCTTCATGTCGCGGGAGCGCGCGCCGTTCCGCGACGACGTCGACATGGACGATCTGTCGGGCAAGTCATGGAAGCGCTACGCCCGGGCCTGCGGCCGGGCGCTGGCGCAGGCGCATGCCCGCTCCGACGATGCCGGGAAGCTCGACTATCGGATCGAGCCGCGCATCCTCGAGGCGATGGCGCCGCAGGGACTGTTCATCGACGACATGCTGGCCTTCGCCGAGGAGGCGCTGGCGCGGCTCGAGCGCGACCATGCCTTCTACAGGCAGGATCTGGCGCTCGGCGCCTTCGACATGACCGAGAAGCACTACCGTTAGGCGGCCGTCAGGGCAGCGCCACGACGACGGGCTGGGCCGCGGCTCAGCTGCTGGTGGCGATGCAGGTCCGGCTGTCGGGATCGAACACCATGCCGTCGGCGCAGCTCATCACGTGGCGCTGGCCGCTGCACTCGGCGGCGGCGGCGGACACCCAGGCAATGGTCAGGGCCGCGGCTGCGATCAGGGTCTTGGTCATTGGCGCACCTCCTCCAGAGATGCGCCAGCCTAGCACGGGTCGCGCCGCCGCCAAAGTCAGGCTTTGCCGAAGACCCGGGCGAAGATCGTGTCGACATGCTTGGTGTGGTAGCCAAGGTCGAACTTCTCCTCGATCTCGGCCGGGCTGAGCGCCGCGGTGACCTCGGGATCGGCCAGTAGCTCCTCCTTGAAGTCGCGGCCCTGTTCCCAGACCTTCATGGCGTTGCGCTGCACCAGGCGGTAGGCATCCTCGCGGCTGACGCCGGCCTGGGTCAGCGCCAGCAGCACGCGCTGCGACATCACCAGGCCTTTGAACTTGTTCATGTTGGCCAGCATGTGCTCGGGATAGACCACCAGCTTGTCGATCACCTGGGTCAGGCGGGCCAGCGCGAAGTCGAGGGTGATGGTGGCATCGGGGCCGATATTGCGCTCCACCGAGGAATGCGAGATGTCGCGCTCGTGCCAGAGCGCCACGTTCTCCATCGCCGGCACCACGGCCATGCGCACCAGCCGGGCGAGGCCGGTGAGGTTCTCGGTCAGCACCGGGTTGCGCTTGTGCGGCATCGCCGAGGAGCCCTTCTGGCCGGCGGAGAAGAACTCCTCGGCCTCCAGCACCTCGGTGCGCTGCATGTGGCGGATCTCGATCGCCACGTTCTCGATCGAGGAGGCGATGACGCCCAGCGTGGCGAAGAACGCCGCATGGCGGTCGCGCGGGATCACCTGGGTGGAGATCGGCTCGGGCGTCAGGCCGAGCTTGTCGCAGACATGCTCTTCCACCGCCGGGTCGATATTGGCGAAGGTGCCGACGGCGCCGGAGATCGCGCCGGTGGCGATCTCGGCGCGGGCGGTCTTCATCCGCGCGAGGTTGCGGTCCATCTCGGCGTAGAAGCGGGCGAAGGTCAGGCCCATGGTGGTGGGCTCGGCATGGATGCCGTGCGAGCGGCCGATGCGCACCGTGTCCTTGTGCTCCAGCGCGCGGCGCTTGAGCGCGGCCAGCAGCGCCTCGAGATCCTTGATCAGGATGTCAGCGGCGCGCACCAGCTGGATGTTGAAGGTGGTGTCGAGCACGTCGGACGAGGTCATGCCCTGATGCACGAAACGCGCCTCGTCGCTGCCCACGATCTCGGCCAGATGGGTCAGGAAGGCGATGACGTCATGCTTGGTGACGGCTTCGATCTCGTCGATGCGGGCGACGTCGAACTCGACATCCTTGGCCGTCCAGACTGCCTCGGCATTGGCCTTCGGGATCACCCCCAGCGCGGCCTGGGCGTCGCAGGCATGGGCCTCAATCTCGAACCAGATGCGGAACTTGGTCTCCGGGGTCCAGATCGCGACCATGTCGGGGCGGGAATAGCGGGGGATCATGCGCGGCGGACCTTTCGTGGCTGGGGCTCTCGCGCGGGGTCATAGCCCCGCCGCCGCACGGGAACAAGCCGCGTGCCCCGCGCTCAGCGCGCGAGCCGCGCCAGCGCCGCCGCGATGCCCAGATCGTTGGCCGCGCTGCCCGGCCGCTTCATCCGCTGCACGGTCCTCAGGAATCCCGCGGCCAGCCCGTCGGGGTCGGCGGCGTCGGGCAGGGCGGGGGGCGGCGGGCTGGCGGCGGGCCGCAGCCGGGCCACCGGGCGCGCGGCCGGGGCGGTGTCCGCCGGCGGCTCGGCCGGGCCTGCCGCGTCAAGCTTCTGGTCGTCGATCAGCCGGGCCAGACGGCAGGCGGCGCCATGCTCCTCGTCGTCGCGGCTGGGGGCGCGGATCGCCGGCGCGGCGCGGGTGCGGCGCGGCGAGACGTAGCTCTGGGCGGTGTGGAACTCGTCGGGACGCAGCAGGACCCCCGGCGCCAGCCATTCGACCTCGCGCGCCTCGACCACCGCCATCGCGCGCAGCACCACCTGGGCCAGGATCCGCACCGCGCGTTCGCGGCTCGGCGTGGCCTGGCCGGGGCGCGGCGCCATGCGGAAGGTCACGCGGCCGCCCTGGCCGGGCTGCAATTCCGTTTCCACCCGGACGATCAGCGAGGCACCGGCCGCGGCCGACAGCGCCGCCGAGCGGATGGCGCTGCCATGCGGTGGCAGGTCCAGCCGTTCGAGCACTTCTGCCATCCCCGGCAGAAACAGCAGCGGATCGACGCCCACGGCGCGCGGGACGAGCAGAGCGGCATAGGGGAGAGGCATCGCGGCGTCCTGACGAAGGGTTTACGAACCCCCTAAGACTTGCCGATCATTGCGGAGAAACTTGGGCGGCTTCGGACCGATACCGGGCCCGAAGCCGGAAATTCGCGCAAGGATTGCGGGATCAGGAATCGATCCGCTCGGCCACCAGAGCGATGGCCTGCTGGTAGACCGTCGCGGCGTTCCATTCGCCGAGCACGCGGAAGTTCTGCGTGCCGGGCTGGTAGGGCTGCCCGGGCTGCCAGCCCTTCTGGCGCAGGAAGTTGGCGGTGGAGGCCAGCGCGTCGGCCTCGCTGTAGAGATCGACGCGGCCGTCGCCGTTGCCGTCGGCGCCG
This sequence comes from Roseivivax sp. CAU 1761, assembly GCF_054482755.1. Taxonomy (NCBI): domain Bacteria; kingdom Pseudomonadati; phylum Pseudomonadota; class Alphaproteobacteria; order Rhodobacterales; family Roseobacteraceae; genus Roseivivax; species Roseivivax sp. CAU 1761. The sequence goes on from NZ_JBTLRM010000001.1 coordinate 347,466, forward strand.
AAGCGCAGGGCGTTGCCGGGCAGGAACTGGGTGTGGCCGAGCTCGCCGTGATAGGCGCCGCGCTGGTTCGGCGAGAGCATACCGCGATCGACCATCTTCAGCGCCGCGATGGCATGCGGGGTGAAGAAGTCCGAGCGGCGGCAATCATAGGCCACGGTCGAGATCGAGGAGACCACGGGCTCCGAGCCCATGTTGCGCCCGAAGCCGGTTTCCATGCCGTGGATGGCCAGCAGGATGCCGGCCGGCACGCCGTAGCGCTGCTCGAGGGACTGGAAGAAGCCGGGGTTGCGGTTCTTGCGCTGGCGCGCCTGCGCGGCGAAGCCGTCCACCGAGCCCAGGCGGATCTGGATGAAACGGTCGAGGCTGTACTTCACGCCCTTCTGGTTGCGGTCGGCGTTGATCGTGGCAGTGGAATATTGTGCCCCCGCCAGCGCCTGGAGCCCGCGCTGACCGACCCCGGCCGCCTGCGCCTCGTTCGCGAATTGGGCCTTCCAGGCATTGAAGCCGGAGGCGTCGTTGCCGCACGGGGCGGCCAAGGCCGGACCCGACAGGATCGCGAGGCTGAGGGCGGTCACTAAGGTTCGCATGGAAGGCTCCCTGGCACGTCTGTGAGCGCCGGCCTCGGGCGAGGCCGGCGTATGCCCACAACCCGTATCCTTCGTCAGGGTTCCGGATCCCGCGTCAGAAGATCGCCCGTGCCGCGGCGGTGGCGCCGGAGCTCGAGAAGAAGATCAGCAGGCTCGACAGGCCGGCGGCCAGCGACGCCACGCGCAGACGCATCGCCCCGGCCTCGGCCTGCTGGGCGGCGGCCTCGAGCTTCGCGGCGCGCAGCTCCTCGGGCGTGGCGGCGCGGCGCAGCGTGGCGCGCAGGCGGGTGGCCTCGTCGACCGGCCGGGGCCGGCGCGGCGCCTGCGGCTGAGCCGGGCGCACGGGACGGCGCGGGTGGATGCGGTCGGCGCAGGCCGCGGCCGGGCCGCTCGCCGGCACGGCGCCGAACTCGGCGGCCAGCGTCGCGAGGAAGGCGTCGCGCGGCAGCACGGTGCGGCTGCCGGGCCAGACGATGCCGCGGGCCGGCAGGCGCTGCAGCAGATGGAAGCAGAGCGCGGCCAGCTGGCTGCCCCGGTCTTCCGCGGCGCCGGCGAGCCCGATCTCCAGCGCGGCCTCGTCCGGGCCGCTTCCCTGGCGGAGCTCGCAGGTGACCTGCGCCAGCCGTCGCTCCGGCAGCGCCGCCGCGGCGGCCGCTTCGGCGGCGGCAAGAATGTCCTGCATGGCGGCGGCCGCGGGCAGCGCGGCGGCGTCGCACAGAATGGTGGCGGTGTATCCGCTCTCGTTCATGACTTTATCCCCACTTGTCCGAATTGCGGACTGAGGGAAGGATGCAACCCAAGATTGAAACGTTTGCGACCGAACGGGACAGATTGCGCGGCAGAAATGCGGCGCTTTCGCCGCAATTCGCAGCGGTGCCGTGCGCGATCCGGGCATAGCCCGGCGCGGCGCGCGCCATTGCCGCGGTCCCGCGCGACGCCTCGGGGTCGGGTCTGAAACGACGAAAGCCGGGCCTTCCGGCCCGGCTTCCGCGATCCCGAAAGGGAGCGATCAGCAGCTGTAGTAGAGCTTGAACTCGACCGGGTGCGGGGTGTGCTCGTAGAGCTCGAGCTCTTCCATCTTCAGGTCGATGTAGCCCGCGATCTGGTCCTTGGTGAAGACGTCGCCGGCGAGCAGGAACTCGTGGTCGTCCTTCAGGCACTGCAGGGCCTCGCGCAGCGAGCCGCAGACCGTCGGGATGCCTTCCAGCTCCTCGGGGGGCAGGTCGTAGAGGTTCTTGTCCATCGCCTCGCCGGGATCGATCTTGTTCTTGATGCCGTCGAGACCGGCCATCAGCAGCGCCGCGAAGCACAGATAGGGGTTGGCCGACGGGTCCGGGAAGCGGGCCTCGACGCGCTTGGCCTTCGGGCTCTCGGTCCACGGGATCCGCACGCAGCCCGAGCGGTTGCGGGCCGAGTAGGCGCGCAGCACCGGCGCCTCGAAGCCCGGGATCAGGCGCTTGTAGGAGTTGGTGGACGGGTTGGTGAAGGCGTTCAGCGTCTTGGCATGCTTCAGGATGCCGCCGATGAAGTGCAGCGCCTCCTGGCTCAGATCGGCATACTTGTCGCCGGCAAACAGCGGCTTGCCGTCCTTCCAGATCGACATGTTGCAGTGCATGCCGGTGCCGTTGTCACCGTAGATCGGCTTCGGCATGAAGGTCGCCGACTTGCCGTAGGCCTCGGCCACGTTGTGGATGACGTACTTGTACTTCTGCAGGTTGTCGGCCTGCTCGACCAGCCCGCCGAAGATCATGCCGAGCTCGTGCTGGCACGACGCCACCTCGTGGTGGTGCTTGTCGACCTTCATGCCCATGCGCTTCATGGTCGAGAGCATCTCGGAGCGCAGGTCCTGGGCGTGGTCGGTCGGGTTGACCGGGAAGTAGCCGCCCTTGACGCCCGGACGGTGGCCGGTGTTGCCCATCTCGTACTCGGTGTCCGAGTTCCACGACGCGTCGATGGCGTCGACCTCGTAGGACACCTTGTTGATGGTGTTGGAGTAGCGCACGTTGTCGAAGATGAAGAACTCGGCCTCGGGACCCCAATAGGAGGTGTCGCCGATGCCCGACGCCTTCAGGTAGGCCTCGGCCTTCACGGCGGTGCCGCGCGGGTCGCGCTCATAGGGTTCGCCGGTGTCGGGCTCGACCACGGTGCAGTGGATGCAGATGGTCTTCTCGGCGTAGAACGGGTCGATATAGGCCGTGGTGGTGTCGGGCATGAGCTTCATGTCCGAGGCCTCGATGGACTTCCAGCCGGCAATGGAGGAGCCGTCGAACATGAAGCCTTCCTCGAGGAAGTCCTCGTCGACCTGGTCCGCCATCAGCGTGACGTGCTGCAGCCGGCCGCGCGGGTCGGTGAAGCGAATGTCGACATAGGCGACGTCTTCGTCCTTCATCAGCTTGAGAACGTCCGAATTACTCATTCCCAGATTCCTTCTTTCTCATCGGTTCGGGAGTGTGGCTGCGCGGTCGGCGGGACGCGGGCGGGATGGCCCGGCGCCGACCGAATTGCGGGGGCGGAGGCGGGCTCAGAGCGCGTCGGAGCCGGTTTCGCCGGTGCGGATGCGGATCGCCTGCTCGACCGGGCTGACGAAGATCTTGCCGTCGCCGATCTTGTCGGTCTTGGCCGCGGCGATGATCGCCTCGATGGCGGCGTCGACCTGATCGTCGTCGAGCACCACCTCGATCTTCACCTTGGGCAGGAAATCCACGACGTATTCGGCGCCGCGATAGAGTTCGGTGTGGCCCTTCTGCCGGCCGAAGCCCTTGACCTCGACCACCGAGAGCCCCTGGATGCCGCTTTCCTGAAGCGCTTCTTTGACCTCATCGAGTTTGAAGGGCTTAATGATCGCCTCGATTTTCTTCATGCGCCGCGGCCTCCTCGTTGGCATTTGCGAGCCTCAGACCATGTCTCGCGGGGTGCCACAATCGCCGAGCCGGCCCGGTCAAGGTTCGGGCGCGGCGCGACGGAGCATATGCACAAATTTTGTGCGTTTCGCACAAGAATGTATCGGAATTGAATCGGAGGATGCGTGCCCGACCTGATGAGTGCCGCCGAAATGCGCAATGCCGAGGCAGCCGCGATGGCATCCGGCGAGGTTTCGGGCGGAGAATTGATGGAGCGGGCCGGGCAGGGCGTGGTCGCCGCGCTGCTCGCGCATTGGCCGGAACTGGGGCTCGGGGCGCATCGCGCGCTGGTGCTGTGCGGACCCGGCAACAACGGCGGGGACGGCTACGTCATCGCCCGTGCCCTGCACGGCCGCGGCTGGGAGGTCACCGTGCAGGCGCTCGGCGATCCCGGCCGCCTCACCGGGGACGCGGCGGCGATGCGCGACCGTTGGCGTGCGCTCGGCGCCATCGCGGCGCTCGACGGCGACGGCCCGCCGGCCGATCTCGTCGTCGACGCGCTGTTCGGCACCGGCCTGGCGCGGCCCCTCGACCGCGATCTGCTGCGCCGACTGCACCGGCTGGTGCCGGCGAACCCGCGCCGCGTCGCGGTCGACATGCCGAGCGGCGTCTGCGCCGATAGCGGGCGCGTGCTCGGCGACGCAGAGGCGCGGCCGCCGGGCGCCGATCTCACCGTCACCTTCCACAGCGCCAAGCGGGGCCACGTGCTGGCCGAGGGCGCGGAACTGGCCGGCCGGCTGGCGATCCGCGACATCGGGATCGGCGCGGCCCCCGCCGCGGCGCAGCTGCTGACCGGGCCGGTCTGGCCGCTCGCCAAGGCCGGGCGGCCGGGCGCGCACAAATACGATCACGGCCACGCGCTCGTGCTGACCGGCGGGGCCGGGCGCACCGGCGCGGCGCGGCTCGCCGCCCGCGCGGCGCTGCGGATCGGCGCCGGCCTGGTCACGCTGGGCGCGCCGGCGGAGGCCGAGCCCGAAGTGGCGGCGCAGATCACCGCGCTGATGCTGCGTCGGGTCGCGGATGCCGGGGCGCTGTCGGCGGCGCTCGAGGATGCGCGGCTCAACGCCCTCTGCCTCGGCCCCGGGCTTGGATTGGCGCGTGCGGCGGACCTGGTGCCCGCGGCGCTTGGCGCGGGGCGCGCCACGGTGCTCGACGCCGACGCGCTGACCGCCTTCGCGAAGAGACCGGAGAGGCTGTTCGAGCATTTGCACGATGCCTGCGTGCTGACCCCGCATGGTGGGGAATTCGCCCGGCTCTTTCCCGATCTGGCCGACCGCCTGCGCGCCCCGGCGGCGCGCGGCCCGGCCTTTTCCCGCCTCGATGCAGCCCGGGAGGCGGCGGCGCGCGCCGGCTGCACGATCCTGCTCAAGGGCCCGGACACGGTGATCGCCGCGCCCAACGGCGCGCTCCGGGTCAACGCCGCGGTGGGTCCGGACGCCGCGCCCTGGCTCGGGACGGCGGGGACCGGCGACGTGCTGGCGGGGCTGGTCGCGGGGCTCATGGCCCGCGGCGCACCGGCGCCCGAGGCTGCCGCCAGCGCCGCCTGGCTGCACGCCGAGGCGGCCCGCCGCTTCGGCCCGGGCCTGATCGCGGAAGACCTGCCCGAGGCGCTGCCCGGCCTGCTCCGCGATCTCGGCGCCTGAGGCGCCCTGTTCAGGCGGCGGCGCGGTCGGGCCGGTTGGCGGCCAGTTCCTGCCCGTCGCCACAGACCAGGTGCGGGCGGTCGAAGACGGGGCGCGATCACCGCGACCGGGCGGGATGCGAGCCGGCGCACGAATGCGCCGTCGACCGGGCGCCCTGCCGGGACCAGCGCCTGCGCCCGCCCGAACGGCGCCCGGGCGCGCCAGTCGCGCACCGGGATCGCCAGCGCCGCGCGCAGGACGGCGTCGCGGTCGGGCCCCAGGTCGCCGAGCGGCCCGCCCGGATCCGCGTCGGCGCGGTGAGAAGACGCGACCGCAGCTCACGCAGCACTGCCCTGCCGGCGTCGCGGGTGATCACCCGGTCGCCCGGGCCCGGCACCTCGACCGGCAGGGTGCCGTCCCGGGTGGGGACCGCCGTGCCGGCCACCAGCGCAGTGCCGCAGCCGGGCTGCGGGCGCGGGTGCCCCGCCATGGCGCCCCGTGTAGTGATGTCCATCGCCCCGCCTCCGGTCGTTGCGGCTGCCGGGATCGTCGCGGGCGAGCGTGCCGAGACCGGATTGACGCGCGATCGATTCCGCCGCTGGCCGCCCCCGCCACGATTGGCCGTCGCGGCGGATCGGGGCGGCCCCGCTTGGGGTCAGGGGGCGGCGGCGGGCTGCGGCCGGTGGCTCTGGCGCCAGGCTTCGGGTGTGGTGCCCTGGTGGCGGCGGAAGGTTCGGATCAGGTGCGAGGCGTCGCAGAACCCGGTCTCGGCCGCGATCTCCGCCACGGGCCGGTCGCTGGTCTCGAGCCGGAGCCGCACCTGCGCCAGCCGCAGCCGCAGGAAGGCCTCGGCCGGGCTCAGCCCCAGCGCCTCGCGGAAATGGCGTTCGAGCTTGCGCCGCCCGGCGCCCACGGCCGCGGCGATGCGCGCCACGCTCGGCGGATCGTCGAGGCTCTGCTGCATGTGCAGGACGGCGCGGCGCACCAGCGGGTCGCGGGTGTGCAGATCCGAGGGCAGGCCGGGCTGCGGCTCGTCGGGGTGCATGGCCTCGTCGATGATCAGGATGTGCAGGCTCTTGCGGGCCGCCGACCGTCCGACGTGACGGTCCACCAGATAGGCCGCCAGATGCGCCGCACTGGCGCCGCCGGAACAGGTCAGGCGGTCGCGGTCGACCACGAAGATGCGGTCCGAGACCGGCAGCAGCCCGTCGTAGCGTTCGAGGAAATCGTCGTGGTGAAACCAGCTCACGCAGGCCCGGTAGCCCTGCATGAGCCCGGCCTCGTGCAGCAGGAAGGTGCCGGTGCAGAGCCCGATCAGCGGCACCCCGGCGGCGGCGGCGGCGCGCAGGAAGGCGACCTGGTCGGGCCGCAGCCCGTGCGCCTCGTCGAGCAGACCGCCGACCACCGCGACGTAGTCGAAGCGGCCCGGCGCCCCGGGGCGTTCGTTCGGCGCCACGGTGACGCCGCAGCTCGACCGCACCGGCGCCATGTCGGCGGACAGCACCGACCAGGCGCAGCGGATCGGTCGCGACCGGTCGCCCTCATCGGCGGCGAGCCGCAGCACGTCGACGAAATTGGCGAAGGCCGACAGGGTGAAGCGTTCGGCCAGGATCAGGCCGACACGGAGGTTGGGGCGGGGCGGGGCGATGGCGCTCATGGCGCCATGCTACCATGCCCACCCGCCCGGGCGACAGGTCACACCGCCCGATCGGGTGGGGCTGCGGCGCCATGGTTCGGGGCACCGCGGCGGCCCCGCGGTTGACAGCCGCGGGGCTCCCGCCCTTGATGGCGCCGAACCTGCGAGAGGCCCGACATGACCGAGTTCCGCACGCTTGCCCGCGACCTCTTCGATGCCGGAGTGGCGGCCGCCGACCCGGCCCGGGCGCTGGCGCGCGCCTTGCGCACCCATCCGCTGCCCGAGGCGCCGGGCCGGCTGATCCTGATCGCCGTGGGCAAGGCCGCGCCGCTGATGCTCGACGAGGCGCTGCGCCATGCCGGACCGGGCTGCGAGGCGCTGGCCGTGACCCATCACGAGAACGACCGCGCGGTGGCCGGGGCGCGGGTGCTGCGGGCCGGCCATCCGGTGCCCGACGCGGCCGGGGCGGAGGCCGCCCGCGCGGTGCTCGACCTGCTCGATTCCGCCGGGCCCGAGGACCGCGTGGTGGCGCTGATCTCGGGCGGCGGCTCGGCGCTGCTGCCGGCCCCGGTGGCGCCGCTGACGCTGCAGGACAAGGCGGCGGTGAACGAGGTGCTGCTGGCCGGCGGGCTCGACATCGTGCGGATGAACCACGTGCGCCAGCAGCTGTCCGAGCTGAAGGGCGGCGGCTTTTTGCGCCGCGCCGCGCCGGCGCCGGTGACCGCCTACATCCTCTCGGACGTGATCGGCGACGACCTGCGCGCCATCGCCTCGGGGCCCACCGTGGGCCCGATCGGCACTCCGGCCAGCGCCCGGCGGCTGCTCGAGGAGGCCGATCTCTGGGACCGCCTGCCCGAGGCGGCGCGCCGGCATCTGGAGCGCGCGCCGGATCCGGGACCGGTGCCGGAGGCGGCCAACCACCTGATCGGCTCGAACCGGCAATCGCTCCAGGCGATGGCGGCGCGGGCGGAGGCGCTGGACCTGGCGGTACGCGTCGTCGACGACCGGCTGGTCGGCGATGTCGGCGCGGCCGCCGAACGCATCCTCGGGGAGTTCGCGGCCCCCGACCGGCCCACGGCGCTGCTTTTCGGGGGCGAGACCACGGTGACGCTGCGCGGCCGCGGGCTGGGCGGGCGCAACCAGGAGCTGGCGCTGCGGGTGGCGCTCGGCGCGCCGACCGCGGCGGCCGGGACCTGGGCCTTCCTGTCGGGCGGCACGGACGGGCGCGACGGGCCGACGGATGCGGCGGGCGGGCTGGTCGATGCCGGCACCGCGGGACGCATCCGCGCCAGCGGGCTCGACCCCGAGGCGCTGCTGGCCGACAATGACAGCTATCACGCGCTCGAGGCGGCGGGCGATCTGGTGCGGATCCCGGCCACCGGCACCAACGTGGCCGACGTGCAGGTGCTGATCCTCGCCCCGTAGCGCGGGGCGGCATCCGGGTTCCGACCTCAGGGCGCGGGCAGGATCGCCGCGGCGAGGATCGGCCCTTCGGGCCGCCCCGAGGCCGGCCGGCCGGCGGGGTCGCGGCTGATCGCCAGCAGCAGGTCGGGGGCGGCGGGCGGCAGGGTCAGGCTCTGCGTCCCGCGGGCGGCCAGCACGCCGAGGGCGCGGGCCGGTCCGGTCTCGGGCAGAATCCAGATCCGGTGCACGGCGCCCGGGCGGGGGCGCGCCGCGCCGATCTTCAGCCGCAACCGGTTTGCGGCGCAGCGCATCGCGGTGACGCGGAACTCCATCTGGTCCGCCGTCAGTTCCGCGCAGCGGGTCCGCGGGGCGGCGGGCCGGGCGCATGCGCGCCCGCGGTCGCTCGCAAGAGCCGCGGCGCAGGCGGGATGACCCGGCCCGGCGCGGCG